>CAZFHV010000044.1:0-19964 GCA_964519095.1 uncultured Chromatiaceae bacterium | reverse complement strand
CGCTCTGGCGGCGTGACTCACACCACCGAGCCTCCGAAATTCTCGGGGCGGTTCAGGGTTGGTGACAAAGATCGGTTAGGTAGCTGGCTTCGAACCAGTGGGTCGGGGGTTCGATTCCGTCCGGTCGCGCCATAAACAAGAGTACAATCAAGCGGGTACCTGTAGTCCGGTCGCCGCTTTTCTGGGGCTGCCCCAGGTGTGCCGGGAACCGTCCGAGCACTTCGCCGCTGTCCAGGACCGAGGGGGACAGGACACCCGCCCTTCGGTCCCTCAGTGGCGCTCATTGCCGCCGGTGCCGGTCCAGACCCGCAGCACCCGGTAAGGCGGGCGGCCCTTGGCGGGCCAGGACAGGCGCTTGTCCCGCACCAGGGGACGAAGGTTCCCCTTGGTATCGAGCCGGTCGACGCCGTTGGCGTTGAGGTTGGTGAAGAAGTGGTTGCCCGCATCGTCCGTGGCCGCCCCGTCGGAGAGGGGCTTCCGCCCCACCAGGCGGATGGCGGCGGCGATGTCCTCATCGGTGGCGGCCTCGCGAAGCCGCCGGGTCGGCAAGGCATACCAATGGGTACCGTTCATGGCGCCGAAGAACAGCGTCTCGCCATCCTTGGAGAGGGTGAGGGGATCCACACCCACGCTGGCGGGCTTGCCACCGAACAGGGTGGGCTTGCCGTCCACCCGCATCACCGCCTGGGGCTCCGGCTCCAGGGTCTTGGAGGCGGCGAAGCGGCGGGCCCAGCCGTGATTGATGTCCACCGCCACCAGGGCCGGGGGGGCGATGTCGGCGAGGTAGACCCAGCCGCGGGCGGCGTCCACCACCAGGTCCTGAAGGAAGGCCCCCTTGGGGGCCACGGCCGCGGGCAGGTCGATCTTCTTTGCGAGCTTGCCGGTGGCGATGTCGAAGGCCCAGAGGCGTGTCTTGCCCAGGTTGAGGCCCATGTCCACCACCCAGAGCCGACCCGCGCCGTCCTGGGCGATGCCGAGGGGGCTGTCGAGGCGATCCTCGGAGTGGGACTCCGCGGTGCTCTGGACGCGGGCATCCGGCCAGGGGCTGTAACCGTCGGGAGGGATGACTTCCATCAGTTGCACGCCCGATGGCTTGTCGAAGGGGCGGACGGGCAAGCGGGCCACCTCTTCGAGGGTCCCCACCTTGGGCACCGCCAGGGCGGGCTTGCCGCCGCAGAGGACCAGCGTCAGGCCGAGGAGGGCGAGCCGCCCGAGGGCGGCCACACCGGCGGTGCGGTTTGGGATCATGCTGGGGCTTCCGAGGTTGGGAACCAGTTGCGGGAGACTAGGCCGAGGCGGAGGGCACTGTCGAGCCCGCCGCCCCGCCGACCTGGCAATAGCCCTCCGCCGGTACGCCCAGGGCGGCGTTGAACTTGGCGGACAGGTTCTGGTGCGCCACCAGGGCCGCGAGGGCGACGACCCCCTCGTCGCCATAGACCTCGCGCAGCCTCTCGATGAGGGCCGGGTCCACCGAGACCCCTGCGGCGGTGATCGCTTCGGCGTAGGCGAAGGCGGCCTTCTCCCCTTGGGTGAACAGCGGCGACTCGCGGAAGCTCCCCAGCGCCTGGAGCTGGGCCCCGGTGGCACCCCGCTCCAGGGCCTGGGAGGCATTGAGGTCCACGCAGAACAGGCAGCTATTGATCTGGGCGATCTGGGTACGGACCAGGGCCCGCAGCCGACCGTCCAGGGGCGAGCCGCGACCCTCCAGGGCCCGATGCATCAACTGGAAACCGAGGAAGGCCAGGGGTAACCGCGCCCACAGCCGCACGGACTCGGGCAAGCGGCCCAGGCGCCGGCGCATCAGGGCCAGCAGGGGACGGAGGTACCAGCGGTAGGGGTAGGCGTTCGGGGTGTCGATGAAGCTCATGGGTGGTTTCCGAAGGCATCCGCCCGAGGAGGGCCGCAGGGGTGGTCCCGGTCCCGGCCGCTAGGGACAGGGGTTGGGTTGGTCGCGATGGATCGCCTCGATCTCCGCCAGCAGACCCACGGGGAGTCGGAGCTGGATGCTCGAGAGGTCGCTCTCGAGCTGGTCCAGGCGGGTGGCTCCCAGCAGGGTGCTGGTGACGAAGGGCCGATTGGCGACCCAGGCCAGGGCCATCTGGGCCGGGTCCAGGCCCCAGCGCCGGGCGAGGTCCACGTAGGCCGACGCCGCCCGCTGGCCCTCGGGATTGGAGTAGCGCTGGAAGCGCTGGAAGAGGGTCAGGCGGGCTCCGGGCGGGCGCGCCCCGCCGAGGTACTTGCCCGAGAGCACCCCGAAGGCGAGGGGTGAGTAGGCGAGGAGCCCACAGTCCTCCCGCAGGGCGATCTCCGAGAGTCCGACCTCGAAGGTACGATTGAGCAGGTTGTAGGGGTTCTGGATGCTGACCGGGCGGGGCAGCCCCTGGTGGTCGGCCAGGGTCAGGCAGCGCATCAGCCCCCAAGGGGTCTCGTTGGAGAGGCCCACGTAGCGGATCTTGCCCGCCCGTACCAGGTCGTCGAGCACCCCGAGGGTTTCGAGCAGCGGGACGGCCTGGTCGGCGGGGTCGTGCTCATAGCCCAGCTTGCCGAAGAAGTTGGTCTGCCGATCGGGCCAGTGGAGCTGATAAAGATCGATGACGTCGGTATGCAGGCGCTGCAAACTCTCGTGGAGCGCCGCTTCGATGTTGGCGCGGTCGAGGCGGTTGTGGCCGCCCCGCAGGTAGGGGAGCCACTCGCCGGGGCCGGCCACCTTGGTGGCCAGCACCACCCGGTCGCGGCAGCGGCGCTTGGCGAGCCAGCTGCCGATGAACTGCTCGGTGCGCCCGTGGGTCTCGGCGCGGGGTGGAACCGGGTAGATCTCGGCGGTGTCGACGAGGTTGATGCCCGCCGCCAGGGCGCGATCGAGCTGGGCGTGGGCTTCGGCCTCGGTGTTCTGCTCGCCGAAGGTCATGGTGCCGAGGCCCAGGACGCTGACCTGCAAGCCGGTCCGGCCGAGGGGACGGGTTTCCATGGGGGCTCCTGAGGGGAAGGCTTTCGGGAGGGGAGTGTTGCAGACCCCCGGATCGAGGGCAACGGTTGCCAGGGGCTGGTAGGGGTAGGGGTGACACGCGGTGGAAGTGCAGGGCAGCCTGTTCTCCTGTCTGACACAGGGGGCCTTCTGGGTCCTCTACGGGGTCGCCCTGGGGCTCGCGGTGCGCATCGCCCCCTGGTGGAAACTGCGCCAGGCGGAGCAGCTCCGCGTCTTCCTCGGCTCGGTGGTGGCACTGCTGGTGCTATGGCACCTGCGCGTGGGGGTGCAGCCGGGGCTGTCCTTTCACCTGCTCGGGGTCACCACCCTCACCCTCATGTTCGGCTGGTCCCTGGCCATCCTCGCCACCAGCCTGGCCCTGGTGGGGGAGACCCTTAACACGGGCCAGGGCTGGGGGGGCCTCGGCGTCAACGCCCTCATCACCGGGGTGCTGCCGGTGACCCTTACCCAGGTGCTCCTGGTGCTGATCCGCTGGTACCTCCCCAAGCACTTCTTCGTCTACGTCCTGGTCAACGGCTTTCTCACCGGGGGACTGGTGGCCCTGGCCAGCGGCTACCTGGCGACGGGGCTGCTGGTGGCGAGCGGTGCCTACAGCTTCGCCCTGCTGCGGGAGAGCGTCCTGCCGTTCTTTCCGCTGATGTTCCTACCCGAGGCGATGCTCAACGGCTGGCTCCTCACCCTGCTGGTGCTGTACCGGCCCGATTGGGTGTACTCCTTCAGCGATGATCAGTACCTTAAGGGCAAGTGAAAGCGGATTCTGAAGGAGAAGGAGCCTAAAGTGTCCTGGTGGGGCAAGCTATTGGGAGGGGCCTTCGGCTACGTGCTCGGCGGACCCATCGGGGCGCTGCTGGGGGCGGTGCTCGGCCACAATTTCGACAAGGGCGTGGGTCGGCGCGCCGCGGGGGCGGAGCCCTTCGAGCGGGGCAGCCGCGAGCGGGTGCAGACCGCCTTCTTCACCGCCACCTTCTCGGTGATGGGCCACCTGGCCAAGGCGGACGGGCGGGTCTCCGAGCAGGAGATCGCGCTCGCGGAGGCGGTGATGGGGCAGATGGACCTATCCCCGGAGCTGCGACACGCGGCGATGCGCCTCTTCGAGGAAGGCAAGGCCCCCAGATTCCAGCTCGACCCCCTGCTCGACCAGCTCCGGACCGAGGCCCACCGACGCAAGACCCTGCTCCAGATGTTCGTGGAGATCCAGCTCCAGGCCGCCTACGCGGACGGCCGCCTCGACCCCATCGAGGAGCGCATTCTGCTGCACATCTGCGACCGGCTGGGGGTCTCGCAGGTGCTGTTTCGCGGACTGGAGGAGCTGGTGCGCCTCCAGCACCGCTTCACCGAGGCCGGGGGCGGTGCCGGTGCGGGCCGCCGCGCCGAGCCACCCTCGCGTCCCGCCCTGGGGGACGCCTACGCGGTGCTCGGTGTAGCCCCCGAGGCCACGGACGAGGAGGTCACCCGCGCCTACCGACGCCTGATGAGCCAGCATCATCCAGACAAACTGGTGGCCAAGGGTCTGCCCGAGGAGATGATGAAGCTCGCGGCCCAGAAGACCCACGAGATCCGCAAGGCCTACGAGATGATCCGGGCGGCGCGGGGGGTGCCCGCTTGAGGATTCCGGCTGAAATACGGGGCGCTTTCGAGTACCTTTACCCGCCTCATCTGGGTTTTCTGCTGTTGTAGGGGGGGCGAGCGGGCTCTCCCACTGGGGAGAGACACGCATGGTCGACGATCTGATCGCACCCTCCATCCTCTCGGCCAACTTCGCCAAGCTGGGCGAGGAGGTGGACAACGTCCTGGCTGCCGGGGCGGACATCGTCCACTTCGACGTGATGGACAACCACTATGTCCCCAACCTCACCATCGGCCCCCTGGTGTGCGAGGCCCTGCGCAAGCACGGGGTTACCGCGCCCATCGACGTGCATCTGATGGTGAAACCGGTGGACCGCATCGTGGGGGACTTCGCCGCCGCGGGGGCCACCTACATTACCTTCCACCCGGAGGCCAGCGAGCACACCGACCGCACCCTGCAACTGATCCGCAGCGAGGGCTGCAAGTCCGGCCTGGTGCTCAACCCCGCCACCCCCCTGAGCCACCTGGACTACGTGCTCGACAAGCTGGACATGATCCTGCTGATGTCGGTCAACCCGGGTTTCGGGGGCCAGAGCTTCATCCCCTCGGCCCTGACCAAGCTCCAGCAGGTGCGCAAGCTCATCGACGAGTCTGGGTTGCCGATCCGCCTGGAGATCGACGGTGGGGTCAAGGCCGACAACATCGCCGAGATCAAGGCCGCGGGGGCCGATACCTTCGTCTCCGGCTCGGGGATCTTCGGCAAGGCCAAGCCAAGCGACCCCCACCGCTACGACAGCATCCTCGCCGAGATGCGCGCCGCCCTGGCCTCGGTGAGGCGCTGATCAAGGGGTCAGAGGTGGAGGATCGCCCATGCTGCGGCCCAAGATGATTCTCGTGGACCTGGACGGGACGATGGTGGACAGCGTCCCGGACCTGGCCTATTGCGTGGATCGCATGATGGAGCGGCTCGGACGTCCCCCTTGGGGGGAGGCTCTGGTGCGCGACTGGGTGGGCAACGGGGTGGAGCGACTGGTGAAGCGCGCCCTCACCGGGACCCTGGAGGGGGAGCCTAGCGAGGCGGACTTCGCCCGTGCCCTGCCCATCTTCCTGGGGTTGTACGAGGCCAACACCGCGGTGCGCTCCCGGCTCTTCCCCGGGGTGCGGGAGGGGCTCGCCTACCTGAGCTGGGCCGGCTATCCCCTCGCCTGCGTCACCAACAAGGCGGCCCAGTTCACCGAGCCCCTGCTGCGGGCGCTGGGTATCCGGGACTTCTTCCTCTTCGTGGTCAGCGGCGACACCCTCCCGGAGAAGAAGCCCCACCCGGCCCCACTGCTCTACGCCGCCGGGCAGCTCGGGGTGCCGCCCGAGGAGGCCCTCATGGTGGGGGACTCCGTCAGCGACGTGCGTGCCGCCCGCGCCGCGGCCTTCGGGGCCATCGTCTGCGTGAGCCATGGCTACAACCACGGTCTCGACATCCGCACCGCGGCGCCGGACGCGGTGATCGAGTCCCTGAGCGAGCTGCCCGCCCTGCTTGGACCCACCAAGGCCGAGGTCGCCAGCCCCCTGGCGGGCCGCGCATGAGCCCCGGACTTGGCCCTTCGCCGGCGAGGGTCTCCCGCGGCGCGGCGTCTCGATTGCGCTGACCTCCCAGGGAACCCGATCCATGTCCCCCGAACAGTTCGCCGCCCTCGCCGCCCAGGGCTACAACCACATACCCCTGGTATGCGAGGTCCTCGCCGACCTCGACACCCCCCTGAGCGTCTACCTCAAGCTGGCGGAGGGTCCCTACTCCTACCTCTTCGAGTCGGTGCAGGGCGGGGAGAAGTGGGGACGCTATTCCATCATCGGCCTGCCCTGCCGCACCCTGGTGCGGGTGGAGGGGCACCGGGTGCGCCTCGAGCGGGACGGGGTCGTGGTCGAGGAGACCCATACCCCGGACCCACTGGGCTGGATCGAGGACTTCCAGCGGCGGTTCCGGGTGGCGGAGCATCCCCACCTGCCCCGCATCACCGGTGGCCTGGTGGGCTATTTCGGCTACGACACCATCCGCTACATCGAGCCCAAGCTGGCGGTCTGTCCCAACCCGGACCCCATCGGCACCCCGGACATCCTGCTCCTGGTCTCCGACGAGCTGGTGGTGTTCGACAACCTCAGCGGCCGCATCTACCTCATCGTCCACCTCGACCCCAGCGCCGGCGACACCCTGGCCAAGGGCGAGGCGCGCATCCTGGAGCTGGTGGCGCGCATGCAGAGCGCCACCCCACCGCGCCGCTGCGGGCCCCCGCGCACCGTGAGCGAGGCCGACTTCGTCTCCGGCTTCACCGAGGCGGGCTTCAAGCAGGCGGTGGCGCGCATCAAGGACTACATCCTGGAGGGGGACTGCATGCAGGTGGTGCTTTCCCAGCGCCTCTCCATCCCCTACCAGGCCCCGCCGCTGGACCTCTACCGGGCCCTGCGCGGGCTCAACCCCTCCCCCTACATGTACTACCTGGACCTGGGCGGGTTCCACATCGTGGGGTCCTCGCCCGAGATCCTCACCCGGCTGGAGGAGGGGGTGGTCACGGTGCGCCCCATCGCCGGCACCCGTCGCCGCGGCCGCACCGAGGCCGAGGACCAGGCCCTGGAGGCGGAGCTCCTGGCCGATCCCAAGGAGCTGGCCGAGCACCTGATGTTGATCGACCTGGGGCGCAACGACGTGGGCCGGGTGGCCAAGGTGGGTACGGTGCGGGTCACCGACCGCATGATCGTGGAGCGCTACTCCCACGTGATGCACATCGTCTCCAACGTGGTGGGGGAGCTCGCCGGGGACATGAGCGCCATCGACGTCCTGCGGGCCACCTTCCCGGCGGGTACCGTCTCGGGGGCCCCCAAGATCCGCGCCATGGAGATCATCGACGAGCTGGAGCCGGTCAAGCGCGGCATCTACTCCGGGGCGGTGGGCTACCTGTCTTGGAACGGCAACATGGACACCGCCATCGCCATCCGCACCGCGGTCATCCAGGACGGCCTGCTGCACATCCAGGCGGGAGCCGGCGTGGTGGCAGACTCGGTCCCGGAGCTCGAATGGCAGGAGACCCTGAACAAGGGCCGCGCTATCTTCCGGGCCGTGGCCATGGCCGAGGCGGGCATCGACCGCCACGTCTGCGTGGGGGCCCAGGCCGCACCAGCCTGCACCTGAGCCGGGGTAACCCTAGCGGCGGCCTCTCCCTCGAGTCTCCCGAGGCCTCAACCTCCTATGGTCCGCGCAGCCCCGCACCCACCCTTGCCATCGGGGAGCGGACTCCGTGGGGGGCGCTTCGGTGGCCACCGCGCCAATGATTGGCGCTTGCCTGGCACGTGTTTTCGGGGGCTAGACCCCCGGCGACAGGGGCCGGGTGAAAGGTTTAACCTGTTAGGCTATGCGGCAGCGCGGCATCTTCCGAGAACTCGGGTACTGATGGGGTGATGAAGTCGAACTCTCCGGTAGAATTTATAGAGCAATCAGGGGCCTAGGCACGCCATGCTCCTGATGATCGACAACTACGACTCCTTCACCTACAACCTGGTGCAGTACCTGGGGGAGCTGGGGGCGGACGTGCGGGTGTACCGCAACGACCAGATCGGCCTCGAGGAGGTCGCGGCGCTCGCCCCGGAGCGGATCGTGATCTCACCGGGGCCCTGCACGCCCCTGGAGGCGGGGATCTCGGTGCCGCTGATCGAGCGCTTCGCCGGCCGCATCCCGATCCTCGGCGTGTGCCTGGGCCACCAGTCCATCGGCCAGGCCTTCGGCGGGCGCATCGTGCACGCCCGCGAGGTGATGCACGGCAAGACCTCGCCCATCCATCACGCCGACACCGGGGTGTTCAGCGGCCTGCCCAATCCCTTCCAGGCCACGCGCTACCATTCCCTGGTGATCGAGCAGGCCAGCCTGCCCGACTGCCTGGAGGTGACGGCCTGGACCAGGCATGCCGATGGCCGGCCCGACGAGATCATGGGGGTCCGACACCGGGAAATCCCCGTCCAGGGGGTGCAGTTCCATCCGGAGTCGATCCTCACCGAGCACGGCCATCGGCTGTTGCAGAATTTCCTGGAGCAGCGCTGAGGCGCAGATCCCATGAGCATCAGCCCCCAAGAGGCCCTGCAGCGCACCATCGAGCATCGGGAGATCTTCCACGACGAGATGCTTTCGCTGATGCGCCAGATCATGGCGGGCGAGGTCTCGCCGGTGATGATCGCCGCCATCCTCACCGGGCTGCGGGTGAAAAAGGAGACCATCGGGGAGATCAGCGCCGCCGCCCAGGTGATGCGCGAGCTGGTCACCCGCGTGCCGGTCGCCCCGAGCCCCAACATGGTGGACATCGTGGGCACCGGCGGCGACGCCTCCCACACCTTCAACATCTCCACCGCCTCCATGTTCGTCGCCGCCGCCGCTGGCGCCCGGGTGGCCAAGCACGGCAACCGCGGGGTCTCCTCCAAGTCGGGCAGCGCGGACGTGCTCGAGGCCCTGGGCGCCAACCTGATGCTCTCCCCCGAGCAGGTGGCCGCCTGCATCGAGGCGACGGGAATCGGCTTCATGTTCGCCCCCAGCCACCACAGCGCCATGAAGAACGTGGCACCGGTGCGCCGGGAGATGGGGGTGCGCACCCTCTTCAACATCCTCGGCCCCCTCACCAACCCCGCCGGCGCGCCCAACACCCTCATGGGGGTCTTTCACCCCGACCTGGTGGGCATCCAGGTGCGGGTGATGGAGCGGCTCGGCGCCGAGCACGTGCTGGTGGTGTGGGGCAAGGACGGCCTGGACGAGATCTCGCTGGGTGCCGCAACCCTGGTCGGCGAGCTCAGGGATGGGGAGATCCGCGAGTACGAGATCCACCCGGAGGACTTCGGGCTGCAGATGGTCTCCATCCGCCAGCTCAGGGTCGCCGATGCCGAGGCATCCAAGGCCATGCTGCTGGAGGCCCTGGAGAACCGACCCGGCGCCCCCCGCGAGATCCTGGCCCTGAACGCCGGAGCGGCCCTCTACGCGGCCAACCTCACCCCCACCATCGAGGACGGGATCAGCCGTGCCCGGGAGGCCATCGCCAGCGGGGCGGCACGCGCCAAGCTCGACGCCTTCGTCGCCTTCACCCAGTCCTGCCATTAGGGGGCGTTGGGATGACCCAGGTCCCCGACATCCTCGCCCGTATCCTCAGGCGCAAGCAGGAGGAGGTGGCGGAGCGCAGCGCCCACCGGCCCCTGGCCGAGCTGATCGCGGCGGCGCAGGGGGCCGATCGGCCCCGGGGGTTCCTGGCCGCCATCGAGGCCAAGCTGGCGGCGGGGCTGCCGGCGGTGATCGCCGAGGCCAAGAAGGCCTCCCCGTCCAAGGGGCTGCTGCGGGCTGACTTCGATCCGGCGGCGATCGCCCTGAGCTACGAGCGCGCCGGTGCGGCCTGCCTCTCGGTGCTGACCGACATCGACTTCTTCCAGGGCAGCGATGCCTACCTCCGGCAGGCCCGGGCCGCCTGCACCCTGCCGGTGCTGCGCAAGGACTTCCTGGTGGATCCCTATCAGGTCTACGAGGCCCGCGCCCTCGGGGCCGATGCCGTCCTCCTGATCGTCGCCTGCCTGAGCGATGCCGAGTTAAGGGACCTGGGTAGACTCGCTGGAGACCTGGGCATGGATGCCCTGATCGAGGTCCACGAGGGTGGAGAGCTGGAGCGGGCCCTCGCCGCCGGGGGGCGGTTGATCGGCATCAACAACCGCAACCTGCGCACCTTCGAGGTCAGCATGGAGACCACCCTGGGATTGCTGGAGCGGATCCCCGCGGGCTGCCGGGTGGTGACGGAGAGCGGCATCCTCCGCCGGGAGGACGTGGCCCTGATGCGCCGCCACGGGGTGAACGCATTCCTGGTGGGCGAGGCCTTCATGCGCGCGGCGGACCCCGGAGCGGAGCTCCGGGCCCTGTTCACTTGATGGGACTCGCCCCGCTAGCCGGTCGGAGCGCAGGAGGGTGGGCGGGGGCTCCCGGTCCGCGGACCGGAGCACCCTTCGGAGGGTCAGGGTTGCTCGTGGGACCCAAAAACGACGATAGTCTTACCCCGGGCGGTGATGAGCCCCTGCTCCTCCATGCTCTTGAGCACCCGCCCGGCCATCTCCCGGGAGCAGCCCACCAGGCGCCCGAGCTCCAGGCGGGTGAGGCGGATCTGCACCCCGTCGGGATGGGTCATGGCCTCGGGCTGCTCGCAGAGGTCCAGCAGGGTGCGGGCGATGCGCCCCGCCACGTCGAGGAAGGCGAGCCGGCCCACCTTCTGGCTGGTCTGCAACAGACGATGGCTCAGATGGGTGCCCACGGCGAACAGGAAGTCCTTGGCGTGATCCTTGAGCTCCGCCTCCAACAACTGGAGGACGGTCGCGTAGGGGATCTCCGCGACCTTGCAGTCGCTGCGGCTGCGCACCGCCACGTCGCGTACCTCGCGGCGCGTGAACAGCCCCATCTCGCCGATGAACTCATCCTTGTTGAGGTAGGCGAGCACCAGTTCGCGTTGGTCCTCGTCGTCCATGAGCACCGCGGCGGAGCCCTCCAGCACGTAATAGAGGATGTCCGCGGGCTCGCCCTTGCGGACGATGGGTGTGTTCTTCGGATAGCGCTTGATGTGGCAGTAGGGCAAGAGTGCCGTCAGCCATTCGGGATCGCGTCGAGGTTCACTGAGCAAGCGCCGGCGGCCCGGAATCATATTCTTTACCTCCACCTTTCTTCAGGATTCTAGGTAAGTCCGGCGCAGTTGTCGATTCTGTTTCCAAAGTTTTCGTGGGTCTGGCAGTGTACCCTGGGGGTGCGAGTCCGTCCGGAACCCTGTACGCCCCAGGACCGATCGGGTGCTTTTCCCCATCGAGCGGCTAGTCAGCCAAGAGTAAAGAGGAGTGAGTGACGATGAAGGCAAGGGTGAAGTGGGTCGAAGGGGCCCTGATGCTGGGTGAGTCCGGCAGCGGCCATTGCCTGGTCATGGACGGCCCCCCGGAGCACGGCGGGCGCAACCTGGGGCTCCGGCCCATGGAGCTGCTGCTGGTGGGCATGGGGGGCTGCACCGAATTCGACGTGATCCACATCCTGCGCAAGGGCCGGCTGGAGGTCACCGGCTGCGAGGTGGAGCTCACCGCCGAGCGCGCCGAGCAGGATCCCAAGGTGTTCACCCGCATCCACGTCCGCTACCTGATCAGCGGACGCAACCTGCCCCCGGAGCGGGTGGAGCGGGCCATCCAGCTGAGCGCCGAGAAGTTTTGCTCCGCCTCCATCATGCTGGGAGCCACGGCCAAGATCAGTCACGACTTCGAGATCCGCGATGTCTGAGGGCGGCGCCTTCGACGCCCTGACGGAGGAGTTCTACCCGGTGTGGTTCCGCTACCACCCGGAGCGGGCCAGGGCGGCGGGGGTACCGGGCTACGAGGGACTGCTCCCGGCCCACCAGGATGACGACATGGGGGTCCTGGCCGCCTGGCTCGAGAGCCTGATGGTGGCCATCGAGGAGCTGGACTTCCACGCCCTGGACCAGGACCGCCGCCTGGACCTGCGCCTGCTGTTCGACGAGGCCCAGACCGAATACGAGGCCCTGCTCGAGCAGGACTGGCGCCATCGGGACCCCCTGCGGTTCCTGCCGAGCGCGGAGGTGCTCCACCTCGCCTGCCCCCCCGGTGAGGCGATGTGGACCAACCTCGCCGAGCTGATGCGCCAGGTGCCGGAGTACCTGCGCCACGCGACCGGTCAGCTCCTGCCGCTGGCGGAGCTGCTGGCCCCGGCCCTGGCCCAGGCAACCGCGACAGCCGCCGATGAGGGAGCGGCCTACCTGAGGGAGCTGACCGGCAGCCAGCCGATCCGGCTACGCCGCGACGGCGGCGAGCTGGTGGACCTCTGTAATCAGGCGGCGACGGCGCTAGCCGCCTTCGCCGAGCGGCTCCGCCGCGAGGTGGTCCCCGAGGCCCGGGGGGCGCTGGGCTGCGGTCGACCTCAGTGGCGGTTCCTGTTGCGTAGGCGTCACGGGCTGCGGCTCGACGAGGGGGCGCTGCGGGCGTTCCTCGCCCGCGCGGTCGCCGAGGCCCGCAGCGACCTGGAGACCGAAGCCCGGGCGTTGGGGGTGAGCGGGGACGCCACTGGGATCGAGGCCGCCCTGGCGCCGGAGGCCCCACTCCGAGGAGAGGCCCGCCGCCAGGCCTATCGGGTGACCTGCGACCAGCTGGCCGAGCGCCTCAGCGCCCGGGGTCTGATGCCGGAGGTGGCAGCGCCGCTCCTGGTGCGGGACCTGCCCGATTGCCCCTACCCGCCGGATTGGAACGGCGGCTACCGCGCCGAGTACGAGCGGGGCCGGGGGGTGATCTACCTGGACCCCTCGCCCCAGGGGGAGCCTCCTAGCCTGATCGCCCACCGATGCCTGGCGCTCGGGGCGGCGGGGGCCCATCTGCTGGCGTTCGCCGGTGGCGAGGCCGGCCAGCGCCTGCCCCGCCGCCTGAGCGCCGGAGAGTCCCTGGCCAAGGGCTGGGGCCTGTACCTCTGGGGGCACCTCGCGTCCGACCCCGACACCCCGCCCACGGAAGCCCTGCTGCTGCGCTGGGAGCGGTGGCGCGGGCTGCGTCTGGCGGAGCTGGACCTGCAGCTCCACCTCGACGGGCGCCCTCAGCGAGCCCTCGAAGAGTCCCTGGCGGGACTCGAGCCCCAGACCCGGCGGCGGGAGGGGCTCCTGATGACAGTCGCGCGCCAACCGAGCGACTGGGTAGCGGGGGCAGTGGGCTGGCGGATCCTCGAGCGGGCCCGTCAGTCTCGGTGCGATCAGGGCGGTGAGGGCTTGGAGGCGTTCCACCGCCGCCTGTTCAGCGCGGGGACCCTCCCCCTGGCGCTGCTGATCGAGGCGGTCTTCGGGCCCGAGCTCTGGGCGCAGGTCGCAGACGGTCTCCTAGACTGAGGGCTCCGCTCAGATCCAGTAGACGCTGCGGGTCATCACCCGGGCCGCGAACCGCATGGCGTCCTTGAGGGTGCTCGGCAGTCGTGCGCCACCTGCGGCCACCGCCAGGTTGGCGTGGCGCACCTCGTCGCGCTTCATCTGCTCGAGGATGGCGCGGGTCTTCTGGTCGGTCTGGGGGACCTCCCCGAGGTGGCCCTCGAGGTGGACGTCCACCTGCCGCTCGGTCTCCACCACGAATCCCAGGCTCCAGCGGTCCCCCGCCAGGCCCGCGAGGGCCCCGAGGGCGAAGGCGCCGCCATAGAACAGGGGGTTCAGCAGGCTCGGGCGGTTGCCGAGCTCACGCAGTCGGGTCTCGCACCAGTCCAGGTGGTCGCTCTCCTCCCGCGCCGAGCGCTCCATCTTCGCGCGCACCGCGGGTCGTCGGGCCGTGAGCGCCTGTCCCTGGTAGAGGGCCTGGGCGCACACCTCCCCGGTGTGGTTGATGCGCATCAAGCGCCCCACATGGTCCCGCTCCCGGGCCGAGAGCGGCGCCTCCCCGAGCCCCAGGGCGGGATTGGCGCGCTCCGTGGTCTGGGGACGGCCGAACAGGGTGCGCAGGGCCTGGTCGGCGCGGACCAGAACCTCGTCGATGGGGCTGTAGTGGCGCTGGTTCATCCCGGGTGCCGTCTCGCTGGGGGTCTCGCGTCCATTCTCGGGGCTCCCGGTGCCCCCTTCAAGGCGCGGGATCGAGCTGGCGCGCCACGAGCTCCACCGGATGGCAGACCTCGATGGGGAGACCCGCGGAACGGATCCCCGCGGCCAGGTGCAGGGCACAGCCCGTGTTGGTGGTGACCAGGATCTCCGGCGGATCCCGCCGTAGACCGCTGAGCTTGTCCTGCAGCAGGCGCTCGGCGAGGTCGGGCTGACGCATCAGGTGGCTCCCCGCCGCCCCGCAGCAGAAGGCGTTGTCCGCCAGGGGGGCGACCTGGAGGCCCGGGATGCGCCCCAGCAGCCGGTAGACGGCCTGGGTGCCCCCGAGGGGGTGGCGGTGGCTGCAGGGCTCGTGCACGAGCACCCTCCGGGGCAGGGGCCGTAGTGCCGCCGCGGGCCAGGCCTGACGATCGAGAAAACCGCAGATCTCCTCCACCGGGAGCCCCCCGTCCCGCAGCTCCCCGGCACAGGCGCTGGCGATGGACAGGGTGGGAAAGCCGCCCAGGGCGCGGCGGTTCCGCTCGAGGAGGGCGTCCGCCTCGTCCGCGAAACCGTTGTGGCGCCAGATGGCCCCGCAACAGCGCTGGGGGGGCGGGATGCGTACCCCCCAGCCCAGGTGCCCCAGGACCCGCGTGGCCGCGGCCAGGGTCTGAGTCTGGCTGATGCGGCTCACGCACCCCAGGAAGAGGTTGAGGGTGCGCGCCGGGTTAGGGGTCGGTACCGCTTCGGCGGGCCTGGCTCGTGGTCGGGGCCCCTGGAGGAAGGGAAGCAACCTGATATAAGGTCCCAGGGCGCGCGAGCGATCGAGCCCCAGCCAGGCGGCCGCCCTGAGCCCCCCCAGGGCGCGGGCCGCCACCGCCCCCTGGGCCAGGAGCGCCAGCCAAGCCGGCGAGCCCAGGAGCCCCAGGGCCAGGCGGTCGCGCCAGCGCCGCAATGGGGGGGACTGCTGCCGCTGCTGATCGCGAGCAGCGTCCAGGATCGCCCCGTAGGTCACCGCGGAGGGACAGGCCCGCTCACAGGCGCGACAACCCAGGCAGCGGTCGAGGTGACCCCACAGCCTGGTCTCACCCGGCAAGGCGCCCCCCAACCAGCCCTGCACCAGGGCGATGCGCCCGCGGGGGGACTCGGCCTCGTCCAGGCTCAGCCGGTAGGTGGGGCAGTGCGGCAGGCAGAGTCCGCACTTGACGCACTGGTCGGCCAACTGGAGGGTCCGCTCGGGGGTCACCGGTTTTGGGCGCTGGGGGGGGAAGAGAGGATAATGGTAACCCCATCGCGCAGGGGCGCGATGGGGCACCTCTGGAGGGGTGGTCATGGCCTACTATCGCTATCACTTGTTCTTCTGCACCAACCGCCGGGAGGACGGGGGGCCCTGCTGCGCCCAGAGCGGCGCCGAGGCGATGAGGGACTATCTCAAGGCCCGCACCAAGGCCCTGGACCTCGCCGGTCCCGGCGGGGTGCGGGTCAACCTGGCCGGGTGTCTCGATCGCTGCGCCGAGGGACCGGTGGTGGTGGTGTACCCCGAGGGGACCTGGTACACCTACGTGGACCGTGACGACCTCGAGGAGATCCTCTCCGAGCACCTGGTCGGGGGGCGGGTGGTGGAGCGGCTCCGTCTGCCCGACGAGCCCTCGCCGGAGGTCGCCGCCCGAAAGAAGGCCAAACGGCGGTCAGCGGAGGGGGAGCTTGACAAGGGCAACAGAATATAAGATCATTCTCACATACTGAATCGAGGCCCCTCAGCCCCGGCCAGTATCACCCCTCCTCCTTTGGTGGTTAGAGTTGAGCGCAGCCCCCTCCTGGCTGCGCTTTTTTTTTTGCCCGAGCCCGCAGCCAGCGCACGTTGTAAGCCCAGGCCCGGTCCTGTATGATTCGCCGTCTTTCTCGATTCGGATTGGTCCGGATCCTTCCGCGAGGGAGCTTCCCGAAATGACGACTCTGAGCGCCAAGCCCGCAGAGGTTCGCCGAAACTGGTACCTGGTGGACGCCACCGACAAGACCCTCGGGCGCCTCGCGTCCGAGGTCGCCCGGCGGCTGCGAGGCAAGCACAAGCCGATCTACACCCCCCATGTGGACACGGGCGACTACATCGTCGTGGTCAACGCCGAGCGGGTGCGGGTCACCGGCAACAAGCTACAGGACAAGCTCTACCACCACCACAGCGGTTACGTGGGCGGCATCAAGTCCATCTCGCTCGAGAAGCTGCTCAAGAAGGCGCCCGAGCGCGTCCTGCAGCATGCGGTGCGTGGGATGTTGCCCCACAACACCCTGGGCCGGGCCATGTTCAAGAAGCTGCGGGTCTACGCCGGCCCCGAGCACGGGCACCAGGCGCAGCAGCCTCAGCCGTTGGAAATCTAACCTAGGATTGCTCGAATGGCGGAAATCTCCCATAGCACCGGACGGCGCAAGACCTCCACCGCGCGCGTCTTCCTCACCCCCGGCAGGGGCAGCATCACGGTCAACGACCGGCCCCTCGACAGTTTCTTCGGTCGCGAGACCGCCCGGATGGTGGTGCGCCAGCCCCTGCAGGTGACCGACCTCCTAGAGAAGCTCGACATCCGCGTCACCGTCACCGGCGGTGGGGCCAGCGGCCAGGCGGGCGCGATCCGTCACGGCATTGCCCGCGCCTTGGTCAAGTACGACGAGGACCTGCGCCGGCCCCTGCGCCGCGCCGGCTTCCTTACCCGGGACGCGCGCGAGGTGGAGCGCAAGAAGGTGGGCCTGCACAAGGCCCGCAAGCGTCCCCAGTTCTCCAAGCGCTAAACGCACGGAACTTGGGGGATCGTCTAGCGGCAGGACAGCGGACTCTGACTCCGTTAACCGAGGTTCGAATCCTCGTCCCCCAGCCACCCCCCGTTCGTCCCACCCTTTAGTTCACATAGAAGAGACCGGCCACGCGCCGGTCTCTTCGTTTGGCGGCCGAGGCGCAAACCCTTCCGGGCCGACTGTCGCAAAAAAGCACAGCAGCCGGGGACGGGGCCGCACCGCGGGAAGCGGCGCTAGCCCTCCGACAGACGGACCGGCCAGGGATCTGCGGCACGCACGCAACAGCCCCGCGCCGATCTGTGGCGCGATGCATTTCCGGTGTTGGTTTTTGCCGACGACTTTTGCTACTATGTCAGGTGTGTGGCAGGGGGAGACGCGAGGTTTGTGGGATTTGCGCAACAGTTTCTGGCTTTGTCGCTTTTTTCAAAAAACTGTTGCAAAATGTTCCTCGTCCCACTATCCTTTCCCCTGCACAACGTATTTTTTGTCACTTGAACATAACAGCGGGAGTTGACATGAACAAAAAGCTGATTCCTCTGGCAGTCGCGGCTGCCCTGGCCGCCCCGGCCACCGCCATGGCCGACGCCGTCATCTACGGCACCCTGCACCTGTCCCTCGACTATGTCGATGTTGATGCGAATGCCCTCAACGTGACCCTTTGGCAGCGCTATCCCACCCAGAACCAGGGCAACACCGGCGCCATAGGTACCCGCAGTTTCAGTGGCTGGGGCCTGGGCACCACCCCGCGGTCCAACCGCATCGGCCTCAAGGGCTCCGAGGACCTGGGTAACGGCCTCAAGGCGATCTACCAGGTGGAGTTCGGTATCCCCCTGGCCAACGAGGACAACACCATCAACAACGGCGACAACAGCCAGATCAAGATGCGTAACTCCTACGTCGGCCTGGCCGGCAATTGGGGTACCATGCTGATGGGTCGTCACGACACCCCGCTCAAGATGTCCACCGCCAAGCTGGACCTCTTCGCCGACACCCTGGCCGACTACAACTACACCATCGGCTTCCAGGATGTGCGCGCCGACTCCGCCGTGGCCTACGTCTCTCCGAACTGGGCCGGCTTCCAGTTCTCCGGCGCTGTGGTGCCCTCGGCCGGCGCCACCGTCAACGCCGGCTGGAGCGACCAGGCCAACGCCATCGGCAGCGCCTGGTCGGTGGCCGCCACCTATGGCAATGGTCCCTTCTACGCCTCCGCGGCCTACGAGCGCTTGGGCGAGAATCACTGGGCCGGCGTCGATCCCAACAACATGAACACCTGGAAGCTGGGCCTCGGCCTGCTGAACTACAGCGGCTTCACCCTCTCCGGCGTCTACGAGCGGCAGAACGACGTGGCCGGCATCGCCGGCGCCGACATCGGCCTCTGGCAGATCCAGGCCCAATACGCCTTCGGCAACAACGCCGTCAAGGGCATGTACGGCCGGACCCTCCCCGACAGCAGCTACATCAATGCGGATGCGACCAGCTGGGCCATCGGCTTCGACCACAACCTGAGCAAGCGCACCACCGCCTACCTGCTCTACACCGCGCAGAATCAGGATGTTACCGACGCGGACTACCGTGGCGTGTCCATCGGTATGATCCACAAATTCTAAGCCGCGCTTAGAAGCTCTGACGATCGCGAAGACGGGGCCTACGGGCCCCGTCTTCGTTTGTGGCTCGCAACTTTCAACCAGGGAGCCCCCGATCTGCCGGCCGGCCTGAGGCCGCCGGCGGACACGATCAGCGACTGCCATTGGGCCAACAGGCCGTCAAGACCAGGGGCGCAGCGTGGGTCGGGCTTCAGCCCGACGCAGGGGCAGAACCTGGCTCACTTGTCGGACTTGTCGGGCTGAAGCCCGACCCACACCCCGAGCTTGGTGCAAGGCGCAGCACGGGAACGACCAAGAGGCCGAGCCGGATGGCGAGGGGGACTAGCGAGCGGTCAGGGTGCGGGCTCCAGTGGGGGTGCCCAGGATCAGCACGTCCGCCCGCCGCATGGCGAACAGCCCCACGGTGACCACGCCGGGGATGTTGTTGATGGCCTGCTCGAGCTTGATCGGCTCCTGGATCTCCAGGCGGTGCACGTCCAGGATCAGGTTGCCGTTGTCGGTGACCAGCCCCTCGCGCCAGGTGGGGGTGCCGCCTAGCTTCACCAGTTGCCGGGCCACGAAGCTGCGGGCCATGGGGATGACCTCCACGGGCAACGGAAAGCGCCCGAGCACCGAAACCAGCTTGCCCTCGTCGGCGATGCAGACGAACTGGCGGCTGGCCCCCGCCACGATCTTCTCGCGGGTCAGTGCCCCGCCGCCGCCCTTGATCAGCTCGAGCTGGTGATTCGACTCGTCGGCCCCGTCCACGTAGAGGTCGAGATCGCCCGTGCTGTTGAGGTCCATCACCTCGATGCCCTGGGCCTTGAGCAGGCGGGTGCTGGCCTCGGAGCTGGACACGGCCCCGTCGATGCGGTGCTTGATGCCGGCCAGGAGCTCGATGAAGTGGTTGACCGTCGAGCCCGTGCCCACGCCCACGATGCCCCCCTTGACGTAGTCCAGGGCCGCCTTGGCAGCGGTGCGCTTGAGCTCATCGGCGTTCATGGGGCGGGGGCTCCGGTCGGGGGCAAGTCGAGGCGTGGCGGCTATCATACAGGTCGGGCAACGGCAGTAGAATGCGCCGACCCCCGCATGAGCCGCCCCCCATGCCCAGGCAATACCTCGAACGCATCCTCAAGGCCCGCGTCTACGACGTGGCCCGGGAGACCCCGCTGGATCGGCTCACCGGCCTGTCGCAGCGGCTCGGCAGCCCCGTGCTCGCCAAGCGGGAGGACCTCCAATCGGTGTTCTCCTTCAAACTGCGGGGTGCCTACAACCGGATATTCGGGCTGGGGCCCGCGGAGCGTGCCCGGGGGGTGATCGCCGCCTCCGCCGGCAACCACGCCCAGGGGGTGGCCCTGGCGGCCCATCGGCTCGGGATCGGCGCCCTGATCGTCATGCCGCGTACAACCCCACCCATCAAGGTGCGGGCGGTGCGGCGACTGGGCGCGAAGACCCTGATGCACGGCG
>CAZFHV010000043.1:5396-20001 GCA_964519095.1 uncultured Chromatiaceae bacterium | reverse complement strand
CCAGGGGAGAGGCAACGGGACAGACCAAGCCCCAGGCCGACCCGACGCCACAGACCAAGACCAGGGTTGAGGCCACGCCGAGTCAACCCCGCCAAGGTCCGGTAGGTACCATCGCGCAGGAGATGGTGACGATCCCCGGCGGGGAGTTCGTCATGGGGTGTAGCCCCGGCGATGCACAATGCTCCGACGCCGAGAAGCCGGCCCATCTAGTCAAAACCAAGGCCTTCCGCATGGGTAGATACGAGGTCACCCAGGCCCAATGGCAGGCGGTGATGGGAGAGAACCCCTCACAGCTCAAGGGTTATGATCGCCCGGTGGAGAATGTCTCCTGGGACGACATCCAGGCTTTCCTCCAGCGCCTCAACGCGAACAACGCCGGCAAGCCCTACCGGCTCCCCACCGAGGCGGAATGGGAATACGCCGCTCGCGCCGGGACTACCACCCCCTATTGGTGGGGCCAGGAGATCGGCCAGGGCAACGCCAACTGCAAAGGCTGCGGTAGCCGGTCGGATAGTACGCAGACCGCCCCGGTGGGCTCCTTCAGGCTCAACCCCTTTGGGCTGTATGACACCGCTGGTAGCCTCTGGGAGTGGGTTCAAGACTGCTACCACGTCACCTACCAGGGCGCCCCGACCGACGGCTCCGAATGGCGCGGCAATTACCAAGGTAAAGGTACACCCCGCGTGATCCGCGGCGGCGCCTCGTTCCACGTGCCGGAGACCCTCCGTTCGGCGTTCCGCAACATGTACTTCGCCGACTCCCGCTACAGCTTCATCGGGTTCCGGCTCGCCCAGGACCTTTGAGCTTTGCCCTCTTCCCTTTTACCCTTTTCCGTTGCGCCACATCTTCGCGGGGACGGGGTTCGTAGCCCGTCCCGTGCATCTCGAAGGCCTAGTCCATGCCTCCGCCGGCTCTCGGCTCATCGCACCCGACTGGGACGAGGGACGAAGCACAACACACCCCACCGATACTTTGGCTGTGCACGGCACAAGCGCTTTGGCGTCGCTCAGCAAGGCGGCCCGCTCAAGGGCCGGCAGAATCCGGTGCCAAGCGCTACGAGTGTCTGTAACGATAGGCGCCTCGTCCAACCCCCGGTTTTGGGGCAAGAAGCGTGACGCCCCGAACATCATCAGAGGAGACCGACCATGGCCACCGTGCGTTGCCGCAACGGACACTTCTACGACGACCAACAGCACAGCGGCTGCCCCTTCTGCGGGGTGGGGATGGAGCTGGAGGGGACGCTCAAGCAGACGGAGCGGATTCCGGGCCTGGGGTCCGGGGGTGACGCACCGACCTTGGCCCGGGGCGGGGCGGTGCCCCCTCGGCCCGGCAGCGATCCCGGTGTAACCCGTCACCTCTGGGCCGCCAAGGGCGGCTTCGACCCGGTGGTCGGCTGGCTGGTGTGTGTCGCCGGACCCGAGAAGGGCCGCGACTACCGCATCCATGCCGAGCGCAACTTCATCGGCCGCTCCCCGCACATGGACATCGCGCTCACCGGCGATGCCGCCATCAGCCGGGAGAACCACGCCCTGGTCAGCTTCAATCCCAAGAATGGGGTGTTTCGCATCGCCCCCGGGGAGAGTCGCGGGCTGGTCTACCTCAATGACGAAGAGGTGCTCACCCCGATGGAGCTGAAGGCCTATGACCTCATCGAGATCGGTGCGAGCAAGCTGACCTTCGTGCCCTTCTGCGGCGAGCGGTTCCAGTGGGAGACGGGGCATGCCCAGGCGATCCCGGCGGGGGCCGATCGGTAGGAGCTCCCCTGCCCTACCCCCGCCACCGCCACCAGCGGCTGTAGAACCAGGCATTGAGGGCGACCACTAACAACCCGAGACCGATCTGGATATCCCGCGTCAGGCCCGTGGGGTAGATCAGGGCGGTGAGGTAATGCTCCAGGAAGCCCACCGCGTAGGTGCTGCCGCCCGCGGCCCACCGGAGCTCATTCTCCAGAGGCGTCAGGGGACAGATGGCGCCCGAGAGCTCGATGTAGGCCCCCCAGGCGACCGCCGGGAGGTGGAGCCAAGGGAGCCAGGGCCACCGGGGCAAGAGCGCCCCGCCGAGGACCAAGAACAGGATGAATCCCAGGTGCAGCACCAGCACCCCATCGGCGAGGAGACCGAGGAAAAGGCTCATCGCCTGCTCGCCGAACCCCGGAGACTGGGCACGGATGCGCCGCCCCGGGGTCCCGGTTCAGAGCCCGGCCTCAGGGCCAGCCACCCTCGCCAGTTCCCGGTGGCGGAAGCAGTCGGTGGTGTGGTCGTTGACCATACCCACCGCCTGCATGAAGGCGTAGCAGATGGTGGAGCCCAGGAAGCGGCCCCCAAGCCCCTTGAGGTCCCGGCTCATGCGATCGGACTCGGGACTGGTGGCGGGCACCTCGGCCAGGGAGGCCCAGGCGTTTTGCCTTGGCACGCCATCCACATAGCGCCACAGAAAGGCAGCGAGGGAGCCCTGGGACTCGAGGATCTGGAGGACGACCCGGGCATTGGCGACGGCAGCTTCTACCTTGCGCCGGTTGCGCACGATGCCGGGGTTTTGCAGCAGCTCCGCGACACGCGCCTGGTCGTAGCGGGCCACCCGCTCCGGATCGAAGCCCTGGAAGGCGAGCCGATAGCCCTCCCGCTTCCGCAGGATGGTGAGCCAGCTCAGCCCCGCCTGGGCCCCCTCGAGGATGAGCATCTCGAAGAGCCCCCGGTCATCCCACAGGGGCACCCCCCACTCCCGGTCGTGGTAGGCCCGGTAGAGCGGGTCGCTGCCGCACCAGGCGCAGCGCAACAGCTCAGTCAGCACCCCCTCCCCCCACTGACACGCCCAGCGTTGGGAACCGCTGCCACGCCCCGATGAAACGGGATGCGACGCCGCGCCGCGGGCGCTATCCTTGTCCGCCATCTCCCCCGAACCATCCCGCACTGGCGGGGTCTCACTCCGCGTCGCGACAACCTGGGTACCCTCCACAATGAGCAGTGAGCGCATTATCACCTTCGTCATGGCCGGTGGCGAAGGCTCCCGCCTGCAACCCCTCACCGCGGCCCGTTCCAAGCCCGCCGTGCCTTTCGGGGCCCGCTACTGCCTCATCGACTTCGTGCTCAGCAACCTGGTCAACTCCGGCATCCACACCATCTACCTGCTGGTGCAATACAAGTCCCAGTCGCTGATCGAGCATGTGCGCCGCGCCTGGCGCAGTTCGCCCCTTCTGCCCGAGCAGTTCGTCACCGTGGTGCCGCCGCAGATGCGCACGGGGGTCAGCTGGTTCCAGGGCACGGCGGACGCCGTGTTCCAGAACCTCAACCTGATCGACGAGCACGCCCCGGACCTGGTGGCGGTGTTCGGTGCCGATCACATCTACCGCATGGACGTCAGTCAGATGGTGGCCTTCCACCGGGCCCAGTCGGCGGACGTCACCGTCGCCGCCATCCCGGTGCCCATCGCCGAGGCCAGCCGTTTCGGCGTCATCGCCGCCGACGACGACGGCCGGGTACGGGAGTTCCAGGAAAAGCCCGCACTGCCCCGCCCCATGCCCGGCGACCCGGACCAGGCCTTCGCCTCCATGGGCAACTACCTGTTCCGCGCCGAGGTCCTGGTGGAGGCCCTTCGCGAGGCCCAGCGGCGCGGGGAGACCGACTTCGGCAAGCACGTGCTGCCGCGCCTGCTCGGGGAGCGTCGCCTGTTTGCCTACAACTTCTTCGACAACCAGGTCCCGGGCCTCAAGCCCTACGAGATCCCTTTCTACTGGCGCGACGTAGGCTCCATCGACGCCTACTACGATGCCCACGGCGACGTGCTGGGGGCGGAGCCGCGGTTCGACCTCTTCAACCCCTCCTGGCCCATCTTCTCCAGCAACTATCAGGGTCCCGTTACCCGCGTCCTCGGGGGAGAGCTACGCAACAGCCTGTTCGGTGCGGCCAGCGTGATCCACGAGGGCTGCCGCATCCACAACTCCATCGTCCGCCGGGAGGCCGTGGTGGAGGAGGACGTGGTGCTGGAGGACTGCATCCTGATGGACTTCTCCCGCATCGGGCGCGGATCGCGACTCCGGCGGGTGATCGTGGATCGCCACAACCCCATCCCGCCGGGCACGATCATCGGGCACGACCCCGCGGCAGACCGGGCGCGCTTCCACCTGAGCGAGGGTGGCGTGGTGGTGGTCCCCGCCGGACCGCCGGGCTACTACGCCCGACCCCGCCAGGGGGCGAGCTTCGCTTACAGCTGAGCGAGGCGAGACCCGGGCCTCAGAAGCGCCCCTCGCGATAGTCGCGAAAGGCCTGGGCGATCTCCTCGGGGCTGTTCATGACGAAGGGACCACCCCGGGCCACCGGCTCGTTCAACCGCCGCCCGGCCACCAGCAGGAACCTTGCGCCCTGGCCGCCGCTCGCCACCCGCACCCCGCCCTCGCCCGCGAGGATCCCCAGCTCACCGGCAAGGAGTGGCAGCTCCGCCCCCGCCGCGCCCACTCCTAGCGCGCCCTCCAGGACATAGACGAAGGCGTTGTGGCTGGCGGGCAGGGGCTCCTGGAACGCCCCATGGGGCGGGAGGCTCACGTCGAGATAGAGGGGATCGGTGCTCACCGCCCCCACCGGCCCCTGGGTGCCCAGGGTAGTGCGGCCGGCGATGACCCGCAGCCGCACCCCGCCGAATCGCGCCTCCTCGGGCACACGGCTCGGGGCGATCTCCTGATAGCGGGGCGGGCCCATCTTCTCCGCGGCGGGCAGGTTGACCCAAAGCTGGAGCCCCGCCAGCCGACCCTTTTCCTGCTCGGGCATCTCCGAATGGACGATGCCCCGCCCCGCCGTCATCCACTGCACCCCACCCGGTTCGATCACCCCCTCGTGGCCGGCGTTGTCGCGATGGCGCATGCGCCCCTCCAAGAGGTAGGTGACGGCTTCGAAGCCCCGATGGGGGTGGGGCGGAAAGCCCGCCAGGTAGTCCTGGGGCTCGGCCGAGCCGAAGGCGTCCAGCAACAGGAAGGGGTCGAGCTGGTTCAGGTCGGGAGATCCGATGAGACGGGTGAGCTTGACCCCGGCCCCATCGGATATCGCTTCGCCGCGGATCCTCCGGCCCAGGGTACGCAGGCCCGCCGGGGGCTGGCCTGGGGCCAGGACGCTCGCGCCTGGCTCCTCGGGGCTGTCATGCCGGGTGACTGACTGGAAATCCGCACTCATGGGTTTCTCCTCAGGGATTGGTCGACGGGGATCGGGCAGGCCCCGGTGTATTGTCTCAAGGGTGGGGGTCGAATCCGCACACTAAAGGCCGCCAGCACGCCGGCAGGGGCCTATAATCCCCCGCTTATCGAGGCCCCACCCGAACCGCCCCCTTCCTGGCATCCTTCCCATGCTCAAGCGCCTGCTCCTCATGATCCTTCTCGTCGGCCTGGCCTTCGGCGGCATCTTCGCCTGGAAGATGCGCCAGATGGGCCAGCAGACGGCGATGATGTCGCGCCCACCCCCGCCCGCCACGGTGGCGGTGACCGAGGTGCGGGAGGAGACCTGGCAGCCACGTCTGACGGCGGTGGGCAGCCTGGAGGCGGCCCAGGGGATCTTCGTGACTAACGAGGTCCCCGGAAAGGTCAGCCGTATCCTCTTCGAATCCGGCCAGAAGGTCCGCGCGGGAGAGGTCATCCTGCAGCTCGACGACAGCGTGGACCAGGCGGACCTCAAGGGCCTGATCGCCGAGCGCAACCTCGCCGAGATCAAGCTCCAGCGCATCTCGAGGTTGCTGCGCGACCACTCCGTCTCCCAGTCCGACTACGACGAGGGCAAGGCCCAGCTCGATAGCGCCGAGGCGCGGGTCGCCGCCAAGCAGGCCCTCATCGACAAGAAGCGCATCACCGCTCCCTTCGCCGGCCTGCTCGGCATCCGCAAGGTAGACCTCGGCGAGTATCTGCCGCCGGGCGCCCAGATCGTGCCGCTGGACGCCCTGGAGCCCATCTACGTGGACTACAGCCTGCCCGAGCGCTACCTCAAGGAGCTCGCGGTGGGCCAGAAGATCCGGGTGAAGGTGGCCGCCTACGGGGACCAGCCCTTCGAGGGTCAGATCAGCGCCCTCGACCCGGGCATCGAGCAGCTCACCCGCTCCCTGCGCATCCGCGCCACCCTTCCCAACCCCGACCAGCGCCTGCGCCCCGGCATGTTCGCGGAGGTAGAGACCCTGCTACCGGCGCGCAAGAGCCTCCTCACCCTCCCCCGCGCCGCCATCACCTACGCCCCCTATGGGGAGTCGGTGTTCGCCATCGTCGAGAAGGACGGCAAGACCACCGTGGAGCGCCGACCCGTCACCGCCGGCGCGGTGGAGAACGGGCGCGTGGCCGTGGAGGGGCTGCGCGCGGGGGACAAAGTAGTGGTGGCCGGACAGGTGAAGCTCCGCAACGGCCAGGAGGTCCGCGTCGACAACAGCGCGGTGCCCCAAGAGGGCACCCTGCCGCCGGGAACCAAGGCCTAGTCTCGCCCCCATGCAGTTCACCGATCTCTTCATCAAGCGCCCGGTCCTGGCCAGCGTGGTGAGCCTGCTGATCCTGGTGGTGGGCCTGCGCGCCATCTTCAGCCTGGAGGTGCGCCAGTACCCCGAGACCAAGGATACGGTCATCACGGTCACCACCACCTACCCGGGGGCCAGCGCGGAGCTGATCAAGGGCTTCGTCACCACGCCCCTCCAGCAGGCCATCGCCCAGGCGGACGGGATCGACTACCTCTCCTCCACCTCGGTGCAGGGCCGCTCCACCATCGAGGCCCACATGCGCCTCAACTACGACCCCCACGCCGCGGTGGCGGAGATCCAGGCCAAGGTGGGGAGCCAGCGCAAGGTGCTGCCCGCGGAGGTGGACGACCCGGTGATCGACGCCACCACCGGCGACCCCACCGCCCTCATGTACATGGCCTTCTACAGCGAGACCCTGAGCCTCTCGCAGATCAGTGACTACCTGTTGCGGGTGGTGCAGCCTCAGCTCCAGGCGGTGCCCGGGGTGGCCAAGGCCCAGTTGATCGGCAACAAGACCTTCGCCATGCGCGTCTGGCTCGATCCCCGCCGCATGGGTGCCCTGGCGGTGAGCCCCACCGAGGTGGAGGACGTGCTGCGGCGCAACAACTACCTCTCGGGCGTGGGCAAGATCAAGGACCAGTTCGTGACCATCGACCTGGCCGCCACCACCGACGTGAGCGCCGAGGAGCAGTTCCGCAACCTGGTCGTGGCCACCCGCGACGGCACCATCGTGCGCCTGCGCGACATCGCGGATGTGGAGCTCGGCGCGGAGGACTACGAGACACTCACCCTTTACAAGGGTATCCCGGCCATCTTCGTCGGTATCGAGCAGGCCCCCGGGGAGAACCCCCTGGAGGTCGCCAAGCGGGTCCACGCCCAGATGCCGGACCTGCGCGCCCAGCTCCCCGAGGGGCTCAAGGCGGTGATCCCCTACGATGCCAGCGTCTTCATCAGCGATTCCATCGACGAGGTGTTCCGCACCCTGGCTGAGGCGGTGCTGATCGTGCTCCTGGTGATCTACCTATCCCTGGGGTCCGCCCGCGCGGCGCTCATTCCGGCCCTGGCGGTGCCCCTCTCGCTCATCGGCGGCGCCTTCCTGATGCTGCTGATGGGCTTCTCCATCAATCTGCTCACCCTCCTGGCCATGGTGCTGGCCATCGGATTGGTGGTGGACGATGCCATTGTGGTGGTGGAGAACATCCACCGCCACATCGAGGAGGGTCGACCGCGCATGCAGGCCGCCCTGATCGGGGCCCGGGAGCTGGGACTGCCCATCATCGCCATGACCACCACCCTGGTGGCGGTCTACGCCCCCATCGGCTTCATGGGGGGGCTGGTGGGCAGCCTCTTCACCGAGTTCGCCTTCTCCCTCGCCGCCGCAGTGCTGATCTCGGGGGTGGTGGCCCTCACCCTCTCGCCGATGCTGTGCTCGCGCGCCCTCAAGCCCGCGGGTGAGGAGGGACGCTTCGAGCAGGCGGTGGCCCACTTCTTCGACCGGCTGGCGGAGCGCTACCGCCGGGCGCTGCACTGGGTGCTGGCCTACCCTTCCGTGGTGCTGGTCTTCGGGCTCCTGGTCCTCGCCAGTATCTATCTCATGTTCGTCACCACCCGCAGCGAGTTGGCCCCCACCGAGGACCAGAGCATCCTCTTCTTCCGCGCCGTGGCCCCCCAGACCGCCACCCCGGAGTACAACCAGCTCTACGTCAAGGAGGTGATCAAGCGCTTCGAGACCGTGCCCGAGTACAAGGAGAGCTTCGTTCTGGTGGGCTTCGGCGGGGATCCCACCATCACCTTCGGCGGCTTCAAGATGCCCTCCATCCACCAGCGCAGCCGCTCCCAGTCCCAGGTACAGCCCGAGGTCCAGGCCAAGCTCCAGGAGGTGGCCGGCTTCGAGCTGGCCATCTTCCCCCGTCCCAGCCTGCCCGGGTCGGGGAGAGGGCTGCCGCTGCAGTTCGTGATGATCTCGGATGCGGACTACACCGAGCTGGACGCCCTGGCGGGCGCCCTGATCGGCCGCGCCATGCAGAGCGGCAAGTTCATGTTCCTACGCAAGTCCATCGACTTCAGCCGGCCCAAGACCACCCTGGTCATCGACCGCGACCGCGCGGGGGCACTGGGCGTCAACATGCGGGATATCGGCCGCAGCCTCTCGGTGATGGTGGGCGATGGCTTCGTCAACCGCTTCAGCCTGGCGGAGCGCAGCTACAAGGTGATCCCCCAGGTGGCCCGGGAGTTTCGCCTCGACACCGAGATGCTCAACGACTACTACCTCGCCACCCCCAGCGGCCAGCAGGTCCCCCTCTCCAACCTGGTGCGTTTCGAGACCCGAGTGGAGCCCAGCCAGCGCACCCAGTTCCAGCAGCTCAATGCCATCACGGTGGAGGGGATCATGGCCCAGGGGGTGCCACTGGGCGAGGCCATGGCCTATCTCGATGCCCAGGCCAAGGAGCTCTTCCCCAACAACGTCACCTGGGACTATACGGGGGAGTCCCGCCAATACGCCCAGCAGGGCAGCGCCCTGGTCGTCACCTTCTTCATGTCGCTGCTGGTGATCTATCTGGTGCTGGCCGCCCAGTTCGAGAGCTGGCGCGATCCCCTGATCATCCTGGTCTCGGTGCCCATGTCCATCGCCGGGGCCCTGGCCTTCCTCACCCTGGGCTTCGCCACCATCAATATCTATACGCAGGTGGGGCTGATCACCCTCATTGGCCTGATTGCCAAGAACGGCATTCTCATCGTGGAGTTCGCCAACCAGCTCCAGATCCGCGAGCACCTGGTCAAACGCGAGGCGGTGGAGCGCGCCGCCGCCATTCGGCTGCGACCCATCCTCATGACCACCGTGGCCATGATCGTGGCCATGGTGCCGCTGCTCGTCGCCTCCGGCCCGGGTGCGGTCAGCCGCTTCGACATCGGCCTGGTGATCGCGAGCGGCCTTGGGATCGGTACCCTGTTCACCCTGTTCGTGGTGCCGGGGGTCTATCTGGTCCTCGCCCGGGACCATGCCCGTGCAGCCCTGGACGAGGCGGTCGCCGAGCCGCAGGCGGTCCCGGCTGAGGCTCCGCGCTAACCCATGGGATCCTAGTCGTGGGGAATCGGCAGGGAGCGCCCCTGATGCCTGCCCTCGCTGCTCGCCGCGACGCCTCGGGCCGAGATGAAGCGGACCCTGATCGCGCACCGGCGCGATCGCCCCACAGGGACAGTGAGGATCGATAGCCGCCGTTCACCCTCTGGATTCCCCGGTTGGCCGCCCCCATGAACGCCGCCCGACCTCTCGTCTCTATCATCATCCGCAGCCTGAACCGGCCCACACTGCAGACCGCCCTGGATTCCCTGGCAGAGCAGCGTTATTCCCCCCTGGAGATCGTCGTGGTGGCGGCCGCGGGGGCGGATCATCCGGTCCTGCCAGGGGAGTACGGGGGTCGACCGCTCCTGTTCGTACCCTCGGCGGCACCGCTGGGGCGCAGTGCGGCGGCCAACGCGGGTCTCCTAGCGGCAAGGGGGGAGCTGCTCGGCTTCCTGGACGACGACGATTGCCTCCTGCCCAACCACGTCGAGGCCCTGGTCACCAGGCTGGAGGCCCAACCCGAGGCGGTGGCCGCCTACGCGCGGGTGCGGGCGGAAAACGGGGCTGGGGAGTTGCTGCGGGAATTCGGAAGACCCTTCGACGCGGTGGACCTGCACCTGGAGAACTATCTGCCGATCCACTCCGTGCTGTTCCGCCGCAAGGTGCTGGAGGCCGGCGCCCATTTCGATCCCCGGCTCGACCTCTGCGAGGACTGGGATTTCTGGCGACAGCTCGCCCTCCAGGGGGAATTCGCCTTCCGCGACGAGGTGACGGCCATCTATCGGATCCTGGGCTAATCCGGTTTCGCCCTCCAAGGCGACCCCGAGGCCGCTCGGGCCGCGGAACGCCAGGTCACCCACAAATGGCTGCCCCGCCTCCCCGAGGCCATTGCCTATGAGATCCTGGTCCGTGCCCGGGCCTCTGCGGTGTTGCGCGCGGTGCAGGCCAAGGCCGATGCCTACCAATTCGAGCTCCAGGACCTCGGCCGGATGCATCGGGAACTGCACGCCCATCACCTGGCCCTCTCGGCGCGGCACGAACGCTTGGCCTACGAGCAGGAGCGGCTCGTCGAAGGCCACCAGCGCCTGGCGGCGGAGCACGAGGGGCTGGTCGCGGAGCACCAGCAGCTCGCGGACCGCCACGGCCAGCTCGTTGCAGAGGCTGAACGGCGCGCCCTGACCCAGCGTTGGCTCGAAGAGGAGCGCCAGCGCCTGGAGGCCCAGTTAGCGGCAACGCGGGCCGACTTTGAAGGCTCCACCTCCTGGCGCATCACACGGCCCCTGCGGGCGGCGGGCCGTATAGCTCACCAGGGCCGCCGTGCCCTGCACGCCCTGGTGGCACTGGACGGGCGGTCCCGTGCCCGGGTCTTCGGCTGGTTGCTCCGGGGTCAGTTCCGCACCGCCCGGCGCAAGCTGGCCCTGGCTTCGTTGACTGCTGCCGTCGAGCCCCCACCGGTGCGCCGCCTCTCCGCCGCACCCGAGACCTGGCCCGAGCCCCCGCACTGGGAGCCGCTGCCCGCCCCCGTGGACGTCCTCATCCCCGTCTACAACGGCTTCGAGTACCTGGGTGCCCTGTTCGACAGCCTGGCGCGGGCGAACAGCACGGCCTTCCGCCTGCTGATCTGCGATGACGCGAGCCCCGATAGCCGGGTCTGGCACCTCCTGCAGCGACGTGCCGCGGCCTTCCCCGATGCGCTGCTGCTGCGCAACGCCCAAAACCTGGGTTTCGTGCAGACCGTCAACCGCCTCTACGAGCAGGTGGAGCAGGATTTCGTGCTGCTCAACACCGATGTCCAGATCCCCCCCTTCTGGCTCGAGCGCCTGATGGCCCCCCTGGCGGCGGACCCCAGCGTCGCCAGCGTCACACCCTTCACCAATGCCGGCGCCATCTGCAGCTTCCCCCACTTCTTCCGGGACTGCTCAATCCCGGAGGGGATGGACCTGGACGTCATCGATGCGGTCTTCGCTCGGTTGAGGGGCCTGCCGCCGCCAGAGCTCAGCACCGCCGTGGGGTTCTGAATGGGGATCCGCCTCTCGGTGGCCCGGCAGATCGGACTGTTCGACCCCGCCTTAGGGCGAGGCTACCGGGAGGAGAACGACTGGTGTCGGCGCGCCCAGATCGCCGGCTACCGCCATGTCCTGGCCCCCAACCTGTTCGTCCACCACAAGCACGGGGGCTCCTTCCCGAGCGAGGAACGCCAGGCGCTGGCCGATCGCAACGAGCTCATCCTGCGCCGGCGTTACCCGGGGCTGTTCGAGGAGTACACCGACTACATCCAGCGCGACCCCCTGCGGCCCCTGCGCGAGTTCCTGCACCTGCGGGTGCTGGCCGCCCGGGCGGGCCGCGGCGCCTTCGTGATCATCGACAACGTCATCGAGGGCGGTGCCCAGGCCTACAGCCGGGAGCTGGTAGCCAGCAAGCTCGCGGCGGGGATCCCAGTGCTGCAGTTGATCGACGACTTTCGCACCGGGGAGCTTCGCGCCCACTGGCGTCACGGCGACGAGGAGCTGGTGCTCCAGTACGAGAGCTACCAGGAATGGGGTCGGCTGGTGGCCGGGATGGCGGTCGAGGAGGTGTTCCTCGAGAACATCTACACCTTCCGCAGCCCGGTGGCGCTGCTCGACTGGCTCGCCGAGGTGCCCGACAGACTTGGCATGGCCGTGACGGTGGCGATCCACGACTTCTTCATGCTCTGCCCGAGCCTCTTCCTCATCGACGCCGACCAGCGCTACTGCGACCTCCCCTCGCCTGAGACCTGCGAGCGCTGCCGTACCCGGCTGCATACGGATTTCCCCACCGGGGCGGCCACCATCGCCGACTGGCGCGCCGTCTGGGGCAGGGTGATCAACCGCGCCGCCCGCATCCTGGTGTTCTCGCAGGCCACCGCGGAGCTGCTGAGGCGGGTCTATCCCGCCTGCGCCGCGCGCATCGAGGTACGGCCCCAATCCATGCAGCCCTTCCAGCACCTTCCCATCGAGGTTGCCCTGGATCAGCCACTCCACATCGGGGTGGTGGGCGCCATCGCCTGGCATAAGGGCTGGGGCATCCTCAAGGCGATGTGCGAAGAGATCGAGCGCCGCGGCCTGCCCTATCGGATCACGGTGATCGGCTCCCTGATCCCCGAGTTCTCCTCACCCTGCCTGAGGGTAACGGGGCGCTACGAGCGTGGCGAGCTACCCCAGCGGATGCATCTCTCCGGGGCCAACCTCTTCTTCTTCGCCTCCATCTGGCCCGAGACCTTCTCCTATGTGGCCCACGAGATCATGGCCTGCGGGGTCCCCTTCTGCTGCCTCGATCTGGGGGCACCGGCCGATGCGGCCCGCCAGTACGCCCGTGGCTGCCTGCTGCCACCTCGGGCCTCGGCGGCGGAGCTGCTGGGGCGGATGGATGCCTTCCGGGAGCGCTTGGCGCGGGAATCCGCCCAGGGGGCGGCCGCGCCCTGGCCTTCAGCGGGGGAAGAATGTGGCAAAATGAACGATGCCCATGCCGCAGTAATGATCGTCGGTGGCGATCGCGTAGATGGCACGGCGCTCCGACTCCGAAACGCCCTCCCAGAACTCGGCAAAGAACCGTTCCGCCAGGTGAAGGTCTGGGCGCAGGGGGCCGAGGTTGCTCTCGCGCAGCCGGCGGTGGTCCCGGGCGAACTCCGGGGCCCCCTCGCGCAGCTCGCGGCGCAGGGGGACTGAGGCCAGCTCATCGGGGCTCAGCTCCTGGAGCTCCCCGACCAGCTCGCCACCCGCGAGGCGGCAGCGGCGGATCTGGGCATCGTCCGACCCCATGAGCATCTCCAGCGGGACGTTGTTGCGTAAGAGGGCGCAGTCCTCGTCGCGCTCCAGCTCCTCCCCGAAACAACCCTGGATGCCCACCCCGAAGCGCTCCGCCACCCCCCGCGCCGCCGCGCGCGTGACCAGGTAGTAGCCGTGGACGGGACGCCCCAGCATCTCGCACAGCCGACCCTGGATGCTGCCGGAGTAGCCCACGTCCACCACCGCGACACGACCCTCGGCCCCAAGCCCCACGCCCTCCAGATACCTGAGCATGGCCGCCTCCTCGTCCCTTGCCAGGGCCAGGATCTCCGGGGCAAGGGCGTCCAGCACCGGCTCCAGCGCACCGATGTCCCCATCCTTGACCTCCACCAGCTGGCCCCGCGGCCACAAGCCCCGGGCATCCAGGGTCGCGAGTCTGGCATCCTCGAGCCTCAGTCCGTAGCGCCGAAAGATGAGCTCTTCGAGCCGGTTCGGCTGGTAGTCGGTGCGGGCAATGGCGAGGATGTCGTTGCGGGAACGCAGCATGGGCACGCTGATCGCTCGGCGCGAGACCACCAGGTAATGGGTCGAAGGCATCCCCGGCGTGCCCCCATAGAGGGTCTCGAAGACCCCCCGCATCAGATGCCCTTCCCGTGCCAGGAAATACAGACGCTCCGTGCCCTCCGCGCGGGCTTGCCCCTCGAGCCAGTCGCTGAAGGCCACGAGCAGCGGACCGAGCACCCCATAGCCGATGTTGGTGCGGCCGCCTTGAGTCAGGGCGGCACCCTCGACGGGCATCGCGGCGCTGGCCGCACCGAAGAACCGCTGGGCAATCAGTCCGATCCAGAGCTCCCTGGCCAGGTCACCCTCCAGGGCGAGCTTCTGCCAAGGGCCGAAGCGGGGGGCCTGGCCCGCCAGCCCGCGGGGACTCTCGACCGCCACCACTGCGAGGCCGAGCTCGGCGGGGATCTGCTGGTCGGAGACCGGATGGTCACCGATCATCAGCACCTGGTCCGGGCGCAGCCCCTCCACCCGCAACAGGTGGTGGTAGAGTCCCCCACTGGACTTGCGCACCCCAACCTCGTTGGACAGGTAGAGGGCATCGAAATCCTCGATGCCACATTGGGCCAGTATCTGACGCACCGTCGCGGCCGAGAGGAACATGTCGCTGGCCAACGCGACCCTCTTGCCGGCCCGCCGCGCCCGCCCGAGCAGCGCCACCGCGAAGGGCCGCGGACGCGCCAGGGCCAGCTCCACCGCTTCCTCCGCCACCACCAGGGTGGCCGCCTCCCCGTCCTCCTCGCCGTAGAGCCGCACGTACTCG
>CAZFHV010000043.1:0-5386 GCA_964519095.1 uncultured Chromatiaceae bacterium | reverse complement strand
GTCCCGCTCGCTGCGCGCCCGCAGCGAGGTCTCCGCGGCATGGCGTCGGGCCACGAAATCGGGGCGCCGAAGGTGGGCCGCGACGGCCTTCTTGGTGCTCTCGGGATCGATGAGGGGCCGCGAGATCAGGGTATCGAAGATATCGAAGACGACGAGGCGGATCTTCGGGTCCCGCAGATGGACCTCGAGGGGGTCCTGATCGAACCTGGGACCGTAGAGCCGGACCGGGGTCTCCCCGGCCCGCAGCCGGGTCACGATCTCGTTGCGGATCCTCGCCAGGGTCGCCCGCATCCCGTGGCTGCGGAAATAGCTGAGCGCACGTTGGAACAAAGGGGGTCGGCTCATCCGCGACGGGGACCAGTCTGGCGCAGCACAGGGGGGATGGACGGCGGGGGAAGGGCGCTTCTCAACCCGGGGGGCGCCGCCTGCGCCCGTATGATACCCGCCGGCCGCCCAGGGAGCATAGGCAGGCGAGCCCCGGCGGGATCCGTAGGGGGGCTTGAAAAACCCCTCGGCCGCGCCGAGAAGAATCCATCATCCCCTCGAGCCGTGCCGGTGACCCGATGCCCGAGAGCCTACAGCTGGTCTGTCCTCAGTGTGCCGCCGTGAATCGTCTGCCAGCGATCAAGCTGGACGCCCGACCCCAGTGCGGGCACTGTCACCGCCCCCTGTTCGAGGGCAAACCCCTGGAGCTGGATGAGGCGGGACTCGCCAAGCACCTGCAACGCGGCGACATCCCCCTCTTGGTGGACTTCTGGGCCCCCTGGTGCGGCCCCTGTCGCATGATGGCCCCGGCCTTCGAGGCCGCCGCGGGGCGTCTGGAGCCGGCGGTGCGCCTGATCAAGGTCGATACCGAACAGGCCCAGGGACTCGCAGGGCGCTACGGCATCCGCAGCATCCCCACCCTGGTGCTGTTTCGGGGCGGGCGCGAGCTGGCCCGGGTCTCGGGAGCCCTGGACCTCCAGGGCCTGGTGCGCTGGACGCACCAGCACCTCTAGGCCCAGGCTCGACTAGGGACTCGCGCGGGCCGCACCCGCCGCGAGCGTCCCTGCCCGGACCCCTAGCAGCGCCCCTTCTTGGCCTGGCCGGGGGGGCAGAAGTACCCGGAACCTCGATACCGATACCGGGGGTAGCCCTCGTAGCCCTCGGCGTAATAGGGCGCCACCGCCACGGGACGGGAGTCGTACACCACCACCTTTTTCTGCTGGTATCCCTGGGTGGCGATGGCAGCACCCGTCGCCCCGCCGATGGCACCGCCCAGGGTGGCCCCCGTGGTGCCGCCGAGCTCGGAGCCGACGAAGGCACCGATGGCGCCACCCAGGGCACCGCCGAGGGCGGAATTGCCGGTCAGGCTACCGGCAGCAACGGGGGCGGAGATCAGGGACGCGCTCAGCAGGGCTAGGAGGATCTGTCTCTTCATGGCCGCCTACTCCTCTTCTGTCATCGAGTTCTGTCATCGAGATCGGATGCTAGTCAGCCTAGTCCCGGGTTGCTGAACGGCCCCTGAACAGGACCCGCCCACTCGCTCCTGGTCGTCCTCCCCGGCGGGAGCAACCCTACCTCGCAACCCGCCGCAAAGGGGCTTAGGATATTGGGCGCCCCGGCGGCGGCGTTCTGGCCGCGTCTCCGGCGGTATCAGCGCCCATGGGGTGTTTGGGGTGACGGCGGCGCCGTCCTCGCTCTCAGGAAGCTACGCATGCGCAATCTGCAAGCCAGTCTGCGTCACGTGATGTCCGCCATCGAGAACCTCCGGGACGATCTCAAGGGGCTCTCCGATACCATCTGGACCAGCATCGATCACAACGACCCCAAGAGCCTCGAGCAGGGCTTTCGCCTCAAGCAGGCCTTCAACGAGCGCTGGATCGCACTCGACGAGGCAGCGGAGGCCCTCTGGCTGCTCCTGGAGCAGGAGCGGGACCAAGAGACGGAACAGCCGCCGCCGAAACCCAAGCCCGGGCTCAAGTCAAAGCCACGGGATGAGGAGCCGGTGAAGGTGACCGAGAACCGGGAGACCGAGGTGGAGACGGGGGAGGAGAGCCCCCCGGCCGCCGCGCCCACCGAGGCGGAACCCGAGGTCGCCGAGGAATTCAAGGGCAGGACCCCCTTCGGGTTCATGCTCGGCGGCCGGACCTTCACCAGCCCCGGCAACTGGGGGCTGTTCTACCAGACGCTGCTCCAGGAGCTGGCCAAGCAGTACCCGGAAGCCTTCGAGCGCCTTCCCGAACGCAAGGCCTGGCGCGATCCCAGCGGCAAGCCCCTTTTCGCACGCGTGCCCGGGGCCCTGCGTCGTCCGCTGGAGGTGACGGAGCGCCTCCACGCGGAGGCGGATCTGCCCCTGGACCGGCTGATCCAGGGCATGCGTCAGCTCGCCCGTGAGCTCAAGCTGCCCCCGGACGGCCTCAAGATCCTGCTCAAAGAGGACCGTCGCGGCACGGTGGAGACCAAACCGCTCGCGGCCTGATCCGGTGCCGTTGGGCGCCGGCGCATTCCAAGGAGAACCCGATGAGACTCTTTCTGCTGCAACATGGCGAGGCGGTGCCCGAGGAGGTGGACCGGGACCGTCCCCTCAGCCGTACCGGCCGTGCGGACGTGGACGCCCTGGCCACGTTCCTGAAGACCGCCGAGGTGCGCCCGGAACGGATACTCCACAGTGGCAAGACCCGGGCGCGGCAGACCGCCGAGCGCCTTGCCGCGGTGCTGGCCCCGCCCGGCGGCCTGGGGGTGCTCGCCGGGCTTGCGCCCAAGGACCCCGCGGAGCCGGTGGCCCGGCAAGTGGCCTCCTGGGTGGCGGACACCCTGCTGGTGGGGCACCTGCCCTCCATCGGGCGGCTCGCAAGTTATCTCCTGACCGGCGATGTGGAGGAGGTGGCCCTGGGCTACAAGCCAGGCACCCTCCTCTGCCTGGAGCGCTCGGCGGCCGGGGCCTGGATGCTCCTCTGGATGCTGCGCCCGGAGCTGTTGCGACGCGGGGACTGAAGGCGAGCCGTGAACGGCTCTGCGCCTGCGAGTCGGTCCGCCGAGCCGATACCCCTGCACGAGCGCCTGCGGGAGGCGGGCGCCCAGGTCTACCTGGTGGGCGGGGCGGTGCGCGACCGGTTGCTCGGGCGGGCGGTTCAAGAGCGCGACTACCTGGTGGTGGGGGCGAGACCCGCGACCCTGCTCGCACTGGGTTTCCGGCAGGTCGGGCGGGATTTTCCGGTCTTCCTCCACCCGCACACCCACGAGGAGTACGCCCTCGCCCGCACCGAGCGCAAGACCGCGCCGGGATACCGCGGCTTCAGGGTCCACGCCGACCCGGCGGTGACCCTGCGTGAGGACCTGGAACGCCGCGACCTCACCATCAACGCCCTCGCGGAGGACGACGCCGGTCGGGTCATCGATTACCACGGGGGGCAGCGGGATCTGGCCGAGCGGTGGCTGCGCCACGTCTCCCCCGCCTTCGTCGAGGACCCGGTGCGCTTGCTGCGGGTGGCCCGCTTCGCCGCGCGCTTCGCGGGGCTCGGGTTTCGCGTCGCGGAGGAGACCCTTGCCCTCATGGCCGCCATAGTGCAGGCGGGCGAGGTGGATGCCCTGGTCCCAGAGCGGGTCTGGCAGGAGCTGGAGCAGGCCCTAGGGGAGCCCCAGCCCGGACGCTTCTTCGAGGTGCTGCGGGCCTGCGGGGCCCTGGGGCGGCTGTTCCCCGAGATCGACGCCCTGTTCGGCATCCCCCAGCCCGAGAGTTGGCACCCGGAGATCGACACCGGCGTCCATACCCTCCTGGTGCTGGAGGCCGCCGCCCGCCTCTCCGGGGACCCCGAGGTCCGCTTCGCCGCCCTCACCCACGATCTAGGCAAGGGGACCACCCCGAGCGAGATCCTGCCCGGTCACCGGGGCCACGAGGAGCGCGGCGTCGCGCTGGTGGAGCGGCTGTGCGGGCGCTACCGCGCACCCGCCCGCTACCGGGACCTGGCCCGGCTGGTGGCCCGCCATCACGGCCAGGTGCACCGCGCCGAAGAGTTGCGGGCGGGGACCCTCCTCGACCTCCTGGAGGCCACCGACGCCCTGCGCCGCCCGGAGCGCTTCGAGCAGTTCCTGCTGGCCTGTCAGGCGGATTTCCAGGGCCGGGCCGGGTTTAGCGATCGGCCCTATCCCCAGGCGGAGCTGCTGCGGGAGGCCCTCGAGGCGGTCCGGGCACTGGATGTGGGCGCCCTCATCGGGGCCGAGCGGGATACCGCGCGCATCCGCGGGCGCATCCGTGAGGCGCGGGTGCGGGCGATCAAGTCCCGACGATTCTGGCGTTGGCTAGGCTGAGCCCCTGAACGGGGCAAGTGCGAGGGCGAGGCTGAGGCCGACGCCCGCCCCCCGATCTGGTGCGGGGAACCCCGAGAGGAATGAGCCCGCAGGGGCAAGCGGGGCAGCGCCCCGCGTGCCCCGTGCCTTTACTGGGGCATCACCCCGGGCAGACGGCCAGCGCCGGGAGGCGGTGGGGGCATCTCCTGAGAGCCGCCGTAGCCCGGTCCGTACCCCTGGGGTGCGCCGAAACCGGGACCATAGGCCTGGGGACTGGGAAACCCGGGCCCGAAGCCCTGGGGTCCACCCATGCCGGGGGCGCTACCCAGGGGACCCCCCGCTCCGGGGGGCATCTGACCCTGGGGGGTCATGCCAGGGCCATAGCCCCAGGGGCCGCCCTGTCCCATCGGCGAAGGTTGCGGCATCCCCGGGCCGGTGGGTTGCTGGAGGGGTCCGGGAGCGAACCAGTTGCCTTGGGGCATGCCCTGGGGCGGCATACCCGGCCCCTGGCTACCCGGCCCACCCCCGAAGGGGGGCTGGAAGGGGGCATCGGTGGGTCCCTGGCCGCCCGACCCGGGCGTTGCCATGGGGCAGGGCGGCTGGGGAGCCCCGTACAGGGCCCTCGCGGCCTCCCGCTGCTGCGGGGTGAGCTGATCGAGGATGGCCTGATAGCGGTCCCGCTCCTGCTGGCTGATCCAGGGCGTATCGCTCATGGACCAGGCGGGGGCCTCCGGCAGGTCCATCCCCCGCTCCTTGGCCCGCTCGCGCATCTTCTGCCACATCTCCTGATGGTAGGCCTGGCGCTCCGCCGGCGTCAGGGTGCGCATCTTCTCCATGTGGGCCCGGCGCTCCTCCTCGGAGACACCCGCGGCCTTCCAGGGCGGCATCTCGGGCATCTCCATACCCCGTGCCTTGGCACGTTCCCGCATCTCCTGGTAGCGCTGCTCGCGCAGGGCGTCGCGCTCCTGGGCCGATGGGGGAGCGCCCGGCATGGCCGGGGGCTGGGGCGGTGCGGCCATCTGGCCGGGGGCGCCGCCAAGCGGCTGGGTCGGCGGGCTGCCCGGCTGTAGGACGACAGATGGTATGGCCACCGGGAAGAAACGGGAAGAAACGGGAA
>CAZFHV010000042.1:0-20104 GCA_964519095.1 uncultured Chromatiaceae bacterium | reverse complement strand
CATGTGTCGCGCGTGGCCAAACCATGTGTCGCGCTACAGGGAGTGCCCTCGGACGGGTATCATAGCCCGACCCTGGGGGCACACCCCTCCGGGGTTCGACCGAAGGAGCCTTACCGATGCCCAAGCTCTCTCCCCTGCAGTGGCTGGCGACCCTGGTGCTGTTGTTGTTCTACGGGTTCGCGGTGTTCGCCCTGACCCGGGACTACTACCTGCGGCACCCCGCTCCGCCAGCCACCGCCAGCGCCCCTCCCCCAGTTGGTCAGGGGGCGCCCGCCTGGGTGGGCGGGTCCGCGCTGGAGGTGGGCACCGGCGCCATCCCCAATGCGGTGATCGAGCGGGATCCGCTCCTCTTGGGGCAAAGGGCGGACCAGCTCTTCGCCCAGCGGCGATTCGCCGAGGCCATCGAGCTCTACCGCCGGGTTCTGGAGCTGGATCCGAAGGACGCGGATGCCCACAACGACCTGGGCCTGGCCCTGCATTACAGCGGCAACAGTGCCGCCGCCCTTCCGATCCTGGAGGCGGGCCTGGGTCTGGCGCCTAATGATCAGCGCCTCTGGTTGACCCTTGGTTTCGTTCGCGCAGGCTCGGGGGACAAGGCGGGTGCGGAGGATGCCCTGAGCAAGGCCAAGGGGCTCAACGCGGCCAACGACATAGGCCAGGAGGCCAACCGCCTGCTCGATGCCCTGCGCAAGCCCTAGGCTAGGCCCCTCCGGGGGTCTTCCGGGCCAGGGCCACCGTATAGGCCTGCCCCTGCTTGAGCTTGTCGTAGTTGCCGAACACCTCTTCGAGATTGCGCCTGATGAACTGCCTTAGACCCGTGATGGTCACCAGGTAGAGGCGGCCGCCGGGACGCAGCCGGGCGCGGGCGTCGTGCAGGTAGAGGGAGAGCAGCTCCTTGCCCACCTTGGCGGGGATGTTCGAGGCGATGGCATCGAAGCGCTGCTTGGCGGGTATCTGGTCGAAGCCGTTGCTCAGGATGGCCCGGGCGTTGGCGAGCCCGTTGAGCTGGGCGTTGCGGTTGCTGAAGTCCACGGCCACGAAGTCCTTGTCTACCATCAGGGTCTGGCCGTTTGGTGACAGGCTGGCCATCGCCAGGCCGATGGGCCCGTAGCCGCAGCCGAGGTCCAGGCAGTCGTCGGTCTCGGCGAGGTCCAGGTGCTCCACCAACAACCTTGTCCCCTCGTCGATGGCTCGTGGTGAGAACAGGCCCCAGGTGCTGCGGAAGGCGAAACTGCGGCCGTGCAGCGTCTCGCTGAATCGGATCTCGGCGCGGAGCTGGGCGATCTGTTCGGGGGTGAGCATGGTCCGGGCACCGGGTGGGCAGGGCCGAGCGATGCTACCGGGGCCCGCCCAGGCTGTCCACGCTGGCAGTGTCGTCGATCGCTGCGCGCGGTCCCCCATTCGACTATCCTAGGGCCGACCCGGGGGTCTGCCCCCTTGTCTCCAGGAGGAAGCGCCGAGCCCATGTGTCTCGCCGTACCCGCACGTATCCTCACCGTCGATGCGGCCCACGAGATGGCCACCGTCACCCTGGGGGACGTCCGCAAGGAGGTCTCCCTCGCCCTGGTGGACGAGGCCCGGGTGGGGGACTACGTCCTGGTGCATGTGGGCTACGCCCTCAACACCCTGAGCGAGGAAGAGGCGGCCCACACCTTGGCCCTGATGGCGGAGGCGGGGCTCCTCGCGGAGGAAGCGGAACCCCCGGCGCCCTAGGCCCACCGTTCCGCAGCCCGGAGTCGAATCGACCATGCAGCGCCACCAGGCCTTTGGGCCCCTCGATCTAACGGGAGGCCGGGTGGAGATGAGCCACGGCAGCGGCGGCCGCGCCATGGCCCAGCTCATCGAGGGGCTGTTCGCGGCCCGCTTCGACAACCCCCTGCTGCGCCAGGGCAACGACGCGACCCTCTGGCAGCCGCCACCTGGACGGCTGGTGGTGAGCACCGACAGCCACGTGATCTCGCCCCTGTTCTTCCCCGGCGGGGACATCGGCTGCCTCTCGGTCCATGGCACCCTCAACGACGTGGCCATGGCCGGGGCGCGGCCCCTCGGCCTGACCGCGGGCTTCATCCTGGAGGAGGGCCTCCCGCTCGGGGACCTGGCGCGCATCGTGGCCAGTATGGCCGAGGCGGCCCTGGAGGCCGGGGTGCCCATCCTGGCCGGGGACACCAAGGTGGTGGAGCGCGGCAAGGGGGATGGGGTCTTCATCACCACCACCGGGATCGGGGTCGTGCCCGAGGGGGTCTGGGTCTCCGGCGATCAGGCGAGGGCAGGGGATAGCATCCTGCTCAGCGGCAGCATCGGGGATCACGGGGTCGCGGTGCTGTCCAGAAGGGAGGCCCTGGGATTCGACACCGAGATCCTCTCCGATACCGCCGCCCTCCACGGCCTGGTGGCCGCCATGGTTGCCGCGGTCCCCGGCATCCACTGCCTGCGGGACCCCACCCGCGGGGGGCTGGCCACCACCCTCAACGAGCTTGCCCGCCAGTCCGGGGTGGGGATGCGGGTCCGGGAGGGGGCGATCCCGGTCAAGCCGGCGGTGGCCGGGGCCTGCGAGCTCCTGGGGCTCGATCCCCTCTACGTGGCCAACGAGGGCAAGCTGGTGGCCGTCTGCGCCCCCGGCGATGCCGAGGAGCTGCTGGCCGTGATGCGCGCCCATCCCCTGGGGAGGGAGGCGGCGATCATCGGCGAGGTGGTGGCCGACCCCTACGGCTTCGTGCAGCTCGAGACGGCCTTCGGGGGGACCCGCATCGTCGACTGGCTCACCGGGGAGCCCTTGCCGCGGATCTGTTAGCCGCCCACGAAGGCCACCACCATGACGAGGGGCCCTGGCGTCGTCTCCCCCAGCGCCAGGCCCACCAGCGGAAGCGCTCCGCGGCGATGCGTGCGCCCAGGTACCCGCTCGGGGTGGCCCCTGCGAGGAGAGTGAGGAACGGAGGATCGGGGATTGGCCCACAGCGATGGCGCGACTGCTGACCCGAGCGGTGGGGGGCGGATGAAACCCTCGCCCCGTGGGGCCCTTAGGCGCCCTACCGGGGCAAGGGGCAGGGGTGTGAGCCAGATCAGAAAACCTTGGTCAGGGCGAAGGCGGCCAGGATCAGGAAGAAAACCCCGCTGATCTGATGCAGGCGGTGGAGGGGAATGCGGCTCAGCAGCTTTCGGCCGACCAGAATACCCAGGGCGGATGTGGTCGCGAGGGCCAGGGTCGAGCCTACCCAGACGGGGAGCACGGGCATGGTGCTAGCCATGCCGGCCACCGCGAGCTGGGTTTTGTCGCCCATCTCCGCCAGGAAGAGCATCAGGAAGGTGGTGATGAAGATGCTGTGGCCGCTCAGCTCCTGGACCTCCTCGTCCCCGTCTTCCTCCTTGGCCAACAGGGACTTGATGCCGAAGACGCCGAACAGGATGGCCACCGCACCCGCCACCACCTTCTCTGGCACCCACAGGGCGAGCCCCACACCAAAAACCACCGCCAGGGTATTGAGGACGATGAAGGCGGCGATGGAGCCGAGCATCACTGGGGAGTGGTGGTGGCGCGCGGCGAGGGTCATGCAGACGAGCTGGCTCTTATCGCCGATCTCCGCGAGGAAGATCACACCAAAGGCGGACGCGGCAGCGGTGAGCCACTCCAGGGGGCCGGCGGCGAGGATCTCATTCATGGGGATTCTCCAAGGGGGGCGAGGCGTGAGGGGATCGGGACCAGGGGAGGGCATGGGCCGACGGCCCCTGGCGGGCGCGGACGCAGCGGTAGCCGCCGTAGCGAGCGGCTGGCCTGTGCGGGTGGATCATCAGAGGTTCCTGGGGGGCCGGGCGGGTCAACCTTAGGACCGGACGACAGGCGCCCAGCCCCCAAGCCGGACCCCCCGTCCTGTCCAAGGTCTCGTCATGCCGGTGGCCGCGCATGCCATGGCCGGGTGGCCAAGTCTGTTGACATGCGCCCCTTCCGTTGCGGAAGGGCGACTACTCCCCTCAGAAGGGCCGTACAGTATTGGGCGAGCCCGCCGCTGTCAAGGCGGGCAGGCACGCTCCCATTCGCGATCAGCTAGGGTCTCGCCCCGACGGCGGCAAAGAGCTCCCGCAGGTGACGGGCATTGGCCCCCAGGTCCCCCCTGCCCAGACGGGAGGCGGAGCGGGCATGTAGCCAGACTTCCCCGCCCCTTGGCTCCAGGCGCACCGCCAGATCGTCGCGGAAGCGCAGGAGCGGGGTCACCACGACGGCCCGCAGCCCATCCCCTGCATCCGTGCGGATCTCCTGCCACCCGAGGGCCTCCATCGCGGCGCGCAGCCTCGCGCGGGCGGTGGGGAGGTCCGCCGAAAGTCGGGGAGGGCGCAGCTCCGGGAAGGGATGATCCGGGGCGGTCTCGGCCAGGTTGGTGGTGAGGTAGGTCTTGAGCCGAACCAGTGGGCCCGGGGGACTCAGCAGTGGTGGTTGGTTGCCCAGCAGCCCGCCCAGGATCAACCCCAGGGGCAGCACCAGGAGCCAGATGAGCCACTTCATGCTCCGGTGCTCCCCGAGCTACCGCCGGGCCCCTTGCCCCGCGCCGTCCCGAGGACGCCGAAGGGGAGATCCGAGCCGCCACTGCGATTCTGTGATGGTATAGTTTTCAATATATTGGGACCTGTGCCCAGAAACCACCTCACCTACGGCAGTGACGGCCCGTGCGGGGTCGCCCTATTCCTTCGTGGCGCCGCCGATGTCCTTGAACCAGAGGCTCCAGAGCTGCTTCTGGGTCTCGATGGACTTCTCCATAGCCTTTTCGATCTGCCCCGAGAGCTTGGTCATCTCCTTGGCAGAGAGCTTGCCGAAGTCGGTCAGCTTCGACCAGTCGGAGAGCAGGGCCATCTGGCGCTGGACCGACTCCTGGGAGGCCTTCTGCCACTCGCTGAAATTGGGAACCGCGGCGGAGCCGGCGCTGCTACGCAGGATCTTGAGCCACTGATCCCAGAGCTGATCCTGGTTGTCTAGCCAGCGCTGCATGGACTCGCGGGCCTCTTCGCTCAAGTCGGCGAAGAATTTGGCCTTGGGCTTCATCGCCCCAGCCCGCTCGGACCATTGCTCCAGCCACTCCCGCTGGAGCTCCAGGGACTGCTTGACGGCCTTCTCCGCCCAGGTGTTCATGTTCTCCAGGGTCTCCTGCTGCCAGGTACCGAGGTCGGTCGGCAGCTCGAAGCTGGGGAAATGCTCCGAGGACTCCTTCCACCACTGCTCCTGCATCTCGGTGAGGCTCTTCAGAAAATCTTGATAATTCTTGAACATGGGAAGACTCCTTAGTGTGGTAATGCATGTGCAACGGACTTTGTAGGGAGCGGGCCCTGGATCCCCAGTTTTTTCCTGAACCCTGGAGCGGTCCTGCCCAGGGGGCAGGAGGAGACGTCTCCCGGGGGCCTCCGAGGGGCACCCCTGGCTCGATCCGGGGCGGGGAGGGCCGAACAGGATCTCTTTCTGCGCCGATCTCGATCCCCTACCGAAGGCTTGCATAAACGGGTGGTGAAGTCCATATAGGATGGGCAACCCACCTGTGCGATCCGGTCGGCGAGGGGCAGGACCGCCGACTCAATCTGGAAACGGCAGGCCTAGGCGGGCCGAGCAACAGGTCACAGTCCTGCCCAAGACCCCCAACCCCTGCCTGTCCGCCCCAAGAGCGGGCCGGTTCCCAAGCGAGCAGCCACCATTTAGGAGTCAGCACCCATGCCAATCAGTCTCACCAAGGGCGGTAACGTCAATCTCTCGAAAGAGGCACCCAACATGCAGCGGGCAGCCATCGGCCTCGGCTGGGACGCACGGAGCACCGACGGCAGCCCCTTCGATCTGGACGCCAGCGCCTTCATGCTCAACGCCAGCGACAAGGTGCGTAGCGACAGCGATTTCATCTTCTACAACCAGCCCAAGTCCACGGACGGCTCCCTGGAGCATCGGGGCGACAACCGCACCGGTGCGGGCGAGGGTGACGACGAGACGCTGCGGGTCGACCTCGGCCGCGTCCCCGCAGAGGTGCAGAAGATTGCCTTCGCAGCCACCATCCACGAGGCTGACGTGCGCCGCCAGAACTTCGGCATGGTACGGCGGGCCTACATCCGCATCCTCAACGAGGCGGACGGCCAGGAGGTCGCCCGCTACGACCTCTCGGAGGATGCCTCCACCGAGGCGGCTATGATCTTCGGCGAGCTCTACCGCCAAGGCAGCGACTGGAAGTTCCGCGCGGTCGGCCAGGGCTTCGCCGGTGGGCTCGGGCCCCTGGCCAAGAACTACGGCGTCGATGTCTGATCTGGCAGATCCGCCGCTCTCGAATCCTGTCGTAATCTTCAAACCTTAGGAGAAGACCCATGGCCGTGCTCGACTGGCTCAAGCAACAAGCCGCCACCGTACAGAAGACCCTCAACGACGAGATGAGCCGCTATAAGAATCGCGACCTCATGGAAGGGGTGGTGGCGGGCTGCGCCATGGTGGGCTTCGCCAATGGCGAGGTCTCTTCTGCCGAGAAGCAGAAGATGATGGGGTTCCTGCAGTCCTCCCAGGCCATGTCGGTCTACGACGTCAACCAGGTGCTCGACACCTTCGGCCGCTTCGCCCGCCAGTTCGAGTTCGATACCGCCATCGGTCAGGCGGAGGCCCTCAAGGCCATCGGCAAGCTGCGCGGCAAGCCCGACGAGGCGCGTCTTCTGACCCGCGTCTGCTGTGCCATCGGAGCCTCCGATGGCAACTTCGAGGAGGCGGAGCGCCAGGCGGTGCGGCTGATCTGCCGCGAGCTCGGTCTCGACCCCGCCGACTTCGACCTCTGAGGCGCCCCCCATGGCCATCAGTCTGCAGAAGGGTCAGAAGATCAGCCTGGAGAAGGAGGCCGGTGCCAGCCTCACCCGGGTCGTCATGGGCCTGGGCTGGGACACCGCGAGCGGCGGCAAACGCGGTTTTCTCGGGGGGCTGTTCGGCGGCGGGGGCGGGGGGAGCATCGATCTGGATGCCTCCTGCATCCTCTTCGATGGCAGCGGACGGATGCTGGATGCGGTCTGGTTCCGGCAGCTTCGCAGCAAGGACGGCGCCATCCAGCACACGGGCGACAACCTCACCGGGGCCGGCGAGGGAGACGACGAGCAGATCATGGTCGATCTCAGCCGGGTGCCGAGTGAGGTGCAGCACCTGGTGTTCACCGTCAATAGCTTCACCGGGCAGGGCTTCGACCGGGTGCAGCGCGCCTTCTGCCGGCTGGTCAACGGGGCCAATCAGCAGGAGATCGCCCGCTACGATCTCGGCTGCCAGGGCCCCCACACGGCGCTGGTCATGGTCAAGCTGTACCGCCACAACCAGGAGTGGAAGATGCACGCCATCGGTGAAAATGCCAATGGCCGTACCTTCCAGGACCTGCTCCCGGTTATCGGCCAGTCCCTATAGGAGTTAGGGGAGGTGCCGACGTCGGCACCTCCCCCGTTGTCCTTCCCCGGGGCGCCGAGGTGGCGGGCAGATGCTCGGTCCGTTACCGCGCCCTGATCAGATCCTGATCGCCAGTGGGGAAGGTCCAGAGCCGCGATCGGACGCGAGGGACGTTTCGGCGGGATATCCCTGTGTGACCGGCATGGTAGCAGATGCGGGTGCTGCTCGACTCCGAGGGCCAGGTCCCTTTGCCGCGCCAGAGCGCTACGTGCATGTAGCTCGATGGGTTATGGCTGCAGCGGCCCACCTAGACGAGGCTGGCCGTGCTCTGGTCGTCGGGTGCGCTGCAGTCTGGCGCGAAGCAGGCCGAGGAGTCGTCCCCGTCCCCCGTGAACCTTTCCTCCTCGCCGTAGCAGGCCCCCAAGGCTCCGATCGCCTGGGGCGTCGACGCTGTGACTGGATAGGCGGAGATTGCCAGTATCCAGACACCAGGCGATCAATCGCTGAGCCTCGGTCATAATCAGGTACCCCCAGGAGTAGGGAGGAGGTTCCGAGGAGGTGCCCTTGTCCAGTCTGACCGACCGTCGCCTGCTCTACGCCGCCACCTTCCTGCGTGCCCTGGCCACGGGGGTCCTGGGGGTGCTGCTCGGCGTCTATCTGGCGCGGCTCGGCTTCTCGGCGGCGGAGATCGGGGCGGTCTTGGCGGTGGGCCTGGCGGGGGCCACCGGGGCGGTGCTGGTGGCCACCTGGGTGGGGGATCGGCTGGGCCGCAGGCGGCTCCTGGTGGGGTTTGGGCTGCTGGCGGGGGTCGGCGGGCTTGGGGTGGCCCTGGCGGAGGGCTTTTCGGCCGTGCTGGCCGCCGCCCTGGTCGGCATGCTCAACGGCATGGGGCGGGACCGGGGGGCCTCCCTGGTGCTGGAGCAGGCCATCCTCCCCGCCACCGTGGACGATGGGGGGCGAACCCGTGCCTTCGCCTGGTACAACGTTCTCCAGGATGCGGGCCATGCCCTGGGGGCCCTGGCGGCGGGTCTCACTGCACTCGGCGAGGCCGCCGACCCGCTGTTGCCACTTCGGCTGGGGGTGGCCCTGTGCGCGGGCCTGGGGCTCGTGGCGGGACTGCTCTGCTTGGGGCTGAGCCCCGCCGCCGAGGCCCAGGCCCCGCCGCGCAGGGAGGCCCGCCTGTCCCCCCAGAGCCGCTCGGTGCTGGTTCGCATCTCGGCGCTCTTCGCCCTGGACAGCGTCGCCGGCGGCTTCTTGGGGGCGGCCCTGGTCGCCTACTTCTTCTTCCAGCGCTTCGGAGTGGACGAGGCGGTGATCGGCACCCTGTTCTTCGGGGCGCGGGTGCTCAACGCCCTCTCCCACCTGGGGGCAGCCTGGCTGGCCCGGCGCATCGGGCTGGTCAACACCATGGTGTTCACCCACATCCCCTCGTCGCTGCTGTTGGTGACGGTGGCCTTTGCCGAGGAGTTCTGGCTGGCCGCCCTGCTTTTCCTGCTGCGGGAGGGGCTGGTGGAGATGGACGTGCCCACCCGCCAGTCCTACGTGATGGCGGTGGTGCGACCGGAGGAGCGCACCTTCGCTTCCGGGATCACCCACCTGGTGCGGCTCGGTGGCTGGGCGGTGGCGCCCACCTTCGCGGGCTGGCTGATGCAGGCCCTGACCCTGGGCACCCCGCTGGTGGTGGGGGCGGGGATGAAGATCGCCTACGATCTGCTGCTGTGGCGGGCCTTCCGCCACCTCAAGCCGCCCGAGGAACGGGAAGGCGCTGGGATCCGGGGACCTTGAGGGGGCTCAGCGCGCTCCGGTGCCCCGCCCGTTGAGGATGCGCATGGCCGCGCAGGCGGCGCCGTAGCCGTTGTCGATGTTGACGCACACCAGCCCCGGGGCACAGCTCGCCAAGGCCGCGTGGAGGCTCAGTTCGCCGCCGGCGGAGACCCCGTAGCCCACGGAGGTGGGGACGGCGATGAGGGGTGCGCCCAGCAGGCCGCCCAGCACGCTGAACAGGGCCCCCTCCATGCCCGCCACGGCGATCACCACCGGATAGCGGCCGATGGTCTCGATGCGCTCGGTGAGGCGCCACAGTCCGGTCACCCCGACGTCCTGGAACAGCGCCGAGCCCACGCCGTGGAACTCCAGGGTGCGGGCCGCCTCCAGGCAGACGGGGGCGTCCGAGGTGCCGCCGCTGACGATCGCTACCTCTGGCCCGCCCCGGCGCGGCTGGGGGCCGGGGGCGAAGGCGGTTCGCGAGAGGGCGTCGTAGTCGAGCCGCGCCCGATGGGCGGCGGAGAGGGCCTCCTCCTTGGCGGCCTCCAGGCGGGTGAGCAGGCAGGACACCCCCCGCGCCGCGAAGGCGTCGAGGATGACCTGGATCTGGGCGGGGGTCTTGTGGCCGCACACCACCCCCTCGCTGATGCCGATGCGGGACTCCCGCGCGAAGTCGAGCACCGCCGGGGTGTGGCTCTCAGGGGGGCGGGACAAAGGCACTGCCCATGCGGTAGGGGGCGAAGCGCACCGAGTGGGAAAGCCCCAAGGGTGCCGCCAGGGTGGCGATGCGTTCCCGCCAGGCCCTGGCCTCGGCCTCGGTGACCCGCTCCAGCGCCGCGGGCTCCAGCTCGACGGCGATCTCCGCTCGCCGCAGCCGGCAGCGCACCACGCCAGCCCCCAGCGACTCCCGCAGCAGGGTCTCGACCCGGTCGATGAAGGCCAGGGCCGCCGACTCGATGGGGAGCCCCGTCTCCACCCGGCTCGCCAGGCAGGGGGAGGCGGGGAGGGCGGCGATCTCCGGGTAGCCGAGGCGGTGGCAGATGCGGCGCACCCCGGCCTTGTTGATGCGGCACTCCAGGAAGGGGTGGCGGACGCCGTACTCGGCGGCGGCCTCCAGGCCGGGGCGGAAGTCGTCCAGGTCGTCGAGGTTGGTGCCCGCGAGGGTGACGCCCGGGGCCTGACCCGCCAGGGCGCGGTAGAGGTTCTTCTTGCAGTGGAAGCAGCGGCGGTAGGGGTTGCGGCGGTAGGCCTCGTCGCCAAACTCCCCCGCGTCCACCAGCTCCAGGCGCCAGCCCTCGGCCCGGGCGGTGCGCTGTACCCGCTCGGTGGCCGCCGGAGGCACCGCCGGGGAGACGGCGTGGAACATGATCGCATCGCCCCCCAGGGTGCGGCCGGCCAGCACCGCCAGGGTGAGGCTGTCCACCCCGCCGCTCACGGCGACGCGGCTCGGACCCAGGTCCAGCAGCAGCCGCTGCAGCGCCGCGACCTGTCCCTCGGTGTCATACCGGTCACACATGGCTTTTCTGTCGCGATGCACGCCCCTCGGGTCCGATTCGCGCATCTCGGTTACCAAATAATTCAGGCACGACGGGTGCACTGTCAGTCATCCACGCTCCCTTCGTCCAGGGCCTTGGCCGCGCCGGCCCGGCGCAGGGCCTCGCGCGCCCGGTAGCCGCTGATCTCCGCGAGATCCCGTGCCTCCACCTTGGCGGTGGCACCGCCGGGCCGCTCCGCCACCTTGACCCCCAGGGTCCGGTCACCCAGGACCAGGGAAGTCTCCCGCCGGGGTAGCAGTAAGCGGGGGAGGAGCTGCCAGCGCAGGCCCAGGGTGGGGGTCTCCCGGAAGCAGGCCTCCGCGAGCGTCAGGAGCTGCTCGGGCCAACCCAGGAGCTCGACCCGCCAGGTGGGTCGGCCCCCCTTGCCGATACCGGGGAGGGCGGTGACGCTGAGGGCGCCCGGCTCGGCCCGGAGCCGGTCCAGGGCCAGGGCGAAATCCTCGGGGGTCTGGTCGTCCACCTCGAAGCCCAGGCCCACCACCTGGTCGGTCTCCAAGCGGATACCGGGGGCCGGCGGGGCGATCAACAGGGCCTGCACGCAGTTGGGGATGCCCGGCAGGCTGCGGCTGCCGAAGCCGTAGCCGCTGGCGCCGAGGGCGCCGGGAGGGGCGATGGCAGTGGGCGCGAGGGTGCGCAGGAGGGCGGCCCCGGTGGGGGTCACCCGCTCGCCGGGGATGCCGTCGTCCACCAGGGGCAGGCCTTCTAGAAGCCGCGCCGTGGCGGGGGCGGGGACGGGCAACCAGCCGTGGGCAGTTTGCACCCGCCCGCTGCCCAGGGGCAGGGGCCCGCAGGAGGCGCTCTGGATCTGGAGTGCCTCGAGCAGGGTGGCGGCGGCCAGGATGTCCGCCAGGGAATCCGAGCTCCCCACCTCGTGGAACGCCACCTCCTCGGGTGGGACCCCATGCACCTGGCCCTCGGCCTCCGCCAGCAGGGCGAAGCCCTGCAGGGCCCGCCCGCGCACCCCCTCCGGCAGCGGGGCGGCCTGGAGCAGGCGGCGGATCTCCGCGTAGGGGGTGTGGTGGGCGTGGGGATGGGGCTCGCCGGCCGTGACCCGGAAACGGCGGCCCCCCAGGGGCCCCTCGACCCTCTCCAGGGCGATGCGAACCGGGACCCCCATCCCCAGGCAGGCGACTGACGCCTCGACCGCCGGCAGCAGCTCCGGCCGGGCGTGGAGCAGGGCGGCGCACAGCATGTCGCCCGCCAGGCCGCCGATGGGGTTCAGGTGCAGGTGCATGGGAAGGGGGCCGACGGGGGCATCCGTGTCGCTGGGCGGGTGGGAGGGCTAAGGCTGGATCGGGCGGCGGAGCGGATCAGGCACGGGGCGGGGCGGGGTCCAGAAGCATCTGGTTGGTCGCCGAGCGGGTCTCGCCGACAGAGGAGACGCGGATCGCCGCCAGGTCCTCCACCGGACACTTATTCTCACAGATGCCGCAGCCGATGCACAGGCGGGGATCCACATAGGGCTGCTTGAGGCGGATGGGCCGGCCGCCGCGGCCCGCCACCTCCGCCGTCTTGAACCAGATGGCCTTGGGGGAGGTGGGGCACATCTCCTCGCAGACGATGCACTCGGTGTGCATGGCCCAGGGCAGGCAGCGCCCCTGATCGTAGAAGGCGGTGCCGAGCTTGATGGGACCGGGGTAGGGCGGGGCCCCCACCTTCTCCGCGAGGGGGATACGGCGGATGGCCCCGGTGGGGCAGACCCGTCCGCAGAGCACGCAGTTCTGCTCGCAGTAGCCGATGGCGTTCTTCAGCACCGGGGTCCAGAGGGCCTCGAAGCCGCCCTCCAGCAGGGCCGGCTGCAGCACGTTGGTGGGGCAGACCCGCATGCAGGCGGCGCACTTGATGCAGCGGGCGAGGAAGTCCGGTTCCGCCAGGGAGCCCGGCGGGCGGATCACCCCCGGGTGGGGATGGGTGCCGGCGGACACCGAGCTGCGCAGCATGGGGAAGAGGGCGGCACTGGCCACCAGGGTTTCGAGCAGGCGACGCCGGTTGACGTCCAGGGGCTGGTGGCGGGAGCTCCGGGCCCGCGGCAACCCGAAGTGCAGGGCCTGGGTGGGGCACTCCTCGATGCAGTTCATGCAGAGGTGACACTCGCTAACCCTCAGCTCCGCGTGGGGGTCGCAGCCCCCCTGACAGCCCTTGAGGCACTTGTTGCAGTCGATGCAGCGGTCCACGTCGCGCTGGATGCGCAGGGTCGCCCGCCGGGAAAAGAGCCCGAGAAGGGCCCCCAGGGGACAGACCACCCGACACCACCAGCGGGTCAGGAAGCGGTTGGCCAGGAGGATGCCGAGCAGGATCACCGCGATGAGCACCCCGCCCTGAAAGAAGGGCTGGTGGAGGTAGAGGGGGGCACCGGCCTGGTTGGCGGCGGGAAACACCGCCGTGGTGAAGGAGCGAGCCAAAAGGGCGATGGGGTCGAAAAGCCCGATCTGCAGGGCCCCGAAGGCGGCCAGCACCAGCAGCACTGCCAGCAGGTAGTACTTGAAGCGAAAGCTGGGGCGGTAGTGGTTCTGGGCGTACTCCTCGCTCGGCCGGCGGCCGTGGAACAACCAGCTCAGGAGCTGGTTGAGGGTCCCCAGGGGACAGATCCAGGAGCAGAAGAAGCGGCCGAGGAAGAGGGTGGGGACCAGGATCACCAGGGACCCGATCAGGCCCTGATAGAAGGTGCCGCTGGTGAGGAACCCCGCCAGGGCGGTGAGGGGATCGACCTCCAGGAACAGGGAGGCGGGGTAACCCCGCAGGCCCTGGAAATCCATCACCAGGAGCAGCAGGACGAACAGCACCAGGAAGAAGGCCGCATAGATCTGCCTCAGGGTGCGCAGCCGGCGGGGTACGAGGGTCAGACGTCGGGCCGGCCGGGCGGGGTCCCGTGCCATCACACCTGGGCCTCCCGCACGCGCAGGGCCCGCCAGTCCACCCGACCCAGTCCGCGGGCCTCCCCCAGGGCTAGGTAGGGTACCGCCGCGGGCGCGAGGTCGAGGAAGCCCAGGCTGTAGGCGTCGATGGCGACCTCGTCGAGCCCGGCGATCAGGGTGTTCTCGATGGCCACGTCGTCCAGGCTGCCACCGGTGGGGCCGTTGCGCTTGAGCACCCGAGTGGCATCCATGAGGGTCAGGGTGGGCCGAACCGCCGCCGCCAGGTCCGCGATGGAGGTATGGATGCGCTGGTGGAGCTGGTTGCGCCGGCCCCCCAGCACCCCGTACCAGTTCTTCATGGCCAGGGTGCAGCCGCACAGGGAATGGTGCTTGACCACCGGCAGGTTGATGACTCGGTCCGCCTGGTGGAAGAAGCGCGACACCGGCCAGACCCTGAGCAGCTCCCCCTGGAGGTCCGTCGGGAGGAAATCCCGGGCGCCGGGGAGCCGCACCTCGGCCCCGGCCTCCTGGCTGGCGCGCAGGATGCCCGAGCGGGTGAAGCAGCGGGCCGGGTCGTTGAGGGAGACATCGCTCACCCACACCTCCGCCGCACCGGCCTCCCGGCACAGCCGGGCCACGGCCCCCACCACCTGGGGGTTGGTGTTGGCCGCCTGCTCGGGCTGGCGATCCCAGCCCACGTTGGGCTTGAGCAGGACGCGCTCGCCCTTGCGGACGAAGCGCTCCATGCCCCCGAGCTCCGCCAGGGCGGTCCGCACCATGAGCCCGACGTCGGTGCCACGCACCACCACCAGCTCCGGCCGCACCGCCGAGGGCTCCACCCGGAAGTCCTTGAGCCGCCCCACGCGCTCTTCCCTGCGCAGTACGGGCTCCCGGCTGTAGCTGAGCCAGCCCAGGGCACTGAGGCCCGCCGCGGCCCCGACCGTGAGTCCCAGGCTCTGGAGGAAGCGCCGCCGCGTGGTCTCCGGGACCAGATGATGGCGCTTTGAGGGGGCCTCGCTCACCGGCTGGGCGTCCCGCCGCCAGGGGTGGGCGTGGGGCCGGCTGTGCTGGCGAACCGGGCGATCTCCTCCATCAGGGTGGGGTCCAGGGCGGAGAACACCCCCAGCAGGCCGCCGGGCAGGGCCACGTAGAACCAGTCACCCTCGTAGGGGTCCGCCACGGCGTGGAAGGCCAGGTCCCGGTGGGACTCGGTGCGGGAGGCCACGCCCTCCTCGGCGAGGAACTGGTCCAGGGCCTCGGTGATGCCCTGAACCTCGGCCGCCGTTGCCGAGATGAGGAAGGCGTCCAGCTCCCGGCCGTTGCGCTCGAAACTGCGCTCGATCACCCGGTTGAGGAAGGCCAGGCCCCGGTAGGACGCCCGCACGAAGCGGGTCTCCAGGACCGTCCCAAGGGGCGGAAAGCCGAATGAGAGTGCGGCGCCATCCGCTGCCGGCAAGGCGGTGGCCAGGGCGCGGGCCAGGTCGAGGGCCGGCAGGGCCGGGTCGAACAGGCTCAACTGGGCGTAGTAGGGACCCTGGATGAAGCTGAGGCCCTGGTCGCTGGTGAACCCCAGGGTCCCCAACTCCACGCTGGCGCTGCTCCCCGCCTCGTTGACCAGCACCCCGAAGGCGCTCAGGGGGGAGTCCATCTGGTAGAGATTCACCACCAACTGGGGCTGATTCTCCGCGTCCCTGCCGTATTCGGCCACCGTCAGACCCTGGAAGCCGGCGCCGATGAAGTACTCCGCATGGCCATCGATGTATTCGTAGAGGTTGTCTTTCCCGTAGTGGCGGACCGCTCCCGTCCGCTCCAGGCCACCGAGCCGCGTCGGCACCGCCTTGGCCAGCTGCGACTCCGCGGGGCGCAGCTCCAACAAGCCCGGATCGGAATCCTGTCCCTCCAGATAGAGGTAGACCAGGATCAGGGGCAAGAGCGCGATGAGCGCCAGGCGGATCGCCAGGGGCGCGGTGGGGGATTGGGGGGCCGTGGGGTTCATGGCGGGGTGCCGCTCTCCTAGACCGTCGCCGCGAAGCTCAGGTCCTCATGGGCCGCCCGCAGCTTCATCGCCACCGGCAGGCCGTGGGGGCAGCCGACGGTGCAGCCTTGGGTGAGGCAGGTGAGGCAGGCGGTGGCGTTGCGGGGCAGGGCGGCGTAGTCGGTCATGGCCCGCTTCTCGTCCCCGTAGCTCTCGAAATACATCTGGTAGCGCAGGATCGAGGCGACCGGTACCCCCGCGGGGCAGCTCGCCTCGCAGTCGCTGCAGCCGGTGCGGCAGTAGTCGCGCCCGTAGGTCGCGGCATAGCGGTCCAGCAGGCGCTGGTCGGCGGCGGTGAACTCCCCGCCCGAGGCCTGCAGGTAGAGCTCCAGGTCCTGCACCCGCTTCATGGTCACCACCAGCCCCGCCACCTGGGGGTGCTGCAGCACCCACTTGAAGGCCGCGTGCTCGAACAGGGCCCCCTTGGGATCCAGGGCCAGGTCCTTGGCCCCGGCGAGGGTCTTCATGGCGATGACCCCCACACCCCGCGCCTGGGCCTCCTTCAGCAGCTCCGGCACCTTCGGGAACTTGACGAAGTTGAAGGCCGGCATGATGAGGTCGAAGTGCCCGGAGGTGACCGCCTCCAGAAGCAGCCGCTCCATCTGGTAGGGGCCGTGGGAGGACACCCCCAGGTAGCGCACCTTGCCCTCCGCCTTGAGCTCCGCGGTGGCGGCGAGCATCTGCTCGTCCAGGAGCCGCGCCCGCTCGCCGGCATAGTCGTCGCGCTCGCCGATGGCGTGCACGAACACCACGTCCAGGTAATCGGTGTTGAGCCGCTTGAGGCTGCCCTCCACGGCCTGCTTGTAGTCCGCCTTGCCCTTGCCGACCTGCAGGTGGCTCACCCCCGCCTCGTAAGCGCGCGGATGACAGTACTTGGAGGCGATGTAGAGCTTGTCGCGCCCCTTGTGCTTGCCCAGAGCCTCGCCCAGATAATCCTCCGCGCGCCCGTAGTCGGGGGCGGTGTCGAAGTAGTTGATGCCGGCGTCGAGGGCGCGCAGCACCAGGGAGGCGGCGGGGAGCTGGCCGGTGCCCATGGAGATGTCGCTCATCTCGATCCCGGTGCGACCCAGGCGCTGGTAACGACGCACCCGCGCCTTCTCCTCCTTCGCCACAACGGGACTGGGCAGGGTGGCGGCGGCCGGCAGGGCGAGGGACGACTTGAGGAACTCTCGGCGCTTCATCTCCGGGTCTCCCAGGGGGGCGAACGGCAGGTGTGGCCGGCAACCAGCCACTTTATGCAAGGATAGCGACTGCGGGCGGAATCGCCATCGCTGGGATGGGGTCTGGCCGCGTGGCGCCCAACGGCAAGGGCCCGTTCCCGCGCCGATAGGGTTGGGTTCCATTCAGGCCCAGAGGAGCGGCGGCTCCCGCAGGGCGTTGAGCTGCTCGCCCAGGGTGGCCAGGTGCTCCTCCCAGTAGTGGGGCGTGCCGAACCAGGGGAAGGTGCGGGGGAAGGCGGGGTCGGTCCAGCGCCGGGCGATCCAGGCCGCATAGTGCATCAGCCGCAGGGTGCGCAGGGACTCGATCAGCCCGAGCTCGCGGGGATCGAAGTCCCGGAACTGGGTATAGCCCTCCAGCAGGTCCGCGAGCGCCAGGCCGCGCTCGCGCCGATCCCCGGAGAGCAGCATCCAGAGGTCCTGCACCGCGGGTCCGGTGCGGGCATCGTCGAGATCCACCACCTGGGGGGCCTCGTCGCGCCAGAGGATATTGCCCAGGTGCAGGTCTCCGTGCAGGCGCAGGGCCTGGAGCGGACCCGCCTGGTCGAAGGTCTCGCGGATGGCTGCGAGAAGCTCTCCCGAGAGGGCGCGGTAGCCCCCCGCCAGGTACCCTGGGATGAAGCCCCCACCGAGCAGGAACTCGGCGGACTCCGCCCCGAAGTGCTCGATGCTCAGGCGCGGCCGCTGCTCGAAGGCCCGCGCCGCGCCCACGTTGTGCAGCCGCCCGAGGAAGCGGCCAAGCTGCTCCAGGTGCTCGGGGTCATCCAGCTCCGGGGTGCGTCCGCCCCGGCGCGGATAGAGGGCGAAGCGGTAGGGGCCCTGGCGGTGGAGGGTCTGCCCGTCCAGGACCAGGGGTGGGACCACCGGGATCTCCTCCTCCGCCAACTCCAGGCTGAAGGCGTGCTCCTCCAGGATGGCCCCGTCCGACCAGCGTCCCGGCCGGTAGAACTTGGCCACCAGGGGCGTCCCGTCCTCGATGCCCACCTGATAGACCCGGTTCTCGTAGCTGTTGAGCGCCAGCAGGCGCCCGTCGGTGACGAAACCCACCCCTTCCACGGCGTCCAGCACCTGCTCGGGCCCGAGGGCGTGGTAGGCCTGGTTTTCTTCCCCGGTGGAGGTCATGGATCCCCCGAGCCTCGCGGAGGCGGCTACTCGTAGTCTTTGGGCACCATGCAGAGGAATACCAGCCGCTCGCTCGAGGGATTGCGGTACTGGTGGCGCTCCTGGGGCTTGATGAGCACGTAGTCGCCTTGGGCGATGGGGCGGGGGCCCTCGTCGGTGAGGATCTCCCCCTGGCCTTCGAGGACGTAGTTGACGTGCTCTGCCGCGTGGCTGTGGTGGGGGGTGTGGCCGCCGGGTTCGAGGGTGAACACCCGCACCGAGAAGGTGGGCGAGCCGTCCGCCTTGCCGATGGGGACCTGCTTGGTGGCCCCGCGCACCCCCTCCATGTTCACCGCACCGGCGGGGCAGTCTTCGAGTCGCGTGATCTTCATGGGGTTCCCCCTGGTTGAATGGCTGGGTTGAGGCCGCGGGCGGGGCGGGTCTAGGGCACCCGGTGGTTGCGGATCATCTGCAGTTGCATGGGTGCGGTGAGGTCTCGCACGCAGAAGTGGCCGTAGGGATAGCCGTTGAAGACCGCCTCGCCCCCCTGGCCGGGGATGCGGGAGGTCTGGCGCCCGTAGACCAGGCCACCGAAGCCCACGATCTGGTCGTCCCGCGACCAGATGCTGTAGACGTGGGCGCCCTCGAAGCCCACGGCGCTGTTGAGCTCGGCGAGGAAGTCCGATAGGGCCCGCACCCCGCCGAACAGGGAGAAACCGGGAAAGAAGCCCACTTCGTCCGAACAGGTGGGGTAGCTCCAAGTCCCCCAGAAGCAGCTTGTGAGGCCCAGGTTGGCCCCCGCGATGCCCACGAAGCTGTCGATCCGCCCGGTCAGGGGTGGCCCGAGGTCGAGGGTCTTCCCGGTCTTGGGGTCCGACACTGGGCCACCCTTGATGGCCTTGCGGGCCAGGGTCACGCCCATGGAGTGGGCGATCACATCCACCTTGTCCGCCCCCGTATAGGCCAGCACCGCCTCGATGAAGGCGCGCAAGCGGCTCAGGTATTCCCAGGAGTGGACCTGCTCGGTGGCCTTGGCCGGATCGGCGGGTCCCCAGGTGGTGGCGTAGAGCTCGGCGAACGTATAGCCCTGACCGAGCAGGTAGCGCAGGGTAGCGGCCCAGCCCAGGGGCACCCCGTCCTGGGTGCCGAGCGCCCGATCGGAGTTGCCGTGGATGAGGATCACCGGCTGCTGGCGGATGGGGTCCTCGGCGAGATAGCGCCCCCCGAAGCTGCCGCCCTCCAGGTCGTCTCGGGCGAAGTTCCAGTGGTCGAGCCCCTGCTGCTCCAGCCAGCGGCGGAAGTGCAGCGTCAGCCCCCCGGTGTCGAGCGGCGGTCCGGCCAGGGGTGCGGCGATGGGACAACCCGCGACGGCACCCGCCGCGCTGGCTGGGGCGAGGAGCAAGACGAGGCAGAGAACCCGAATCGCGGCGGCCATGCAAATCCCAGGATGAACAGCCGGGAGGTCATTGTAGCGGGAGACCTGGCATTGCGCGTCCTCACGGCTGGCCGTGCGGCCCCTGCCTTAGGAACCGGGTTTCCAGAGGAATCGGCGGGATGTCGCATTTCATCACATTTCGTATATGCAACGAGGGATTTGACGATTGTCACTCTACAAACGTGGCCTCCATCACAACGAGACGCTTGCGAGCGAGCTATATTATTTTTTGAAAAGGTAGGAGTCTGGGGAAGCGAGGCCTGCGTCGCCCAGAAGCCGAGGGTCTGGGTAAGGCCAATAAGCCGGAGCGGAAGAAGCCAGAAGGGATCCTAAGGGACAGAAAAGAATAGAAAAAAGCTTCGGAATGGAAGCGACGAGGGGGTCGCGGGAGGAGGAGCCATGAGCAAGTCTGCGATAAGGGCAGGGCCTGCAGCGGAGGATGCCAGTTACGGCGAGGTATCGCAGCCCGCGGTGCTGTTCGTCGGGCTCGCGGCGCTCGGCCTGTGCGGCGGGTGGCTGTTGCTCAAGCTCTTGGGAGGCCCCTATCCGACGTACCCGAATCCCCCGCCGAGCACCGAGGCGCAATCTACTACCCTGGGAGGGGTGCAGAGCGGGCGGCCACTGGGTCGGGGGATGAAGAGCGTGCTCGACGCCGAGGAGGCTTCCTTCACGGGGACTCATCTCCCTGTCACCGAGAGCCCCGTCGGAGGCCGGGCTATCCCGCGAAGGAGCACCGGAAGCGGAAGCGAGTGCGACGCCCCCCGCGTAGCCGTAGATA
>CAZFHV010000041.1:0-20381 GCA_964519095.1 uncultured Chromatiaceae bacterium | reverse complement strand
TCTTGACGGCCCAAGAAGGTCATCGCGAGGCTCAAGTCCGACAGGCTGCTAGCCGCGCTCCTTGCTCTTCTTGCGGATCCCTGCCCCCATCGGCAGGGCGCCGGGGGATCGTCGGGAGCGGTTGGGCGAGGCCTGGGCCGCGCTGAAGCCTCGGTGCATGAGGCCCCAGGTCGACACTTCTTGTCCCATCTGTTGCCAACCCAGCTCGCCGTATCCCGTCCGTGACTCGCTCCCGAGAAACCGCCCTCCCCGCGAGCCACCGCGGGACCCTTCCCCCCGAGGCCTCCGCCCAGCTTGCAGCGGTGCTCGATGGGTTTGTCAGGGTGGGTTCGCTGGTGGGGATCCCGCGGCTCCTGCGCGAGCTGGGAGCGGACCCGCACGGGGTCTGTGCCTCAAGCGGGGTCGACCTCAGACTTCTGGACGACCCAGAGAGCACCATGAGCTTCAACGCGGCGGGGCGATTGCTGGCCGCCTGCACGGAGGCCACCGGCCGCGATCATTTCGGACTCTTGCTCGGACAACGTGAGGGGCTCGACGGCCTGGGGCTGGTGGGGATGCTCGGGGCCTGTTCGCCCAATCTGGAGCAGGCCCTGCGCAGCATGGTGCTGCACCTTCACCTCCACGATCGCGGGGCCATCCCGGACTTGGATGTGCGCAATCGCGAGGTCCGGGTCGGCTACACCATCTACCAGCCAGGCATCGAGGGGACGGCGCAGATCTACGACCTGGCCATGGCCATCAGCTGCAACATCCTGCGGGAGCTCTGCGGCCCGGGCTGGCGACCCCAGGAGGTTCGCTTGTCCAGGGTCCGGCCCGCGGACGTCGCACCCTATCGGGCCTTTTTCGGTGTCCGCCCGCGGTTCGAGTCCCACCACTCCGCAGTCATCTTCTCTGCCAAGTGGCTGGCCCAACCACTCCACGGGGCGAACCCGCTGCTGCACCAGGCGCTCTTGACGCGCATCGAGGCCCTCACCGGAGCGGACGGCCATGACGTGGCTGCCCAGGTGCGGCGGATCACCTGTAACCTGCTGCTGTGCCAGAGCGCGACGCTCGGGGCGGTGGCCGATGTGTTTTCGATCCATCCCAGGACCCTCAACCGTCAGCTCCAGGCCCAGGGGACCAGCTACCGGGAGCTCCGCGATCAGTGCCGCCACGCCCTTGCCAGTCAGTTATTGCGCGAGACGGACTTGGCGGTGGCCGACATTGCCCTGCGCCTCGGTTACTCCGATACCGCGGCCCTCACCCGTGCCTTTCGTCGCTGGAGCGGCCAGCCGCCCGCCATCTGGCGGTCCAGCCAACGCTCGCGATGAGGAGCGCCCACGGGCGCGACGCCGGGATCTTGTCGCGAAATGACAAGCAGACCGGTCCCGCGCTATCCACAATTGCCAATCTGATGCGCACAAGAGAGCGCTCCTCGGTCGAGACTGCGATGGTCGGGGGTCCTTGATCAGTCAATGGTCCGCTTGATTTCACTCTATGCAGTCGAATTGCGATGGATCGCAAAGAACCGAGGGACCAATGAAGTGCCGTTTTTCTAGAAAACGCTAAGGAGGAATTAGAGGTGATCTCGAATCGCTTTGGGCGTCTGTCCCTATCCACCCTCGGGGCGGTGCTTTGGCTGGGGGCCGCAGTACCGGTGCCGGCCCAACAGGTAACCGGCGTGCTAGGCTCGCCGAGCGCCACCACCACTATCAGCGGCGAGCAGCTCCCAGCGCCCGACCCGAAATTTGGCGGCGTGATCAAGAACGACGCCCTTCAGTCCAAATATTGGTGGGCCCCGCGCATCGTGCCGCCGGCGCAGGCGCCCAATGTGCTCTTGATCATCACGGACGATGCCGGCTTCGGCGTTCCCAGCACCTTCGGTGGGGTGATCCCCACACCGACCATGGACAGCATCGCCAACGAGGGGTTGCGCTACAACCGCGTCTTCTCCACCGCACTCTGCTCGCCGACGCGCGCCGCGCTGATAACCGGGCGTAACCACCATTCGGTCGGCTTCGGGGTCATCTCCGAGCAGTCCACCGGCTTCCCGGGCTACAACAGCATCATCGGCAAGGACAAGGCCACCGTCGGGCGCATCCTCAAGGACAACGGCTACTCGACCTCCTGGTTCGGCAAGGACCACAACACCCCGGCCTTCGCCGCCAGCCAGGTCGGCCCCTTCGACCAGTGGCCCACCGGCATGGGCTTCGAGTATTTCTACGGCTTCGTCGGCGGCGACGCCAACCAGTGGGAGCCGAACCTGTTCCGTAACACCACCCAGATCTACCCCTTTAGGGGCCAGGAGGGGAGTTGGAACCTGGTCACCGCGATGGCGGACGATGCGATCGACTACATGACGCGGATGCATCAGACCGACCCGAGCAAGCCGATCTTCATTAAGTACGCGCCGGGCGCCACCCACGCGCCGCACCATCCCACCAAGGAATGGTTGGACAAGATCAGCGCCATGCACCTCTTCGACGACGGCTACGAGAAGCTTCGCGAGCGCATCTTCGAGAACCAGAAGCGGCTCGGGGTGATCCCCAAGGATTCGAAGTTGACGCCCTGGCCCAATGACGTCCTCAAGCCCTGGGATCAGCTCAGCGCGGAGGAGAAGAAACTGTTCATCCGCCAGGTGGAGGTGTTCGCCGCCTACGCTGCCTACAGCGACCACGAGATCGGCCGCGTGATTCAGGCCTTCAAGGACCTCGGCAAGCTGGACAACACGCTGGTGATCTACATCAACGGCGACAATGGCACCAGCGCGGAGGGTGGCCCCCTGGGCACACCGAACGAGGTGGCCTTCTTCAACGGGCTCAACATGCTGCCGGCCGATGTGCAGATGAAGTTCTACGACGTCTGGGGCACGCAGTACACCTACAACCACATGTCGGCGGGCTGGTCCTGGGCCTTCGACACCCCCTTCGACTGGTTCAAGCAGAATGCGTCCAGGCTCGGCGGCATCAACCAGAACATGGCGGTGTCCTGGCCGGCGCGTATCAAAGACAAGGGGGCCTTGCGCGAGCAGTTTATCCACGTGATCGACGTGGTGCCGACCATTCTCGAGGCCGCTGGGATCCGTGCGCCCGAGGTGGTCGACGGCATCAAGCAGGCGCCCATCGAGGGCACCAGCTTCCTCTATACCTTCGACGCCAAGAACGCCAAGGAGCCGTCGCGCCACAAGACCCAGTACTTCGAGATGATGGGCCAGTGGGCGCTCTACGATGAGGGCTGGCTGCTCAGCACCAAGGTCAATCGTGCGCCCTGGGAGGCCTTCGGCCCGGCCAACACCGACCCGCTCAACAACCAGGTATTCCAGCTCTACAACCTCAACGAGAGCTGGAACCAGCGCGAGGACGTCGCGGCGAAGCACCCGGATAAGGTCAAGGAGTTGAAGCAGAAGTTCGTCGCTGAGGCGCACAAGTATGAGGTGTTCCCGCTGGATGCCTCTGTGGCGGCACGAATCGTCGCACCACGGCCCAATATCACGGCGGGGCGGACGGAGTTCGTCTACACGCGGCCGATGACGGGTCTTCCGCAGGGCGACTCGCCGGAGCTCCTGAACGCCTCCTACAGCTTCACCGCCGACATCGAGGTGCCCCAGGGCGGTGGCGAGGGCATGATCGTCACCTCGGGCGGGCGCTTCGCCGGCTACGGCTTCTATCTGCTCAAGGGCAAGCCGGTGTTCCTGTGGAACCTGGTCGACCTCGAGAGGCTGAAGTGGGAAGGCGCGGAGGCGCTGACACCCGGCCGCCACGTGCTGGAGTTCGATTTCAAGTACGAGGGTCTTGGCGCCGGGACGCTCGCGTTCAACAACTTCAGTGGGCTCGGCCGACCGGGTACCGGGGAGCTGAAGGTCGACGGCAAGGTGGTCGACACCAAGACGATGCCCAAGACCCTGCCCATGATCCTGCAATGGGACGAAAGCTTCGATGTGGGCTCCGATACCCTGACCGGCGTGAACGACGCCGACTACAAGCCCCCATTCGCGCTCACCGCCAAGCTCAACAAGCTGACGATCAAGGTCGATCGACCGCAGTTGACCCCGGCGCAGATCAAGGAGCTGGAAGAAGGCATGAAGAAGGTGGCGGCGGGTCGCGAATAGCCGGATCGGGGCCGGCGGCCCGCCGGGGCCGCCGGGGCACCGCGAGGCCTGGTCTCCAGGAATAACCGAGTCTTTTTGAGGCCTTTTTTAGGTTCGCCGGGATATGCTCCCCCCTGGCAGCGAAATCCGACCCACCTATCCCATCAGCCCCCTCGGAGGACATACCTCGATGAGCATTAGAAACACCCTCTTGCTGGTTCTTGTATCCGCCGCCCTGCCGGCGCTCGCCCAGCAACCTTCGGCCCTCGACAAGGAGATCGAGATGCTCCGCGCCTATTGCAGGCCCGACATCGAGCGGCTCTGCCCGAACGTGGAACCGGGCGGCGGCCAGATCAAGGAGTGCCTGACGCAACAGAAGATGGAGCTGTCCGTAGGTTGCGCCGAGGCGCTGCAGAATCTGAAGAAAGCGCTCTAGCGGCCCTGCGGCTGCTGGCCGAGATACCGTTGCCGTCCCGCCACCCACGATCAGTCGGCACTGGCATTGCAGGGCAAGCGGCGCCAGCAGGTCCTGAGACCTTGACCTGTGGCTCTCGGACAGGGCCCTCACAGGAATTCGATGAACCCCATCTACACACAACCTTTGGAGGAGAGATGATCCCATGACCACTCGGATGTCGAGGTTACCAGCTTTGGGGACGCCGATGACCCATCCCCGCCGCGGCGGGCGAGGGCTCGCGCTCCTGGTCGGCCTGCTGTCTGCCATGAGTGTCGGCGCGCAGAGCGCACCGGAGGCAGCCAAGCCCGCCGAGCCCGCGGCCAAGCCAGCGGCATCGGAATTCAAGATGGTGCTGGAGCCACGGGCCATCGAGCTGCTCAAGGCCACCAGCGCCCGGCTCGCCGCTGCCAAGTCCCTGTCCTTCACGGCAACGGTGGGATACGAGTACCCGAGCCGGCTGGGACCAGCAATCCTTTACAGCTCCCGCTATGAGGTCACCCTGCGCCGACCCGACAAGCTCAAGGTGGTGATGGCCGGCGACGGGCCCGCCTCGGAGCTCTACTACGACGGCAAGACGATGATGGCGTTCATGCCCGCCGAGAACCTGGTGGCGGTGGCCGATGCACCGCCAACCCTGGATGCGGCACTGAAGGCGGCCTATGACACGGCGGGTATCTACTATCCCTTTACCGATCTGATCGTCGCGGACCCCTATGCGGCCCTGGCGGAGGGGGCCAAGCTGGCCTTCTACGTCGGCCCCTCCGGTGTGGTGGGGGGCACCAAGACCGACATGGTGGCTTGGGCCGATGACCAGGTGTTCCTCCAGATCTGGATCGGCGCGCAGGACAAGCTGCCGCGGCGCATCCGCGCGGTGTATCAGAGCGACCCCTTGCGGCTCCGCCATGACATGGAGCTGTCCAACTGGAAGCTCGACGTCGCCACCACGCCGAAGACCTTTGCATCGGACAAGGCGAAGTCCGCCAAGCGCATTGCCTTCAAGCACCCTGCGGCGGCAGTGCCTCCAGGCGTCAAACCCTTGACCGGGGCCAAGCCGTCGGCGGCCGAGCCGGCCGTTTCTCCAACCCAGTCACGCTGAGGGGGCAATCACCATGAACAGGAACCTGACTCGACTAGCCGTTTTCCTGATCGCGGCCCTGTTGGCCGGCCAAGCCGCAGCCTGGCGTAGCGCAAATCGCTTCGGTGGCAGCACCGAGCACGCCTTTGGCGAGGGCACCGAGCACACCAATGCCTGGGGCGGTAGCACAGAGCACGCCTTCGGCGGAGGCACCGAGCACACCAACGTTTTCGGCGGGAGCACGGAAGGCCGAGCGGGTGATGGCGTGGAGCACACTAATGTGTATGGCGGCACCACCGAGGCCAAGTACGGGGACGGTGCCGTTCATACGGGGCCCTATGGGGCCACCTACGCCACGCCGGTGGCAGTGCCCTATTACTCGGCGGGGGGCTGCTACGGCTGCGCGGCAGCCGCTGGCGCGGTCGTGGGGGCCGCGGCCGGAGCCGCTGCGGCCAGCACCAGCGCTACCAACGTCACCGTTGTCACCGGCGCCCCCGCGACCTATGTGATGGGTACCAACTACGCGACCCTCCCCGGGGGCTGCACCCAGAACAGCGTCGGCGGTAGCACTTATTATCTCTGCGGCACTACCTGGTTCCAGCCTTCATACGGTGCCAACGGGGTGTACTACCGGGTCGTGGGGAGCCCCTGGTAGGGGTATCGCTGTCCGCTCCGAACGGGGCGCCGGCCCCGTTCGGAGCATCTCGCCACCCGGCCGCCGGGGAAGTGGGCGGGACCGGTGAGGAAGCCGGCAACCTCTCGGGCGATTGGGTAGGAGTGACATGAGGATGCAGGTAGGCGATAGATTGGGAGGCCTCTTAGGCGTTGTTGCACTAGGCGCCGCAACGGTTCGGGGGTCCCGGTCAAGGGTTTCGACACCTGTCGCCTCGGACTCCTCCGCGGTCTCACCCGCTTGACCCTTCGGGCAGGGGCGGTAGATCCCGTCCCGCTACCGAGCCACGCCCCGGGGGCAACATCGGCCCCGGGGCGCTTTTTCTTCACATCCTGTAGGAGAACCCTGTCATGAAGCGAATGCTCCAACTTTCCCTCGCGGTTGCGATCGCTGGCACCCTGGGCGCTTGCGCGACCGAGTCCCAGAAGCCCGCCACCACCTCTGGCCCCCAGGTGGAGCAGGCCGTGGTCGCGGCGGATACGGTAACCCTCACCGCCAAGGTGGAGGCGGTGGACCAGGCCAAGCGATTGGTGACGCTGCGCGGCTCCCAGGGCGGCGTGGTACAGGTCAAGGTCGATCCGTCGGTGACGCGGCTGAACCAGGTGAAGGTGGGAGACACTGTGGTGGTGCAGTACCGCGAGGCGATCGCGGTGGAGATCGTGCGCGGCGGCGGTGCACCGGGCGAGAGTGTCAAGGTGGTCGGCGGTCCGGCGCCCGGGGACAAGCCCGCTGGCGGTGTGGCCGAGCAGGTCCGGGTGACGGCCAAGGTGACAGCCGTGGATAAGGCCAAGGGTCGCGTCCAGCTCCAGGGGCCGAAGGGGCAGGTCCAGTCCTTCACCGTCAAGGACCAGAACCTCCTGCGCGACCTCAAGGTCGGCGACGACATCCAGGTGGTCTACACCGAGGCCCTCGCCATCGCCGTGGAGCCGGCCAAGGCGGCGAAGAAGAAGTAGCCGTCCACATCCGCAGCGGCGCTGACGCGGGCCCCTGCCCGCGCCAGCGCCCTCCCGGGGCAAGTGGGTGGATTCCTAACCCTGAATGAAAGTCGCCCCCGCTGGGGCGGCTCTCTCGACCGGCGGGCCTGGCCCCCTTCGTGATCTGACCGCTAGGTCCCCAGAAACCAACGGAGCAATGATTATGTATCGATCCCAAAGCCTTCTGATCTCCCTGATGCTCAGCCTCGGGCTCGCCCTCCAGGCCTGCTCGTCGGCCCCACCGTCCCAATATCAGATCGAGGAGCAGCGTGCGTCGGTGCGTGATATGGCTGGCGACACCCTGGCCCAGGTCTACGGGCAATACCCAGGGGCCCGCCGGCAGATCGAGCGCGCCGCTGGCTATGCGGTCTTCAGCAATTTCGGCATGAAGATCCTGTTCATGGGCGGCGCCAGCGGAGCGGGCATCGCCGTCAAGCAGCCCAGCGGGCGCGAGACCTTCATGAAGATGGTGGAGCTGCAGCCGGGCTACGGGTTCGGGGTACAGAAATTCCGGCTGGTGTTCGTCTTCGAGACCCACCAGGCCTTCGACCAGTTCGTCAACTCGGGCTGGGAATTCGGCGGCAATATGGTGGCCTCGGCACAGACCAGCACCCAGCAGATGGGTAGCCAGTTGGGTGTGACCGTTTCCCCCGGGGTAAAGCTCTACCAGTTGAGCGACGAGGGTGCCCTGGTCGGAGTCAGCGTCACCGGGGCCAAGTACTACCGGGATTCGGAACTGAATTAGTCACCGGGTCTGGCGTTTTTCCCGGGGGGTCGACGACCAAGCGGCCCACCCGGGAGGAAATACCGATATTTGTCCTTCACGACATCGAGCGCGATAGTACATACAGCCCAGAACCGGAAAGGGTGCGACAGCGGGATCGGCATAATTCGTTGATTTCCATATAATAGATTGGAGGGAATAGAATATGGTACCGAGACCACGGCGAGGCAGAACCCTGACGTTGGCGCTGGCGACCAGCCTCGCTGCCGCGTCAGCACTGGCGCAGGAGAGCAACCCCGAGCGCAACGCCTACTTCGGCGAGACCCACATCCACACGAGCTGGTCGGTGGATGCCTGGTTGATGGGCAACCGGCTCGCCGGCCCGGACGACGCCTACAAGTACGCCCAGGGCCAGACCATCAAGCACCCGATGGGCTACGACATCAAGATCGAGACGCCGATGGACTTCATGGGCGTGACCGACCACTCGGAGTACGTCGGCGTGACCAGGGAGGCGAACACGCCCGGGTCGGCGCTTTCCAAGCTGCCCGAGGCGCAGCCGCTCATCCTCAAGGACCCGAACGACCAGGCCGAGATCCAGAAGGTCTTCACCTACCTGGTCAACATGCTGAGCCAACCGCCGGTCAAGGCATTCATGAGCCCCGAGGTTGCCGGCTCCATCTGGAAGCAGAACGTGGACATCGCCAACGCGAACAACCAGCCGGGCACGTTCACGGCGTTCTGTTCCTATGAATTCACCTCCCAGGACAGCAACCGGAACCTGCACCGCAATATCTTCTTCCGCGACTGTGCGAAGGTGCCGGTAATGCCCTACAGCGCCCTCGACTCCTGGCACCCGGAGGACCTGTGGAACTGGATGGACGGCCAGCGCAAGGCGGGCAACGAGCTACTCGCCATTTCGCACAACGCCAACCTGAGCGACGGCTGGATGTACCCCATCGACGTCGACAGCAACGGACGTCCCATCGACGCGGCCTGGGCGGCCGCGCGCGACCGCAACGAGCGCCTGATCGAGATCAAGCAGATCAAGGGGCAGTCGGAGACGCACCCGCTGCTGTCGCCGAGCGACGAGTTCGCCGGTTACGAGATATCCAGCATTCTCCTCGGTCTGCCGGCAACCGTGGGTCGGGTGGACCACATCGCCGGGGGCTTCGGGCGCCAGGCGCTCAAGGATGGCATCGCCATGCAGGACACGCGTGGCTACAACCCCTACAAGTTCGGCTTCGGGGCCGCCTCCGACTCGCACAACACCGGCGCCCCCTATCGCCACGACAACTTCTACGGTGGGCATGCCCAGATCGACGGCACCCTGGACCGGCGCATGGCGGGCGTCCTGGCCTTCGGGACCGCCGACGTGCGCCTGGAGAACCCCGCGGGGCTGACGGGCGTCTGGGCCGAGGAGAACACCCGCGCCTCGCTCTGGGACGCCATGTACCGCAAGGAGACCTTCGGCGTCAGCGGCCCGCACATCAAGGTGCGTTTCTTCGGCGGCTGGGGCTACGGCAAGGACAGCCTGAACGGCGGCGACTGGGTCAAGCGGGCCTATGGGGGCGGCGTTCCCATGGGTGCCGACCTGCCACCGATGCCCTCAGGCGGGAAAGGTACCGCCCCGAAGTTCGTCGTCTGGGCGGTCAAGGATCCGACCTCAGCCCATCTCGACCGCATCCAGGTAGTCAAGGGCTGGACGAAGAACGGCCAGAGCTTCGAGAAGATCTTCGACGTCGCCTGGGCCGGCGACCGCAAGCCCGATAAGTGGACCGGGCGGGTGCCGGCCGTCCGCAGCACGGTGGACCTGGAGAATGCCACCTACACCAACGACACCGGCTCGGTCGAGCTGAAGACGGTGTGGACCGATCCCGAGTTCGACCCGAGCCTGCACGCCTTCTACTACGCGCGGGTGATGGAGATTCCCACGCCGCGTTGGACGCTGATCCAGGCGGTCAAGGCCGGGCTGCCCCCGCCCGACGTCGTACCGCTCACGGGCCAGGAGCGCGCCTGGTCCTCGCCGATCTGGTACACGCCGTCGGCCGAGGCACGCAAGGCCGCGCCGGTGGGCATGACCGTCACCGAGCTCACCAATAAGGGCGCCACGGCGCTCACCGACGCGGAGCTCGAGGCGCTCATCGTCGGCAAGGCCCACTGGGTGCGCAACAACGTCACCGGCGAGCAGTTCAGCCAGAACTTCACCGCCGAGGGCCAGACGACCGTTTTCCACGTCGGCCGGTACGCGGATGTCCCAAGCGGCTTCGGCAACGCGATGCGTGACGGCTACGAGGGTGTGACCATCCCCTACAGGATCGCCAACGGCAAGCTGATCACCCTGATCTCGCAGGACCCATACGCGTATACCCTCTACAAGCTTGGCGACACCTATTACGCCGCGCGCAGCAACGAGTTCGGCTACGCCAACTACGAGATCATTCCGGCGCCGCAGATCGTGATCAACCCGCTCGCGGAACTGGCCAACCAGTTCTCGATCGCGCTGGGGCTGACGGAGGAGCAGAAACAGGAAATCATCCCGATGTTCGAGGCGGAGGTCAAACAGCTCGGGGAATTGAAAAAGGACACCAAACTCAGCGGGCTGCAGAAGGCGGAGGCGTTGCGCAAGCTCGGTGTCTCCTTCGACGAGAAGATCTCGCCGCTGCTCAATCCCGACCAGCAGCAGAAATTCCAGAACCTGCGCGAAGCGATGCGCCGGCGGATCCTGGTGTCGATCGGGGATGCAGCGCTGCAGAAGCTGGGGTCGGAAGTGAGATCCTGGTTCTCGGATGTGCACCCGTAAAAGAAGCGTTGAAGAGGCTTCAAGGCCGGCGCGTCTCCCACCCAGGACTCGGTGTGCTGAGGCGCAGGTCGCGATGTCACCAGGGCGACCTGCGCCGGCCTCTTTGTCAATGCCATGAAACGATTCTTCCGCGAGCCGCTGATTCAGTTCCTGGTGATCGGCGCCTTGTTGTTCGGTATCTATGACTACACGCAGGGCGAGCGCCCGGCGAGCGCCCAGGCGAAGGAGATCCGGCTGACGCTCGACGAGATCGCGCAGCTTACCTTGCTGTTCCAGTCCCAGTGGCGGCGCCCGCCAACGCCCCAGGACCTCGAGCGCCTGGTCGAGAACAGGGTCCAGCAGGAGATCCTCTACCGCGAGGCGCTGGCGATGGGCCTCGACAGGGACGACGAGATCGTCAAGCGCCGTATGGCGCAGAAGATGCAGTTCCTGGCCGAGGACCTGGCCGCCGCGCGGGAGCCGGACCCCGCCGAGCTGACGACCTGGTTCGATCAGCGCCGCCAGACCTTCGCGCAGCCGCCGCGGTTGAGTTTCCGCCACCTGTACTTCTCGACCGACCGGCGCGGCGCTCGGGCGCGTGCGGACGCGGAGAAGGCGCTCGAGAAACTCGCCGGCCAGCCCGTGGATTCGAAGCTCGCTGCCCCGCTCGCCGATCCGTTCATGTTCCAGGACTACTACCGCGATCGCGCGCCGGACTTCCTCGGCAAGGAGTTCGGGCCGCTGTTCGCGGTCGCGGTCGCCAAGCTTGCGCCGGGGTCATGGCAGGGGCCGATCGAGTCCGGCTTCGGCTGGCACCTGGTGTACGTCGACACCCTGATCCCCGGCCGCGTGCCGGCCCTCGAGGAGATAGAGGGCGACGTGAAGGTCGCCTGGCTCGCCGAACAGAAGGCCCAGGCCTGGCAGAGGGCCTACCGTGCGATGCGCGCCAAGTACCGGGTGCTGCTGCCCGCGCCGCCCGAAGATGTGAGGGGCGGCGGAGAAGCGGGTAAGTAAGTCGGAAATTGGAAATTCGAAGTCCGAAATTCGAAATCAGAAGTCAGAAATTCGAAATCAGAAGTCAGAAATTCGAAGTCCGAAATTCGAAATGCGAAATTGGGGATTAGAAAACCGAAATCCGAAATCCGAAATCCGAAATCCGAGATTCGAGATTCGAGATTCGAGATTCGAGATTCGAGATTCGAGATTCGAGAATCAAACCGATGCCTGAGCGGACAGAAGATGGAAAGCGGTATGATCTCGAGGATCGTACGTTTCGATTTGCAGTGGACGTTCGCTCATTCGTGAAAACGCTTCCCCGTACGATTGCGAACAGGGACGACATCAGGCAACTCGTGAGATCCTCGGGCTCGGTGGGCGCGAACTATATCGAAGCGAACGATTCACTGGGCAGGCGAGACTTTGTGATGCACATCAAGATCTCGCGCAAGGAAGCGAAGGAAAGCCGGTATTGGCTTCGATTGTTGGATGCTGGCGGAAAGGAAACCATCGAGAACGCCCGCGCTGCCTTGATCCAAGAGGCGACCGAGTTGATGAACATCTTTGGCGCGATCGTGCGTAAGAGCGAATGATCCTTTTTGAACCGGGTCGTTTGCGGGCTTCGAGTTTGCTTCGAATTTCGAGACTCGAATTTCGCGTTTTTCTGCTGCTCGTCTTCGAGGCGGCATTCGTTTTCGTTCCGGCGGCCCACGCCCACGAGACCCGGCCGGCGTACCTAGAGCTCAAGGAAACCGCGCCCGGGCAGTTCAGCGTCACCTGGCGCACCCCGGTGCTCGCGGGCAGGCGCCTGCCGGTGGCGCTGAAGCTGCCGGACGGGGTGCGCAACCTGAAGGAGCCCGTCGTGCAGGAGCTCACCGATTCGCTCCTCGAGCGCCGGTGGATCGACGCCGGGCCGAATGGTCTCGCGGGCAAGCGCATCGAGTTCCCCGGCCTTCAGCTCACGATCACGGACGTGCTCGCCCGGATCGAGCGGCTCGACGGAACCCACGCGACCGAGCTGGCGCGCCCGTCCCATCCTTGGATCGAGATCGCCGCGCCGCGCGGAGCCCTGGCTACCGGGGGGGTGTTCCTGACACAGGGTATCGAGCACATCCTGCTGGGCGTCGACCACCTGCTGTTCGTGCTCGGACTGCTGCTGATCGTGCGCACGCCCTGGATGCTGGTGAAGACGATCACCGCGTTCACCGTCGCCCACAGCATCACCTTGGCGATCGCCACGCTCGGCTACGGGACTATTCCCGCCCCCCCTCTCAACGCGCTGATCGCGTTGTCCATCCTCTTCCTCGGCCCCGAGATCCTGCGCGCCTGGCGTGGCGGGACCAGCTTCACGATCCGTCACCCCTGGGTGGTGGCCTTCGCGTTCGGGCTGCTGCACGGTTTCGGTTTCGCCACCGGGCTCGCCACGATCGGCTTGCCGCAGGGGGAGATCCCGCTCGCGCTCCTGACGTTCAATTTGGGTGTGGAAGCCGGGCAGCTCGCGTTCGTCGCTCTCGTCCTGCTGATGGGGCGCGCGTTCGAGGTGCTCGAGATCCAGTGGTGGGAGCCGGCGCGACTACTTCCCGCCTATGTGGTCGGCACCCTGGGCGCGTTCTGGACCATCCAGCGCCTGGTGCTCATGGTGGAGGGCGGATGAGCAGACGCACACTGGCAGGCTACTGCGTCGCGGGCCTTTGCCTGGCGGCACTCTCGCCATCCGCGCTCGCGCACGTGCAGGAGGGAAAGGCGGCGGGATTCGTCACCGGGTTCCTCCATCCGATCTCGGGCCTGGATCACGTGCTGGCGATGGTGGCGGTGGGGCTGTGGGGCGCCCAGCTCGGCGCGCCCGCCATCTGGGTGCTGCCAGTGGCGTTTCCACTGGTCATGGCGATGGGCGCCATGCTCGGCTTTCTGGGCCTGCCGGTCCCTGGGATCGAATACGGGATCGCGGCATCCGCCGTCCTGCTCGGCGCGGTGGTCGCGTTCGAGGTGCGCCCGCCGCTGGTCCTGGCGGCCGGGCTGGTCGGATTCTTCGCCATATTCCACGGCCATGCCCACGGTACCGAGCTTCCACCCGGCCAGAGCCCCCTCCTCTACAGCATGGGTTTCGTGATCGCGACTGGCTGCCTGCACGCCTTGGGCATCGGCGTCGGCACCGTCCATCGCTGGCCCTGGGGCCAGAGGTTGTTGCGCGCGGCCGGCACTGCGGTTGCGGCGGGCGGGGTGTTCTTTGCGTGGAAGCTGCTGGCATGAATTCGGCGGGGTCATCAGGGGTCCCTGGCCGCGGCATGGTCGCGGCGGTCCTGGTACTGAGCTCCGGCCAGGCCCAGGCGCACCTCAACGCGACCGGCATGGGTCCCCTCTACGACGGCCTGCTGCACTTCCTGACCAGCCCCGAGGATCTGGTGCCCGCCTTGGCCCTGGCGCTCCTGGCGGGACTGCGCGGCCCGGCCTACGGTCGGCGGACCCTGTTCGCGCTCCCGGCGGCCTGGCTCTCGGGCAGCCTCTTTGGATTGATCGCCGTCACCGCCAGCACCGGTACCCTCGCGGCAGCGCTCTGGTTCCTGCTGCTGGGCGGGTTGGTGATGGCGGACGCGAGGCTCTCCGTCGGGGCGATCACCGCACTCTGTGCCTTGCTCGGCCTCCTGCATGGCTACCTCAACGGTACGGGGATGGGCCTCTCCGCCGCGGCGATGGTCTCCGCCGTGGGGCTCGCCGCGGCCGTTTTCGTCCTGGTCGCCCTGGTGGCCGCCTTCGTGGTTCAGTTGCGGGCCCACTGGGCGCGAATCGCAGTACGGGTGGGCGGTAGCTGGATCGCCGCTAGCGGCCTCCTCCTGCTGGGGTGGTCGATTCGTGCGGGCTGACGCCCGCCGCCGATCCCGGTGGTGGGCGGGGGAGTTCGCCAAGGGCCGCCATTGCGCGGCTGGAGGTGGCGGGAAGGATCGGCTGCGCCGAAGCGCAAAAAGGGTTTCGGCGGGAGGGGTCGATCGAGCATGACCGAGGGCCCAGGCTAGACCTGAGCCTGTTTCACGGATTCAGTTAGGGAGAATCTCAGTTGAGGGTGGCACACAACGGCGCTCGATGGCCCATACCAAGATCCTGTAATCCCGAGGGCCCGCTGAGCCCGTCCGGGGCGGCCCTCCTGCGGTCCAGTCGCGGTGCGCGGAGCCAGGACCGGGAGGACACGCGATGAAGCGGTTGCTCGCGCTCGCCGCCCTGGGTGAGGGGGTCACCGGCATGATCCTGCTCGTGCACCCTCAGATCGTCGTCTCGCTGCTGTTCGGCGCCCAGGTAGCCGGCGCCGGATCGGTGATGAGCCGCATCGCGGGTATGGGCCTGATCGCCCTCGGCCTGGCCTGCTGGCCGGGCCGGGACCTGGGCAACGGTACAGGGGCGCTCCGAGCCATGCTGGTGTACAGCCTGCTCGCGACCCTGTATCTCGCCTACCTGGGCGTGGGTGGCGAATGGACTGGCGTCCTCCTGTGGCCGGCGGTTGCGGTGCACGCGCTCCTTTCGGTGCTGCTCGCCCGCGCGTGGCAGGCTCAGCGCTCCAAGGGGTGGTAATGGGCGTCGAGAGAGCAGCGGTTGGAGAGCACCAGACCCCAGGCCACCCTCCCTGTTCCCCGGGATCGAAGGGCCGCACTGTCCCGGTGTCGCGGCCGCCCGCGCGGTCACTCTGTTCGGTTCGCTACTGTTCCACACTTAGGAGGGCGGAGATGCAAACGCATGAAGCTATGCGAGATCAGTTGCGAAAGGGCGGTGGAACAGCCGCCAGCCTGCACGCTTGGCTGGCGGTCCTCGCCGCGGGTTGGTTGGTCGCTTCCTCCTCCCAGGCAGAGCTCAGCGAAACGGAACTGGCCAAGCTGGCCCAGAACCCCATCGCCAACCTCATCAGCATTCCGTTCCAGAACAACACCAATCTCAACTACGGGCCCCTGGACGGTACCCAGAACATACTCAACATCCAGCCGGTGATCCCCTTCAGCCTGAACAAGGAATGGAACCTCATCACTCGCACCATTTTTCCCCTGATCCGGCAGCCGGCCCTGACACCGGGTGAAGACACCACCTTCGGGCTGGGGGACACCCAGTTCTCCGCATTCCTTTCCCCGAGTGACGCCAAGGGCTGGATCTGGGGCGTGGGCGCCATCGCCCAGTTACCGACCCATACCAAAACGCCCTGGGGAACAACAACTGGGGGCTGGGACCTACCGCGGTGGCGCTGCACCTGAAGAAGGGGGATCCCTGGGTCTCTGGGGTGTTGGTCAACAACGTCTGGTCCCTGGGCAATAGTGATCAGCCTTCGTACAACAACGGCCTGATCCAGCCTTTCACCAACTACAACCTCTCCGGAGGAACCTACATCAATAGTGCGCCGATGATCACGGTCAACTGGGACGCCAGCAGCGGCGGTCGGTGGACCGTTCCCCTGGGTGTCGGCGTGGGGCACATCTTCCACCTCGGGCGGCTGCCGGTGAACGTCCAGCTCGGCGGTTACTACAACGTTGTCACCCCCGATGATGGCCCGAACTGGCAGATTCGCACCCAGGTTCAGTTCATGTTCCCGAAGTAACAGGCCGCCGGGCTCCCTGGATTTGGGAACCGTTAGACTCCGGTGGTTTTTCGCTAGACTGTAACCTCTGCCAATCAAAGGGGAAAAGCGATGAGCGGTGGGACGAGACCTGGGAATCGCCGCTGGACCCCCGGCGCCTCGGCGGCACTGGTGATCGGGGTTTCCCTGGTCACGGGCTGCGCCAGCCTGCCCGAGGACGGGCTCGGCGCCACCCACACCCGTTTGGACAACCTGCGCGACCTGCGCTATTGCGAGCTGCTGCTGGTTGGGGGCGATGCCCTGGCCCAGGACCTGCGGGTGGCCATCTACAACACCACGGATCTCAACCAGAGTGCGAACCCTCGCGACAGCTGCCCGGCCGTGCTCTGGAACGCGGTCGAGGCCTGGCAGATCCAACAGCAGCTCCAGGTGCTGGCCGTCCTCCGGAACGGCCCCCGGTACTGGCTGATGGACTGGATGGAGCTGTCCCTGGGCACAGAGCGCGACTTCGGGGGCCTGCAGGCGCGCTGGATGGGCGAGATCCATCCGCCCAAGGGCGCCCAGGGCCAAGAGTTTGCCACCGGCCCTTACCGGGCCTCGACGCTGGTGCGCCGTTCCGCCACCGGTTTCGCCAAGGGGCAGCCGGTGTTCTTCCTGGAGGGCCCCGACGGCGTGCCCTGGGTGATGCTGTCCTATGCCACCAGCGTGGATCCCGCCCTGAGCTACGGGGATCTCCAGGACCTCGGCGGCAGGCTCAAACCGCCGCCGGGCTGGACCTATCGGGTCAAGGTCCTGGACAAGGACTTGACCCTTCGTTCGGTGGAGGGTCAGGGGCGCATCCTCCACGACGAGCTGGACAACAGCTATGCGGCCTGCCTGGAGGCGGCGTGCCGCTACAGCCCTTAGGCGCCCGGCCTGGGTAGCTATCCCATTCACTGTATTACGACGGGGGAATCTCATGGCGATTGGGGATGTTTCGATGCGGGAAGGGCACCAGGGCGTCGCGGCGCTGTTGCTCGCGGGCGGACTGCTGGCCGCGGGACCGGCGGCGGGGGGCGGAATCATCCTCTACGAGGTCGGAACGGCGGACGTGGGGCTCGCCTCGGCGGGCTACGGTGCACGCGCCCAGGATGCCTCCACGGTGCTCACCAACCCGGCCGGCATGACGCGGCTGGAGGGCAACCAGGCGCTGGTCGGAGGCCAACTGCTCTGGTCCAATCTGAAGTTCTCGCCGGGGTCGGGGACCTCGCCGGGGCTTGGCACAGAGGATGGGGGTCACGGCATCGGGGCGGATGGCTGGTTCCCGGGGGGCGGTGGCTTCATGACCTACAGCCTGTCCCCGGAGCTGAAGCTCGGGCTCGGCGCCACCGGCAACTTCGGCCTGGGCCTGGATTACAGCGACGACTGGGTGGGCCGCTACTACGTCCAGGATGCCACCCTGGTGGGAGCTTCCCTCCTGCCTTCCATCGCCTACAAGGTGACGGATCAGCTCTCCCTCGGCGCGAGCCTCAACCTCATGTACGGCAAGCTCAAGAACCAGGTGGCCATCAACAACCTGGCCCCGGGTCACGGGGATGGCCAGCTCAAGCTCGACGATGGCGACTGGGGCGTGGGTGCGAACCTGGGGCTGCTGTTCGAGATCGACCCCCGCACCCGCCTGGGGCTGACCTGGAGCTCCCAGGTCAAGCTGGACTTCGCGGGAGCGGCCAAGTTCTCCGATCTCGGCCCGGGGATGACCGACATCCTGGCCAGACGTGGGCTGCTGGACTCCCGGATCAAGGCCGGAATCAAGGTCCCCCAGCAGGTGATGGGCAGCCTCTTCACCCAGGTGGACGACCGCTGGGCCCTGCTCGGGAGTGTGGGCTGGCAGCAGTGGTCGAAGTTCGGCATGGTGCAGTTGGGCATCGAGGACTCCACCAATCCCAAGAGCCTCACCGCGGATCTCGACTTCAAGAACACCTGGCACGTCGGCCTGGGTGCCCAGTACCGCTTGAGCGAGCCCTGGCTGCTCAATTTCGGCATGGCCTACGATTCACCGATGTACCCCGGCTCGACCGTATCGCCCCTGCTGCCGGTGGGGCCCGCCTGGCGCTTCGGCGCAGGGGCCGAGCAGCGTTTGAGCAAGGATGCCTCCTGGGGCTTCGCCCTCGAGTATATCTATTCGGGCAACCTCGATGTGGACAACAAGGGCAAGCCGGTGGCTCTCGGCGGCCGCGGCAACGTCGTGGGCTCCTACGATAATATCGGGACCCTCTTCGCCGCCGCCTACTACAGCTGGAAGTTCTAGGGGGTTTGACGCCGTGCGGCCGAATCCCGTCCTGCGCAGGGGTCGGGCTCGGCAGGCTTTCCCCAGTGCGGTGAGCCGGTGACTGTCTGGTCTCGCCGGGTCGCCGCCCTGGGGCTGGCCGTGGCCAGCCTGCCACTCTGCCGCGCCCAGGAGATGGAGCCGCGCGCCTACGCCAATGCGCCGGTGGACCTCAACTTCCTGGTGGTGGGCTATGCCTATACGCGGGGAGGGGTGCCCCAGGAAACGGCGCTGCCGATCAGCCGGCCCCACCTGGAGACATCGAGCGCCGTCTTGGGCTACGGGCGGGTGCTGGACCTGTGGGGCCAATCCGCCAAGCTCAACCTCATCCTTCCGGTGACGTCCCTGAGCGGGAGCGCGGATTACGCCGGGCAACCGGTGGAGCGGGAGGTCGCCGGGCTGGCCGACCCGATCGCCAAGCTCTCGGTCAATCTCTACGGTGCCCCCGCCCTGCCGCTTGCGGAATACGCCAGCTACCGACAGGATCTCATCCTCGGTGCCAGCCTGCAGGTGACCGCGCCCCTGGGACAGTACGACGACACCAAGCTAGTGAACATCGGTACCAATCGCTGGTCCTTCAAACCCGAGCTGGGCCTGTCCAAGGCCCTCGGTCCCTTGACCCTGGAGGGGACGGCGGGGGTGCGCTTCTTCACCGACAACGACGACTTCTACGGCGGCAACCACCGCTCCCAGGACCCCGTCTATTCGCTGGAAGGCCACTTGATCTATAGCTCGAGTATCGGTGTCTGGGGCTCCCTGGACGCCACCTATTTCACCGGTGGCCGCACCTGCCTCAACGGGGTGTGCGGCGATAACCTCCAGAAGAATTGGCGCCTGGGTGGCACCCTGGCCCTTCCCCTGGATCGCTACAACTCGATCAAGCTCTACGCCAGCAGCGGGGTGGCGGCGCGCACCGGCAACAGCTTCGACCTGGCCGGGATCGCCTGGCAATACCGCTGGGGGGGTGGGCTGTGAGCGGTGCGTCGCTGTCGCACGCATACCGCGGCGCGGCTCGCCCTATTCGGCGGCCGCTCCTCATCCTTTCCCTCGCACTCCTGGGTCTCTAGCCATGCGCCTGGTCCACCGGATCGCCCCTCTCCTGGTCGTCTCGGCATTGGCCGGTTGCGCCAGCCGACCCATCAACGAGCCCATCGCCCAGGTGGACCCCCAAGCCGGCTACCGGCCTTTCCTGCTGATTCCCAAGCGTCAGAACAACGACCCCCACACCCTGTTCGTGCTCTCCTTCTCCGGTGGCGGCACCCGAGCCGCGGCCTTCTCCTATGGGGTGCTGGAGGAGCTGCGCCGCACCCCGGTGGTGGTGGATGGCCAGCGCCGGCGTCTGATCGACGAGGTGGACCTCATCACCGGTGTGTCGGGCGGGAGCTTCACGGCCCTTGCCTATGCGCTCCATGGGGAGCGGCTGTTCTCCGAGTACGAGGAGCGCTTTCTCAAGCGCGACGTGCAGGGCACCCTCTCGGCGCGGGCCCTCAATCCGCTCTACTGGCCAGACTACATCGGGGGCAGCGCCGGGCGCTCCGAGCTGGCCGCGGCGTACTACGACGAGATCCTCTTCGAAGGGGCCACCTTTGCGGACCTGCTCGAGAAGCAGGCGCCGGTCGCCGTTGCCACCGGGACAGACCTCTCGACCGGCTCGCGGTTGGCCTTCTTTCAGAACGACTTCGACCTGCTCTGCTCGGACCTCAACAAGGTGCGGCTGTCACGGGCGGCCGCCACCTCCTCGGCGGTCCCGGTGGTGCTCTCACCGGTGACCCTCAACAAC
>CAZFHV010000040.1:0-20410 GCA_964519095.1 uncultured Chromatiaceae bacterium | reverse complement strand
GGATCGAAGTGGCCGCCCGCGGGCCCGACGCTGTCGCGCGCCATGCGGGGCTCGATGGACTCGTCTGACTTGGTCCACTCGATCTCCAGCAGGGCCTTGAGGCCGCGGATACAGGCCTCGATCTGGGTGCGGAAGCGGGCGCGCCGGGGAATGGCCCGGCAGCGGATGGCGTGCACCAGCAGGTGAATGGCCGAGTAGCGGCTGTAGCCGAGCAGCATGGCGCCCGCCGGTACGGCGGCCGCCAGGCGGTCGAGGTCTTCCGCCAGGCGCTTGGCGCTGGCCTGGGCCAGGCCCAGGTGTCCCCGCAGGGCCTGGCCCGCCTCCCCCAGCACCGGCGCCGCCGGGGTCGTCCCTTCGACGGAGGCCAGGCGCTGGCGGGCCCAGTGCTCGATCCAGGGCAGATGGTCCTTGAGGATGCGGGCCGCCTCCTCGCCGGGCGCAAAGCCAGCCACGGCCCCCGTGAGCCACTGGGACAGGGGCTCGGCGAGCTGCTCAGGGGTCTGGGTGTCGTCGTCGGAGGTGGGCGGGAACAGGAAAAGGGGGTAGTCGTAGCGCAGCCGCGAGGTGTCCCGGAAGGCATCGAGCAGGGCGGGGAGGACGTCGTCGCCCACTGCTTCGAGCTGCTCCTTGGCACTGGGGTCTCCCAGGTGGAAATGGCGCAGGGTAAACATCAGCTCGCGGGTGGTCTTGGCGTCCTTGACCACCACCGGCAGGGCGGGGATCCGCTCGGAGCGGGCCCGCAGGAGCTGGGTCCTGGGTCCCTCGGCGCCTCTGGCTCTGATCGTCATGCTGGTCTCGCCCCCCTCGGCTGCGCTTTTGGTCCGCCGCCCACCCCTGATTGCCCCGGCATGGTCAGATGGTGACCGTGTCCAGGAGGGCGCCGAAGGCCTTGAGCTTCTGCTCAGGTGTCATGTCCATGCCACGGCTGGAGAAGTCTTCGTAGCAGGGCGCCTGGGGGTCGTGGTAAAGGAGTCCCAGGGGCAGGTGGCTCGGGTCCCGGGCCAGCTCGAAGGCCCGCACCAGGTTGGACGGATCGTGGCTGACCCGATTGGGAAACTGTCGCTGCACGCTCTTGTCGAGGCGAAGTCCCTGCTCGTGCTCGAGCAGCACGAAGCGGGAGGGATCGGCCTGGAGGGCCTTGCTGACCGAATCGGCGTAGACGGGGCAACGCTGGATGATGCGCACGAAGCCCGTGCCCCGGTGGCGGTGGGCGGCCTTGAGGGCCTCGTAGAGCATCGGCGGATTCCAGTCCACCACCTGGGCCACGAAGGAGACGTTGGTGATGCCCAGGGTCACCGTGAGGGGGTTCATGGGGGCGATGATCGCCCCGCCCGGATGGGTGTTGGTCTTGAACCCCAGGGGGCTGGTGGGCGACGTCTGGGCCTTGGTGAGGCCGTAGATGGCATTGTCGAAGGCCATCACCACCAGGTCCATGTTGTAACGGATGCCATGCACCCAGTGGGCGGCCCCAATGGAGAAGCAGTCCCCGTCCCCGGTGGCCACCCAGACATCCAGCTCCGGGCGCCGGGACTTGATGCCGCAGGCGATGGGCAGCGCCCGACCGTGGAGCCCGTGGAAGCCGTAGGTCCCCAGGTAGTGGGGCATGCGGCTCGAGCAGCCGATGCCCGAGACGGCCACCGTCTTCTCCGGGATCATCTGCTCGTCGCGCATCAGCCGCTGCACCGCCGTCAGCACCCCGTGGTCGCCGCAGCCGGGACACCAGCGGGCCTCGCCGCCGGCGTAGTCCCCGATGGTGAAGTAGCGCTCGAAGACCTCCAGGGACCAATCTGCCTGCAATCCGAACATCAGTGGCTCCCCCCTTGGCTCAGGGCTTCGAGGCGCTCCAGCAGGACCCGGTGGATCATCCCCGGCTGGAGCGGATGGCCGAGCACCACCGACCAGCAGTCGATGTCCATGCGGGTGTGTGCCCGGAGCAGAAAGGCGAGCTGGGCGTAGCGGCGGATCTCCGGGGTGAGCAGGGGTGCGGCCGGGTCATCGCTGTAGTTGATCTCCAGGGTCATGACCTTGCGGAAGCCCTGGAAGATGTCCTTGAGCCCCGGCTCCAGGGGGGAGAGGAAGCGCAGCTGCAGGGAGGAGACCCGGTGGCCCTGGGCGCGGGCCCGGTCCACCGCCTCTTCGATGGCCCCCAGCGTCGACCCCCAGCCCACCACCAGCAGGTCCCCTTTGGAATCCCCGTGGACCTTGGGGGGCTTGAGGGTGCTCGCCAGGGCCGCCAGCTTGCGGCTGCGCATGGCGCATCCCTTCTGATTGGACTCCGAGTCGTAGGCCACCTTGCTGCGGCTGGTGTGGGCCAGGCCGGTGAGGACGTACTGACCGCCGGGCATGCCGGGGATCGGCCGCGGGGAAAGCCCGGTCTCCGGGTCCCAGTGGTAGGGGGCGATGGCCTCGTCCCATTCCGACTGGTCGATGGGCGGGGCGAGCCAATCGCTGGTGGGCTCCGGTCGCAGGTAGGGCTGCACCCCGGTGGCCAGGTTGGCGTCGGTCAGCAGTAGCACCGGGGTGCGGAAGGTCTCCGCGAGGCGCCTCGCCATGATGACGAAGTGCAGGCACTCCTCGATGGTGGCGGCGGCGATCACCACCTTGGGGGCGTCCCCCGGCGCCCCGAACAGGCTGGTGAGCAGATCCCCCTGCTCCACCTTGGTGGGGAGCCCGGTGGCGGGTCCGCCCCGCTGCACCACCGCCAGCACCAGGGGCACCTCGGCCATCACCGCGAGCCCCAGCAGCTCGGTCTTCAGGGCGAGTCCCGGCCCCGAGGTGATGGTGCAGGCGGTCTTGCCCGCATAGGAGGCCCCGATGGCGAAGCCCATGGCGGCGATCTCGTCCTCCGCCTGGTGCACGAAGCCCCCCACCCGGTGGAAAACCTCCGCCAGGTAATGGGAGGCGGAGGTGGCGGGCGTGATGGGGTACATGGCTACCAGCTCGATCCCCGCGGCCATCACCCCCAGGGCCAGGGCCTCGTTGCCGTCGGTGACGATGAAGCGCTTGCCCTTGGTCTCCGTCTCGGGCCGGGGCGGCACCTCGAAGTGGATCGCCAGCTGCTCCCGGGCGAAGGCGTAGCCCGCGTCGAACAGGGCCTGGTTGAGGGCGATGACTTTGTCGCCCTTGCGCTTGAAGGTATTGCCGATCTCGATTCGGGCCCGCTCGTGGTCCCGGGAATAGATGCGGCACAGCATGCCCAGGACGAACATGTTCTTGCCCTGGCGCGGGTTGTCGGTGACCGCGAGGCAGGCCTTCTCGATGGGCAGCTCGTGCACCACCAGGCCGTTGTCCCGGTACTCCGCCACCGCCTTGGAGTACTGCTCGCGGATCTCGGGGACCAGGTCGTCGCGCCACTTGTCCTCCAGCAGCACCACCGTCCCCGGTTTGTAGGCCCCGTTGGCGATGCGCGAGTAGAGCACCTGCTCGTTGAAGGCCACCACCAGGTCCGCCTCGTCGCCCATGTTGGTGACGTTGCGGGAGGCGAGGCGGATACGGATACCGCTGGCGCCCGCGGGGGAGCGGGCGGGGGGCTGGATCTCGGCGGGGATGATCTGCACCGTCCAGACCCCGTTACCCATCTTTGCCGAGAGGGTGCCGAAGGTCTCGCCGGCCTTTTGCGCGCCCTCGCCGGAATCGCTGACGATCTCGACGATGTGCTCGTCAATGATCTGGGCTCGCGGCGCTAGGTCCGCGACCTGGGTGTGCTCCTCCATCGTCCCCCTCGTTTCTTGTTGGTGCCGCGCCACCGCACAGGGCGCCGCGGCCATCCCCAGGGCCCTTGCTGGGTTGTTGGTCGGCCTGGTCCCGCGCCTGCCTTCGGCTGCTAGAGATGGGGGTTGGGCGATCCCTGCCCGCCAGTGCGACGGGGCGGAAACACCTCGATTAAAGGTAACAATTGACCATAAGTCAAATCCGCGGCGCTGGTGGGGGTTGCGGCGAGCAACGCCGCGACCCGGCATTGGGTGGGGCAAGGTCCGGCGGCGGACCTCGTGCGGGGGATACCTGGCTTGGGAACTGCCCGAGGTTGTGGCAAGCTCACTCGCTCGTGGGGGTTGATCAGGGCCGAGTCGGCCGGCCCGCCCCCGAGCCCCGTCACCGGCTTCCGAGCCCCGCCTTCGCCCGCGCTGCCACCATGTCCTCCGCTGCTCCCGGCCCCGCTCCCCAGCCATCCCTGTCGGTGGTCATCCCCCTGTTTCAGGAGAAGGACAATGCGGAGCCCTTGTTGCGGCGCGTTCACGAAGGGCTCGCCGCCTACAGCGGCCCCTGGGAGGTCCTGTGCGTGGACGATGGCAGCAGCGACGGCACCGGTGCTCGGCTGGCGGAGCTCGCCCAGGTTTACGGACCCCACGTGCGGGTGCTGCGGCTGCGGCGGAACTTCGGCCAGACCGCCGCCATGCAGGCGGGCATCGATGCGGCGCGGGGTGAGCTGATCGCCACCCTGGATGGGGACCTGCAGAACGACCCCGCGGACATCCCGCGGCTGGTCCAGGAGCTCGAGGCGCGGGACCTGGACCTCCTGCAAGGTTGGCGCCAGCAGCGTCACGACGCCCTGCTACTGAGGAGGCTGCCCTCGCGCATCGCCAACGCCCTGATCGGGTGGGTCACGGGGGTGCGTCTGCACGACTATGGCTGCAGCCTCAAGGTCTACCGCGCCGAGGTGATCAAGGCGGTGCGCCTGTTCGGCGAGATGCACCGCTTCATCCCCGTGTGGGTGGCGGGCGTTACCTCGCCGGCGCGGATCGGCGAGACGCCGGTGAGCCACCGGGCGCGGGCGCTCGGCCGCTCCAAGTACGGCCTCTCCCGCACCTTCCGGGTGCTGCTCGACCTGCTCGCCGCCTTCTTCTTCCTCCGCTACCGAGCGCGACCGGGGCACTTTTTCGGGGCCATCGGGCTGGTGCTCGGGGCCCTGGGCACCCTGGTGATGGGCTATCTGGGCCTGCTCAAGTTCGGTTATGGCGAGGACATCGGACATCGGCCCCTGCTTTTCGTCGGCATCCTGCTCTGTATCGCCTCGATCCAGCTCCTGACCACGGGGGTGCTGGCGGAGCTGCTGAGCCGCACCTTCTTCGAGTCGAGCGCCCAGTCCCACCACAGCATCGCCTGGCAGAGCGATCCGGCCACCGCGGCCTGGAAGACCGTCCCCCCAGGCGAGGCCCCGTGAGCGGCGCGGGTTCCCGCTCGGTGCGGCCAGGGGTCGCCATCGCCCTCATCGGGCTGGGGATCGTCCTTGCCTTCTTCTGGAACCTCGGTGACCTACCCCTCTACGACCTCGACGAGGGGGCCTTCAGCGAGGCCACCCGGGAGATGCTGGCGAGCGGCAACTTCATCACCCCCTACCGCGACGGGGAGCCCCGCTACGACAAGCCGGTGTTGATCTACTGGCTCCAGGCCCTCTCGGTGAAGCTGGGTGGGCTCGATGAGCTCTCCCTGCGGCTGCCCTCCGCCCTCGCCGCCAGCCTCTGGGCCTGGGCCATCTACCGCTTCGCCCGCCCCCGTCTCGATGCCACCGGGGCGACGGTGGCCGTGCTGCTGATGGCCACGAGCCTGCAGGTGGGGATCATCGCCAAGGCCGCCACGGCGGATGCGGTGCTGAACCTCTGGCTCGCCCTGAGCCTGCTCGACATCTGCTGTTTCGCCGAGGCCCCCTCGCCCCGGGTCTTGCGACGGGTCTATCTCTGGATGGGGCTCGGGTTCCTCACCAAGGGGCCGGTGGCGGTGTTTTTCCCCTTCTTGATCAGCCTCCTGTACTTCATGAGTCTGCGCCGCTTCCGCGAATGGCTGGGGGCCATCCTCGATCCCCTGGGGTGGCTGTTGTTCCTTGCGCTGGTGGTGCCCTGGCATCTGGCGATCTACCTCGACAGCGGCACCGGCTTCTTCGAGAGCTTCTACCTGCACCACAACCTGGGCCGCTACGAGGATGCGATCCACGGCCACCGTGGCTTTCCTCTGTACTACGCGGTGGCCGTACCCCTGATCCTCCTGCCCTTCACGGGCTGGTTCCTCAGCCTGCTGCCGGGGCTGCCCCAGGGGCTGCGGGACCCCTTCGATCGCTTCCTTTGGCTGTGGTTCTTCGCGGTGGTGCTGTTCTTCTCCTTCTCCGGCACCCAGTTGCCCCACTATGCCCTCTACGGGGCCACGCCCCTCTTTCTGCTGATGGCCCGCCACCGGGACTGGCTGCGCAACCGCTGGCTGGCATTCCTTCCGCCCTTCATCCTCCTGGCGCTCCTGCTGGGGCTTCCCGAGGTACTGGCCCTGGTGGCGCAGCGCCTGAGCAGGCCCGAGCAGCTCGCCCTGATCGCCGAGGGGCAGCGGCTCCTGGGGGGGGACTACCGTCTTGCGATCGGCCTGGGTCTCGGGTCGCTGGTCGCTCTCGCCCTCTGGCGGGGTCTTCCTGTCTGGCAGGGGCTGCTGCTCGCGGGGTTCCTCCAGACCGCGGTGGTCTCCGGGGTGGTGGCCCCGCGGGTGCTGGAGGCCCTGCAGGGGCCGGTGAAGGAGGCCGCGGGGATCGCCCGGGAAAGCGGCCTGCCGACCCTGGTCTATCGCACCAGCATGCCGAGCTTCAGCCTCTATCGCGAGGCGATCACGCCCACCCGTGACCCGGTGCCCGGGGATCTGGTGTTCCTGCGCATCGACAAGATCGAGCGCTTCGCCCAGGACTACCCCCACCTCGATCGGGAGCTGATCTACCGGCGCGGCGCGGTTGCCCTGCTGCGGGTAAGGGGCGGTGGTGGCTGAGGGCTTGACCCGCTTCTGGTGGGCGGACCTGCGCCTGGGGCTGGCGAGGGCCCCGGCTCCTTTTCTAGACTGGGGCCTCGGCTTGTGGGCGGCGGTCTTGGCGCTCCTCGCGCTCGGCCTGTTCGCGATCGGCGGCTACCACGCCGGGTTCGGCGCCCTCAATGCCCTGGGTGCCGCCGAGCCCCAATGGCCCTGGCAGTGGGTGACAGTGCTCGGGGACGAGCGGGTGGCGGTGGCCGTCGCCCTGCTGTGCGCCCGGCGCCAGCCGCGGCTCCTCTGGGCCCTGGCCCTGGGGGGGTTGCTCGGGGCCCTCTACAGCCGGGGGCTCAAGCCCCTGGTGGATGCGGCGCGTCCCCCCGCGGTGCTCGCGGCGGACGCATTCAACCTCATCGGTCCGGCCTATCAGCGAGGCAGCTTCCCCTCGGGCCACAGCCTCACCGCCGCCCTGGTCTGTGGCGTGGGCTTCTGCTTCACCCGGGATCGCAATCTGCGGCTCGCCCTGTGGGTGCTGGCGCTGGAGGTCGGCCTGAGCCGGGTGGTGGTGGGTGCGCACTGGCCGGTGGATGTGCTCGCGGGACTCGCCGGCGGCTTCGCCGCGGCCTGGCTCGGGACGGCGGGCTCCCGGCGCTGGCCCTGGGGGGTGCAACCAGGGGGGCACCTTCTGCTGGTGGGCGCCGCCGCGCTCTTCCTGGCCCTCATGCTGCCCAAGGGCGTTCCTTATCCCGCGGCGAGCGGGTTGGTGCGGACCCTCGGGGCGGCCGCCCTGGTCGTCGCCCTCTGGGACTACGGGCTCTCCCCCTGGCGCTGCTGGCGTGGGCGGGCAGCCCCCTGAGCCACCCTCTCAGCGGGCTTCCCGCTGGGCCTTGGCGAGCCGCTCCTGGGCCCTGGCCAGGGTCTCCTGGGCCGCGCGTACCCGGTCGTAATAGCTGGGCTTGAGGTAGCGGCCCCCGGTGCCGGCGATGGTCTGCCAATCCTCCGGGGTCTGCACCTGGGCGCGGGCGAGAACCGCCTGGGCCTGCCTCACCTCGTCCTCGGCCTGGGCCAGCCGTTCCACCCGACCCTGTTTCGCTAGCTGCCGCTCCTCCTGCATGCGGTCGGCGGCGCCCTGGATCTGGCGCACCCGATCGTCCGCCGCCTGCTGCTGCGCGGCCGGGGGGCCGGGATCCACCTCCACCTCGTTGAGCCGGTCCTTGGGCATCCCGGGTGGTGGAGAGGAGGAGAAGCTGACGGACCCATCCTTGTCCACCCAGCGGTAGATGGTCTCGGCCGAGACCGGTGCGCTCGCGAGCAGGGCGGCAAGGCCGAGGCGGAGCAGAAGGGTCGGAGACATGGGCATCCCCCTTGGTGAGGTGCGGCACGGGGAGGCGGTCGGCCAGGGGCAGCGCCCGACTACGGGGCCGCCGGGGTCGTACCCTCGCCTTACCTTGACAAGTTTAGGCACCGCGGCCCCCTGTAGCGACTCCTGGGGGACCTGAGCGCCGGCATGTTCTCGCCGGGCGGTCTGTGCGATCCTTTTTTCTCGATCCTGTCCCGCCGATCCGCCCATGAACCCATCCCCCCGTGCATGCCCGGCCGGGGCCTGTGCCCCAGAGGACCTGGCCCTGATCAGCGCCGCCCATCGGCTGCTGCAGGCGCGCTACCGCACCGATCACCACGAGATCGGCGCGGCCCTGCGCACCCAGGCGGGAAGCGTGCACGCGGCGGTGAGCCTGGATACCCGCGTTGGGCGCATGGCGGTCTGTGCCGAGGCGGTGGCCATCGGCATGGCCATCGCCGAGGGTGACCCGGGCATCGAGACCATCGTCGCGGTGAACCAGGCGGGCCGGGTGGTGGCCCCCTGCGGGGCCTGCCGGGAGATGCTGGCGGACTATGCCCCCCAGGCGCGGGTGCTGATGCCGGGGGAGCAGGGTCCCGAGGTGGTGGTCGCCGCCGAGCTCCTGCCCCGGCGCTACCGCAAGGACGGCGGCTCGGGGCCCGACTGAACGACGCCCCCCCGGTCTTGCACCAGCCCTGAACGGCCGCGGAGAGGCGCCCGGCCCGGCTGGTGGAGAGCGCCGGGCCCTCAACCCACAGCAACTCGGGTGTTGAAACTCATTAGGGGAGTCTCATACTCCTTTCCTATATAATTGGTCGGAATATCCTGGAGTCAGTGTGTATGAACGGGGCGCCCGCCGTCGAAGACCTGGTCCGATCGGACTACGAGCACGGCTTCGTCACCGAGATCGAGTCGGAGACCCTGCCGCCCGGCCTGGACGAGGGGGTGGTGCGTGCCATCTCCGATCGCAAGGGGGAGCCCCAGTTCGTCCTCGACTGGCGCCTCAAGGCCTTTCGCCACTGGCTGACCATGACGGAGCCCCGCTGGGCCTCGGTGCACTACCCCCCCATCGACTTCCAGGCCATCTCCTACTTCTCCGCCCCCAAGAAGAAGGAGGGCCCCAAGAGCCTGGAGGAGGTGGACCCGGCGTTGCTGGAGACCTATGAGAAGCTCGGCATCCCCATCGAGGAGCAGAAGGCCCTGGCGGGGGTGGCGGTGGATGCGGTGTTCGACAGCGTCTCGGTGGCCACCACCTTCCGGGAGAAGCTCGCCGAGGCCGGGGTGATCTTCTGCGCCATCTCCGAGGCGGTGCACAGCCACCCGGAGCTGGTGCGCCAGTACCTGGGCTCGGTGGTACCCCACACGGATAACTTCTACGCCGCCCTCAACGCGGCGGTGTTCAGCGACGGCACCTTCGTCTACGTCCCCAAGGGCGTGCGCTGCCCCATGGAGCTCAGCACCTACTTCCGCATCAACGCCAAGAACACCGGCCAGTTCGAGCGCACCCTCATCGTCGCCGAAGAGGGGAGCTACGTGAGCTACCTGGAGGGCTGCACCGCCCCTATGCGCGACGAGAACCAGCTCCACGCGGCGGTGGTGGAGCTGATCGCGCTGGAGGGGGCGGAGATCAAGTACTCCACCGTGCAGAACTGGTATCCGGGGGACGCGGAGGGCCGCGGTGGCATCTTCAACTTCGTCACCAAGCGCGGGGATTGCCGCGGGGCCCGCTCCAAGATCTCCTGGACCCAGGTGGAGACGGGCTCGGCCATCACCTGGAAGTATCCGAGCTGCATCCTGCGTGGCGACGACTCGGTGGGGGAGTTCTACTCGGTGGCGGTGACCAAGGGTCGCCAGCAGGCGGATACCGGCACCAAGATGATCCATCTGGGCCGCAACACCCGCTCCACCATCGTCTCCAAAGGGATCTCCGCGGGCCACGGCCAGCAGGCCTACCGGGGCCTGGTGCGCATCGCCCAGCGGGCGGAGAAGGCGCGCAACCACACCCAGTGCGACTCGCTGCTGATCGGGGATCGCGCCGCCGCCCACACCTACCCCTACATCGAGGTCAAGAACCCCACCGCCACCCTGGAGCACGAGGCCACCACCTCCAAGATCAGCGACGATCAGCTCTTCTATTGCCGCGCCCGGGGCCTCTCGGCGGAGGACGCGGTGTCCATGATCGTCAACGGCTTCTGCAAGGAGGTCTTCAACGAGCTGCCCATGGAGTTCGCGGTGGAGGCCCAGAAGCTTCTGAGCATCAGCCTGGAAGGGGCGGTGGGCTGATCTTCTTCAAACCCAAGAGCGCTGTGCCGGGCAGGTGGCACGCGGAGGACGTTTCCAGATGTTGTCAGTGAAAGGCTTGCAGGCCAGGGTGGAGGGCAAGGAGATCCTCAAGGGGATCGACCTGGAGGTCCGTCCCGGGGAGATCCACGCCATCATGGGCCCCAATGGCTCGGGCAAGAGCACCTTCGCCCACGTCCTCGCCGGGCGCGAGGGCTACGAGGTGACCGGCGGCTCGGTGCGCTTCGAGGGGGAGGACCTGCTCGGCCTGGAGCCCGAGGAGCGGGCTCAGCGGGGTCTGTTCCTGGCCTTCCAGTACCCGGTGGAGCTGCCGGGGGTCAACAACACCTACTTCCTCAAGGCGGCGCTCAATGCCATCCGCAAGTCCCGGGGCGAGCCGGAGCTGGACGCGGTGGCCTTCCTGCGCCTGATCCGCGAGAAGCTCAAGGTGCTGCACCTTGACGACAGCCTGCTCAAGCGCCCGGTCAACGTGGGCTTCTCCGGCGGGGAGAAGAAGCGCAACGAGATCTTCCAGATGGCGATCCTCGAGCCCAAGCTCGCCGTCCTCGACGAGACCGACTCCGGCCTCGACATCGACGCCCTGCGGGTGGTGGCGGAGGGGGTGAACGCACTGCGCGGCCCCCAGCGCTCCATGATCGTCGTCACCCACTACCAGCGGCTCCTGGACTACATCGAGCCCGACTACGTCCACGTGCTCGCCCGGGGCCGGGTGATCCGCTCCGGCGGCAAGGACCTGGCCCTGGAGCTGGAGGAGAAGGGCTACGGCTGGGTCGCCGCCGAAGCCGCCGCATGAGCACCCTGTCCGAGATCCCCAGCGCCTTCGCCGGCTGGCTCCCCGGGGGCGAGCCCCTGGCCGGGGCGCACCCACCCTGGCTCCGCGCCGAGCGCGAGCAGGCCCGGGGTCGGGTAGGCGCCCTGGGCATCCCCACCGCGAAGGAAGAGGGCTGGCGCTACACGGGGCTGCGGGCGCTGACGGAGGGATCCTTCGTGCGCGTGGCGGACCCCATCGGTGGGATCGGCGTGGCGGAGCTCGGCGTGCACCTGGTCCCGGGGCTCGACGCCCACCGGGTGGTGCTGGTCAACGGTTGCTGGCTGCCCGGTCTCTCCCAGGGTCCTGTCCTGCCTGCGGGGATCCGCGTGGGCAGCCTGCGGGAGATCCTCGCCACCGACCCGGGGACGCTGGAAGGGCGCCTCAACGGGGTCGTCGGGGAAAGGGCCCACGTCTTCGCGGCCCTCAACACGGCCGGATTCGACGACGGCCTGGTGCTGATCCTGGAGCCGGGAACGATCCTCGATCGTCCTCTGGAGCTCATCCATCTCTCGGTGCCCACCGAGGGCCCGCGGGTGGCCCAGCCGCGCCACCTGGTGGTGCTGGGCGCGGGGGCCCAGGCCAGCCTCATCGAGCGCTACCTGGGGGTGGGGGCCGGCCCCTACTGCACCAACGCCCTGGTGGAGGTCTCCCTCGGGGTCGATGCCCGGCTCAAGCACTACCGGGTGCAAATGGAGGGCGGGGAAGCCTTCCACCTCTCCGGGGTCTACCTGCGCCAGGGCCAGGGGAGCGGCTATCAGGGGGTGGACGTGGGCCTCGGCGCCACCTGGGCGCGCACCGACAGCGTCGTGCGCTTCGCCGGCCCCCACGCCGACTGCGACCTCAAGGGGCTCTATCTCGCCGGTGACCGTCAATTACTGGATTACCACCTGGACGTGGAGCACGGGGTGCCCCAGTGCGCGAGTCGCGAGAACTACAAGGGCATCCTCTACGGACGGGGACGGGCGGTGCTCGATGGCCGGGTGGTGGTGGCCCTCGATGCCCAGAAGAGCGACGCCCACCTCTCCAACAGGAACCTGCTCCTGTCCCGGGAGGCGGAGGTGGACACCAAGCCCCAGCTCGAGATCCGCGCCGACGACGTCAAGTGCAGCCACGGCACGACGGTGGGCCAGATCGAGCCGGAGCTGCTCTTCTACCTGCGGGCGCGGGGCATCCCCGCCCCGGTGGCGCGGCGCATGCTATGCCTGGGCTTCGCGGGGGAGATCCTCGATGCCCTGAGCCCGGAGCCCCTGCGCGCCTATCTTAGCGAGCAGGTGGGCGAGCGCCTCGAGCGGGCGCCGTTGGTCTGATGAGCCCCGGAGGCGGCGCCGCCGCGCGGCGGCGGAAATCCGAGGCAGGAACCAAGAGGTCGATCATGAACAGACTGGCGCGATTCGCCGGGTTTGGCGACCACGAGCACGAGCCCCAAGAGCCGCCCCACCACCCGGAGGCGGCCTCCGCGGCGCCGGCCCGGGATCCCGAGGCCCTGCGGGAGCCTATCATCGGCGCTCTCCGTGCCGTCTACGACCCGGAGATCCCCGTGAATATCTACGATCTCGGGCTCATCTACCGCATCGAGATCGCCGAGAGCGGGGCGGTGAGCATCGACATGACCCTCACCGCCCCCGCCTGCCCGGTGGCCGGCATGATGCCGGTGATGGTGCAGGAGGCGGTGGAGCGCGTGGAGGGGGTGGGGCCCGTCAGCGTGGAGGTGGTCTGGGACCCGCCCTGGTCTCCCGAGCACATGACCGAAGAGGCCCGGCTGCAGCTCGGACTCCTCTAGCCTCGCCGGCTGGTCGCCCTCAGGCCAGCGGCTCGCCCCCTTTCTCCCCGCCGCCCCCTCCCATGAGCGCAGACACCCCCATCGACAAACCCTGGGCCGGGCGTTTCAACGAGCCCACCGACGCCTTCGTGGAGGCCTTCACCGCCTCGGTGGGCTTCGACCACCGGCTCTACCGCCACGACATCGAGGGCTCCATCGCCCATGCCCGCATGCTGGCCGCCCAGGGCATCCTGAGCCCCGAGGAGGGGGAGGCCATCGTCGCGGGTCTCACCCGTATCCGCGAGCAGATCGAGGCGGGCGAGTTTCGTTGGTCGGTGGCCCTGGAGGACGTCCACATGAACGTGGAGTCCGCCCTCACCGAGGCCATCGGGGTGGCGGGGAAGAAGCTCCACACCGGCCGCTCGCGCAACGACCAGGTGGCCACGGACGTGCGCCTCTACCTGCGCGCCGGGATCGACGAGATCCGCGCCGGCGTCCGCCGCCTCCAGGGGGTGCTGCTCGATCTCGCCGAACGGGAGGCCGATACCCTGATGCCCGGCTTCACCCACCTCCAGGCCGCCCAGCCCATCAGCTTCGGCCACCACCTGATGGCCTGGTTCGAGATGCTGGAGCGGGATCACGACCGCTTCGGCGACTGTCGCCGGCGGGTCAACGTCATGCCCCTGGGGGCCGCCGCCCTGGCCGGCACCAGCTACCCCATCGACCGCGCCCTCACCGCCCGGCTCCTGGGCTTCGAGCGGCCCGCTGAGAACTCCCTGGACGCGGTGTCCGACCGGGACTTCGCCATCGAGTTTGCCGCCGCGGCGGCCATCCTCATGATGCACCTCTCCCGCTTCAGCGAGGAGCTGATCCTCTGGTCCTCCGTGCAGTTCGGGTTCGTGGATCTGAGCGACGCCTTCTGCACCGGCTCCTCCATCATGCCCCAGAAGAAGAACCCGGACGTCCCCGAGCTGGTGCGCGGCAAGGCCGGGCGGATCTTCGGCCACCTGATGGCCCTGCTGACCCTCATGAAGGGCCAACCCCTCGCCTACAACAAGGACAACCAGGAGGACAAGGAGCCCGTGTTTGACACCCTGGACAACCTCAAGGGCTGCCTCAAGGTGTTCGCGGACATGATGGGGGCCCTGACCCCGCGGCGCGAGCGCATGCGCGAGGCCGCCCGCGCCGGCTTCACCACCGCCACCGACCTGGCCGATTACCTGGTGCGCCGGGGCCTCCCCTTCCGTGACGCCCACGAGGTGGTGGGCCGCGCGGTGGCCCAGGGCGTCCGCGAGGGCAAGGACCTCGCCGAGTTGTCCCTGGCCGAGTTGCAGGCCTTCTGTCCCCTCATCGGGGAGGACGTCTTCGCCGTGCTCACCCTGGAGGGCTCGGTGGCCGCCCGCGACCACCTGGGCGGCACCGCGCCGCGGCAGGTGCGCGCCGCCATCGCCCGTGCCCGCCAGCGCCTGGCGGTCGAGGGCTGAGCGCCGCCAGCGGCTTCCCACCGACCATGACCCCCGACAGCCTCGAGGGGCTCAACGCGCGGCTCTTGCACTTCGCCCGGGAGCGCGACTGGGAGCGGTTCCACTCCCCCAAGAACCTGGCCATGGCCCTCGCCGGGGAATGCGGCGAGCTCCTCGAGCACTTCCAGCGGCTCACCGAGGCCCAGAGCAGCGCCCTACCGCCCGAAAAGCATCGCGAGGTCGCGGCGGAGATGGCGGACATCCTCATCTACCTGATCCGCCTCTCGGAGCGTTTGGAGATCGACCTCATCGCCGCCACCCAGGACAAGATCGCCCGTAACGAGGCCCGCTACCCGGTAGACAAGACCCGAGGGGATGCCCGACGGGCCTCGGAATACCAGGACCGACCGGCCCGGAGGCCGCTGTTCCTGCGACCCGAGGGGCTTGCCGCGGGGGACCCTCCTCGAAGCGGCAGCCTCTAGAACCCGCCGGTCCGTTTCGGCGTCGAATGCGCCGTCCGTTCGATCGAGGTCCGGCGGGACATATCCGCCAAAGCCTGCTGCCCCCGCGACCTATCAGGTATCCTGGAATCGCGACGCCGGACGAGGCTGGTGATGCCGTAACTGGAATGCGGAGAAGCAATGGCCCCCCTTAGAGAGCTATTGAAACCCCAACGCCTCACCGAGGTCGTGGATGTGGGGGCGAACCCGATCGACGGGGATCCGCCCTACAAGGCGATGTTGACCGCCGGTCTCTGCCGTGTAACCGGGTTCGAGCCCCAACCCCAGGCCCTGGAATCCCTATTGGCGAAAAAAGGGCCCAATGAGCGCTACTTGCCTTACGCCTTGGGTGACGGCGGAGAGCACACCTTGAACGTCTGCCGGGCCTCGGGGATGTCCAGTCTGCTGGAGCCCGATTTCTCTGCGTTGGACCTGTTTCAAGCCCTGAAGCCGTTGGGGGAGGTCCTGCAGCGTGTACCGATCGCCACCAGAAGGCTCGACGAGGTGACGGAGATCGAGGATTTGGATTTCCTGAAGATAGACATTCAAGGCTCTGAAATGGAAGTCTTCCGGTCGGGTGCCAGCAAGCTTGCGCAGGCGGTCGTCATCCAAACCGAGGTCTCATTCATAGCCATCTACCAGGCGCAGCCGACCATCGGTGAAATCGACGTCGAGCTGCGCCGGCAGGGATTCATTCCGCACTGTTTCGCCTCAGTCAAGCGGTGGCCCATATGGCCTTGTGTCATCAACAATAATCCGCGGCAGCCGCTGAACCAGCTGCTCGAAGCGGATGTCGTCTATGTGAAGGATTTCTCCCGCCCCCAGGCCATGAGCAGTGAGCAGCTCAAGCACCTCGCCCTCATTGCCCATCATTGTTACCAGTCCGTGGACCTGGCATTGCGCTGTGTCCTGTTGCTGGAGCAGCGAGGCGACCTGCGGCCAGGCTCGCAACGGGCTTACCTGGGCAGTCTTGCCCAACGAAAGGGCGGCTAGGGCTTTCCCGCTGGCGCTGGCCAGGGTCGCGTCCGGGTCCATGTCAGGGCTGGGTTGGTGCCACCCTGCCCCAATCCCCGCCGGTCGGCAAGCGTACCAGCCGCCCGGATGCGCCGGGCGGCGGCCTCAGGGGAGGTAGCCGGGGGCGTTCGGCCCGAGGTTGACGAAGTCGGTTTCGTAGTTGTCCAGGAAGCGGTTGTTGGGGACATAGCCCTCCTGATCGACGGCGCTGATCTGTCCCTCGGCGTTGACGGCCACCCTCTCGTCGCCGACCACCATCCCATCGCGGACGTTCACTTCCTCCACGACATAGGGACCCGCACAGCCCGCGAGGGCCAGTCCAAGCAGCAGAGGAATTGATAACCCGCTACGCATCGCTTCGTTCTCCATTTCAGCTATTGGGGGGAGGGGCGCGAGGGCCAGACCGCATCCCCGATTGAACCCCGGCGTAGCACAGTCGCCGGGCGCTAGATGACGCTGGTCTTGTCGTGCTCCTCGTCTTCCGCCTCGGTTTCCTTTAGCAGATCCTGCAGGCTGTGCTCGTCCTGCTGGTTTTTGTAGAGGAAGAAGCCGAGGCCGATCAGGATCAGGAGCCCGAGCACGATCAGTCCGAACATAGGGAGTCTCCGTTGGGCGATGAGTCACCATAGCATAGTCGGCTCCGGGGCATCGGCGCTTCCCTCCAAATCGGGCCAACGCCCAGGGTCAGGGCAGTGGGTTGGTCCGCCACGGCTAGCCAGCACCAAGCAACCTGTGCGACCATAAGAATGCGACATATTTCACAAAACCGACACTCAATTAGGAGTTAAAGATCATGCCTCTTGGTAATCGTCTTGCAGCGGAGCTCATCGGCACCTTCTGGCTGGTGCTGGGTGGCTGTGGCAGCGCGGTGCTGGCCGCTGCCTTCCCCAGCGTCGGCATCGGCCTGCTGGGGGTCTCCCTCGCCTTTGGCCTGACGGTGCTGACCATGGCCTATGCCATCGGCCACATCTCGGGCTGCCACCTCAATCCCGCCGTCTCCTTCGGTCTCTGGGCCGGGGGGCGGTTCCCCGGCGGTGAGCTGGCGCCCTACATCGTCGCCCAGGTGCTCGGGGCCATCCTGGCAGCCGGGGTGCTGGCCTACATCGCCGGCGGCAAGCCCGGTTTCGACCTGGTGGCCAGCGGGCTGGCCTCCAACGGCTTCGGCGAGCACTCCCCGGGCAAGTACAGCCTGGGCGCGGGGCTGGTCACCGAGGTGGTCATGACCTTCATGTTCCTGATGATCATTCTGGGCGCCACGGACAAGCGGGCCCCGGCGGGCTTCGCGCCCGTCGCCATCGGGCTGGGCTTGACCCTGATCCACCTGATCAGCATCCCGGTCACCAACACCTCGGTGAACCCGGCGCGCAGCACCGGTCCCGCCCTGTTCGTGGGCGGCTGGGCGTTGCAGCAGTTGTGGCTGTTCTGGGTGGCGCCCATCGTCGGCGCCATCCTGGCCGGTTTCGCCTACCGCGCGGTAGGGGGTAAGGACGCCCAGTAGGCCTTTCCCCCCTGCCTCCGCGTCTTAGGAGCGGTGGCAGGGGGTTACCCCGGGTTCCCAGCTCGCGGAACGGGGCGGCCCGATGCGCGCCACCCCTCCCCCTCAACCGGGGGTCCAGGTCGGCGCTACTCCACCACTCCCGCGGATCTCTCTCCGCAACCGGGCCCCGGGCACGGCGCCGACACGCCCAGGGGCCAGCCCGCCCTTGGGCCCGTCTATCAGTCTTTGCTAAACTACTGCACTCCCCCACCGCACGCCGGTGATTCCGCACGCTCTCCACAGGCGCCCCTCCATGAAAAACTCCTGGCTCGTCCGCTGGCTACCCTTCCTGGCCTGGTTTCCCGTGCGGGCAGAGGTGCTCAAGGCAGATCTGGTCGCCGGCATCACCGTGGCCCTGGTGCTCATCCCCCAGTCCATGGCCTACGCGCAGTTGGCGGGCATGCCGGCATACTACGGGCTTTACGCGGGCTTCCTACCGGTAGCCATCGCGGCCCTCTTCGGTTCATCCAACTTCCTCGGGACGGGGCCCGTCGCGGTGGTGTCCTTGCTCACGGCGTCCTCCCTCGCGGTCATCACCCCGCCCGGCTCGGAGCAGTTCATTGCCCTTGCCATTGCGTTGGCGTTCCTGGTCGGGGTCTTTCAACTCGTCCTGGGTGTGCTCAAGCTGGGAGTGATCGTCAATTTCCTCTCCCACCCGGTGATCATCGGCTTCACGAATGCTGCGGCACTGATCATCGGACTGTCCCAGATCTCCAAGCTCTTCGGAGTACCCATGGGTCGCAGCGAGAGCTTTCTCAAGGATATCTGGGGGGTGTTCCAGCAACTCGACGAGACTCACCTCCCCACCCTGGGTATGGGCCTGCTGGCCCTGGTGATCATGGCGGTCATCAAGAAATATCGGACGAAGTGGCCAGGGGTTCTCATCGCGGTGGTGGTGACCACCCTCTTGTCCTGGAGCACCGGGTTCGAGCGCAATGCGACGGCTGGCATGGAAGATGTGCAGGACCCTGAGGCCCGGGCCCTAATGGCGGAATTCCTGCGGGCCGAGCAGCGAATCGCGGAACTGAATGAGCAGATCGGCGAACAGTCTGCACGCTTGAAGCAGATCGAAAGAGAGCAGGGGCGATTTACGAGCCAGGTGGCGACGGTCAACTACGAGATCGAGCTCCTTAAGCTCCAGCTACGCGACCGTGAGCAGGAAAACCGCAACCGCAACCGCATTTTGCGGAGCTTCCGCTTCGAGCGGGTGATCGGCCCGGAGGGAGGGCCCGCCAAGCTCTATGCCACCGGTCAAGTGCCGTCGGGGCTCGTATCGGACGGTCGTCACTGGCGCATTGGGATGGTGCAAGCGGGTGAGCTGAAGCTCGTTGGTGGTGGCGAGGTCGTGGGCAAGATCCCACAGGGGCTGCCTTCTTTTACGATGCCAAAGCTGAGCATGGACTCGATTGGGGCGCTGCTGTCGGTAGCCATCGTCATCTCCCTGGTCGGCTTCATGGAGGCCATCTCCATCGCAAAGGCCCTCGCCGCCAGGGCCAAGCAGAAGATCGACCCCAATCAGGAGTTGCTCGGTCAGGGTCTGGCGAACATCGTCGGCTCCCTGACCCAGGCCTTTCCCGTGTCGGGGTCCTTCTCCCGTTCAGCGGTCAACTTCGATGCCGGGGCGGTCTCGGGCCTGTCCTCCGTGATCACGGCGGGGTTCGTGCTGCTGACGCTGCTTTTCCTCACCCCGCTCCTCTATCACCTCCCTCAGGCGGTCCTGGCGGCCATCATCATCATGGCGGTGGTGGGGCTGGTGAACTTCGGCGCCGTCAAGCACGCTTGGAAGGCGAGCCGCCACGATGGCGTAGCGGCCGGCGTTACCTTTTTCGCGACCTTGCTGTTCGCGCCCCACCTGGACAATGGCATCCTGGCGGGGGCGGGACTCGCAATCACGCTTTTCCTCTACCGCACCATGAAGCCCCGGGTCGCCGTGCTGGGCCGCTTCAGCGATGGCACCCTCCGCGATGTCAGGGTGCGCCCCGATCTCGCTACCAGCCCCCATGTGATGGCGATGCGTTTCGACGGCCAGCTCTACTTCGCCAATGTGTCCTACTTCGAGGACCGCGTGCTGGAACTGGTCGCCGACAAGCCGGACGCGAAGTATCTCTTGGTGGTGGGCGATGGCATCAACCGGCTCGACGCCTCGGGCGAGGAAGTGGTGCACCACCTGGTCGAGCGCCTGCGGGAGGGCGGCGTGGAGATCGCCTTCTCTGGTCTCAAGAAACAGGTGCTGGACGTGATGCACGCGACGGGCCTTTTCGAGCTGATCAGGCGGGAGAATATCTTCGCCACAGAGGATCAGGCCCTGACCGCCATTGCCAAGCGATTGGGGGTGGAGGGAGAGGCGGACCCCCTTCTCACCAAGCCGCTTGCGACCGGCCCTTGAGCTGACGGCGCTGCCGTCTGCGTGGCAGTGACGTGGGCCTGACCACACTCCTGCTCCTGCCGGTAGGGGGCGCCTTGGCGGTCGCCTTCTGGCCGTCCCCCCGGCCCCGGGTGATGCAAGGGGTAGCCGCCGCGGCCGCCGCGGTGACGCTGGTCTTCGCCTGGTCCCTGCTGGCCTTCTACGACCCCAGCAACGCCGGGATCCAACTGGCCGAGACCCATGCCTGGAACCCGCGGCTGGGTAGCGCCTTCGCCCTGGGGGTGGATGGCTTCTCCTTCCCCCTGGTGCTCCTGGCCACCCTGCTCTGTTTCGTGGCGGTGCTGGCTTCGGGGGGCATCCTTGAGCGCCCGCGGGGCTATTTCCTGCTGCTGCTGCTTCTGGAGGCGGCCATGCTTGGGGTGTTCACCGCCCGGGACTGGTCGCTTTTCTACGTTTTTTGGGAGCTCACCCTCATCCCCCTCTTCTTCCTCATCGACCGCTACGGGGGAAAGAACCGCCAGGGGGCGGCCCTGAACTTCGTGCTCTACACGATGGGGGGGTCGGTGTTCATGCTGGTTAGCCTGCTGGTGCTGTTCGATGCGGTGCCGGG
>CAZFHV010000039.1:10264-20505 GCA_964519095.1 uncultured Chromatiaceae bacterium | reverse complement strand
CTACGGGGTCTGGCAGCAACGGGAGATCAACGGCCAGCTCAAGGAGGGCGTGGTGCGCTCCACCTTCGTGATCGACACCAAAGGGGTGGTCCGCCACGCCCTCTACGATGTCAAGCCCAAGGGCCACGCCCACCAGATCCTGGAGCTGGTGCGCGCCCTCTAGTCGTCCGAGCCCGGCAGGGGCACCCCCTGCCAGTCGAAGGCCTGGAACAACCCTCGCCAGCCTTCCCTCAGGGGTGCCACCAGCTCACAACGGGCCCCCGTGAAGGGGTGGGTGAAGCGGAGGCGTCGGGCCGAGAGCAGTAGCTCCCCCACACCGTAGTGGACACGGAAGAAGCGGTTGTGGCGACCCTCCCCGTGGGTGGTGTCGCCGATCAGGGGGTGGCTGATGTGGTGGAAGTGGCGGCGGATCTGGCGCCAGCGCCCGGTGTCGGGCGTCACCTGCACCAGGGAGTAGCGGCTGGTGGCATAGCGCCCCACCGCAAAGGGGAGCTCCACCCGTGCGAGCTGCCGAAAGCGGGTGCGCGCCGGCCGCGACCGGCCCAGGGGATCCTCCACCGGGTAGTCGATCATCCCCGCCGCCGCCGTGTAGCCCCGCATCACCGCCAGGTAGTCCTTGGCCACCTCCCGATCGCGGAACTGGGTCGCCAGCCGGCTCGCCGCCTCCGGGGAGCGCCCGAACACCAGCACCCCGCTGGTCGGTCGATCCAGGCGGTGCACCGGGTAGACCCAGGCCCCGAGCCCATCCCGCACCCGCTGTAGCAGGGCAGCCTCCCCCGCGCACAGGCGCGTGGGGTGCACCAGGGTGCCCGGGGGCTTGTCGATGGCCAGGTACCAGGGATCGAGCCAGAGCAGGCGCAGCGGCGCCGCCAGGCGTTCATCCGGGGCCCGGGCGCGATTCCCTTTTCCGGCGGGAGGGGCTAAGGTAGCCGGGATCTCGCGGCCGGGCGCCGAGGCGGGGCAGTCGTGAAGCTGCGCACCCTGATCTTCCTTTTCCTGCTGGTGTTCGGTCTGACGCCGCTCGCGGTGTCGGTCACCTTCAACCTGCCCCTGGTGCTGGAGCGCATCGAGCTCTTCTATCAAAAGGCCTACCTGCAGAACCTGCGCGCGGATTTCCGCGACCTCGACCAGCACCTGGCCAGCCGTCACGAGATGATCCGGCTGCTGGCCAAGCTCCCAGAGCCTGGCCTGATTCTAGGGGAGGGTGGGGACAGGGACCAGATCGACCTGGCCCGCGCCCGCTACACCGCCTGGATCAACCAGATCCTCCGGGAGCAGGTCGACCTGATCCAGGTCCTGTTCCTCGACGGCCAGGGGCGGGAGCGCTTCTGGCTGGAGCGGGACCCCAAGACCCTGCAGTGGCATCCCTCCACCCGCCTGCCGGAGCGACCCAGCGACCCGGTGATGGAGGCGGGGCTGGGGCTGCAGCCCGGCGGGGTTCTGGTCAGCCCCATCCGCATCGACCGGGAACGGGGCGCCAGCGACCCTCGCCGCTTCATGGACCTCCACCTGATGAGCGCCATCGGGACGGGGGAGGCCCTCGGCAAGACCCTGGGCTCGGTGCTCCTGACCATCGACGTGGGCGGCATGGCCCAGTCCTACCGCAACACCCTCTGGGTCACGCAGGACGGCAGCTACCTCAGGCCGGGTGAGGCCAGCTCCCGACAGGGGGAGGCGTTTCGCGACTTCCCCGGCCTGGAGCCCATCTTCAGCGAGCGCAAGCCGAGCCTCTGGAAGGCCCCCGAAGGCAGCCCCCTGTTCTGGGTCCCCCTGTTCATGACCGAGAGCGCCGAGCACCTCTGGGTGGGCCGCCCGGTGGACCCCTCGCCCATCGCCGCCTTCCGCAACGCCCTGATCCTGCGGGTGCTTAGCATCGTCCTGGCTGTGGTGCTGATCCTGCTCGCGGTAGCGCGCTGGGTGTCGGTGCGCCTGGAGCGCTTCGGCCAGCAGCTGACCGAGGGGGTGGGACGGGTACTGCGAGAGGACGCGCCCATCGAGTTCGCCTGGAAGGGGCCCCTCGAGCTGCGCGCCCTGGGGCACCAGCTCACCACCCTGGCCGCCACCCACGCCGACCACGTGCGGGCCCTGCGGGCCCACGCCGAGGAGTTGGAGCGCTCTTACCGCTACAAGTCCGAGTTCCTGGCCAACATCAGCCACGAGCTGCGCACCCCGCTGAACTCCATCCTGCTCCTCTCCAAGCTCCTGGCCGATGGCCGCTCTGGGCTGCGCCCCGAGCAGCAGGAGCAGGCGCGGGTGATCCACGAGGCGGGCTCGGACCTGCGGGGCATGATCGACAATATCCTCGACATCTCCCGCATCGAGGCCGGTGGGGTGGAGCTCAACCTGGAATGGGCGGAGGTGCTGGTGGTGGTCCAGGAGGTGATGGAGCTAGTCCAGCCCCAGTTCGCCGACAAGGGCCTCAGCCTGCGCCTGGTCGCCGACCCCGCCACCCCCCAACGGGTGCGCAGCGACTGGGACAAGGTCCGCCAGATCCTAAAGAACTTCCTCTCCAACGCCGCCAAGTTCACCGCCCAGGGAGGGGCCACCCTGGAGACCGCCCCCAGTACCGATTCCGCCGGGGGGATCGAGATCCGGGTGCGGGACAGCGGCATCGGCATCCCCGCCGACAAGCAGGCCGTCATCTTCGAGGCCTTTCGCCAGGCGGACGGCTCCACGCGGCGTCGTTACGGGGGCACGGGGCTGGGGCTCACCATCAGCCGCGAGCTAGCCCACCGCCTGGGGGGGCACATCAGCCTGGAGAGCGTCGAGGGCCAGGGGTCCTGCTTCAGCCTGCACCTGCCCCTGGACCACCAGGCCGAGGGCGGGGCGGCCGAGCCCGTGCCGGCGTCCCCTCCCCTGCCGCCCCTCACCGGCGGGCACCCAGGAGAGCTCGGCGCGGCGGCCACCCAGCACGTCACGGACCGGTGCGTGCTGGTGATCGAGCAGAGCGCCCGTCATCTGATGGAGATCGCCCCCCGACTCGCGGCCCTGGGGCTGCGGGTGCTCGCCGCCGTGGACGCGGAGGAGGCCCTGGAGACCCTGCGGGAGGAGGCCCAGTGCGCCCTGCTGCTGGTGGACGCCCAGATGCCGGCGGAGGACGCCTGTGCTACGATTTCTTCGGTCCGCCAGGAGTGGCCCGCGGGCCGTCTGCCCATCCTCGCAATGGTCTCGCGCTCGGGGCAGACCCAGCAGGAACGGCTGCTCCGAGCGGGTGCCGACGGGCTGCTGCCCATGCCCCTGGAAGAGGTACAGCTCCGCGCTACCCTGGGGCACTACCTGTCCCCAAGTCTCGCCAACGCCAACCCCTAGCCGGCACGATGCGATACTCCGGGTTCAAGCTGCTGATCGTCGACGACCACGCGCACAACCTCTTCACGCTGCGCACCCTGGTACGTCAGCACCTGGACGTGGAGATCCTCGAGGCCAGCTCCGGCCAGGAGGCCCTCGACATCACCCTCCGGCAGCCGGACATCGACCTCATCATCCTGGATGTGCAGATGCCGGAGATGGACGGTTTCCAGACCGCATCCATGCTCAAGATGCGCAAGAAGACCCGGGACATCCCCATCATCTTCTTGACCGCCGCCTTCAAGTCCGAGGAGTTCCAGCAGCGCGGCTACGCCATCGGCGCGGTGGACTACCTGCTCAAGCCCATCGACGACAACCTGCTGCTCAACAAGATGAGCACCTACTTCCGGCTCATCGAGAAGGAGCGGGCCCTCAACCGCATCCTGGAGCAGAAGGTGGCAGAGCGCACCGCGGAGCTGCAGGAGGCCAAGCAGTACCTGGAGAACATCCTCACCTACATGGGCGAGGCCCTGCTGGTGCTCAACCCCCAGGGGGAGATCACCCAGGTCAACCCGGCGGCTTGCCGAATGCTCGCTTACCGGGAGGCTGACCTGTTGGGGATGTCCATCGGGGACGTCTTCGAGGAGGAGGGTGACGAGGCCGCGGGTGCCTTCTTCGGTACCTGGCTGGAGGCCCTGATCCGCACCGGGGCACTGAGCAAGATCGAGGCCCGCTTCATCGCCCAGGACGGTACCCGCATCCCCATCCTGTTCGCCCGCACCGCGGTGAAGGGCGCCGATGGGGCCATCACCCACATCATCTGCATAGCCAAGAACATGTCGGGGTACCGCCGCATCGACGACGAGGACGTGCCCCCGGACCTCATCCCCCGCGCCAGCGCGGGCCCATCCCACTGAGGAGTCGATCCATGGTTCGACTGGCCAAGCCCACCCCCGAGGACACCAGCCTCACCGCCAATGCCCTCAAGGCCATGGCCCACCCCCTGCGCTGGAAGATCCTCTGCTCCCTGGGGGACCGGGAGCTCTCCGTGAGCGAGATCGTCGAACGCACCGGCACCTCCCAGAGCAACATCTCCCAGCACCTCGAGCAGCTGCGCAACAAGAACATCGTGGTCTCCCGCAAGGAGGCCAACCGCATCTTCTACCGCATCCGCAACCCCCAGCTCCTCGACCTGATCGGCATCATGCGCGAGGTGCTCTGTCCCGCCAACCTCGACGACCGCTACCCCCCTCCCAACGAAACCCCCTGAGGGGGGCTTCGTGAGTCAACCCTGAGCCCGCCCGGCCTCGCCGGGCCCCCGCGAACGTTCGATCCCGGGCGCCGGTTCAGCCCTCGTTCATCCGCCAGGCTCTAGTCTCCACACTGAGGGCGAAGGGTCGTGCCCCGGGCGCGCCCAACCCCCGATTCCACCCCATAGGAAAAGGAGCGCACAGATGAGCATGCCGCGTTTGAACAAGATCCTGTCCCTGGGTGTCGCCATCGCCGCCTTGACCCTGGCAGCGGCCCCGGCCCAGGCCCACAAGCACAAGTGGCACGACCAACACCGCCATGAGGTGGTGGTGGAAACGCCCCGCCATTGGGGGCGGCCCCAGGCCCACTATTGGACGCCGAGTCACCGCGACTGGCGCCACCACCGCTATGAGCGATACCCCTATTACGCCTATCCCTCCGGGAGGGATCGCGACGATCGCTGGTCCCGCCGCGACCGCTACGATCGCTACCCGGATCGGTGGGCAGGAATAGGCGGCGAATGAGGTCCGGAGAAAAGACGACCGCGGCGCCTGATTCGGCGGCCGCGGTCGAGCGGGAGTTGAACTGGGAGGGGGCGGTGGCCGGCCCCAGCCGGCCACCGCGCTAGGGGTTAGAGGATGTAGCCACGCTCGTCGTGGAGTGCCAGGTCGAGACCCTCGGTCTCTTCCTCCTCGGTCACGCGCAGCCCGATCGTGAGATCCACCAGCTTAAGGATCAGGTAGCTCACCACCGCCGTGTAGACCAGGGTGAGGGCCACACCCTTGGCCTGGACCAGGAGCTGTCCCGCGATGGTCATGCCCTCCGCCAGGCCGGCGCCGCCCAGGCTCGCATCGGCGAAGACCCCCGTGAGCAGTGCCCCGATGACCCCGCCCACCGCGTGCACGCCGAACACGTCGAGGGAATCATCGTAGCCGAAGAAGCGCTTCATCCGCGTGGCGGTGAAGAGACAGACCACCCCCGCGGTCAGCCCGATCACCAGGGCCCCCATGGGACCGGCGGTACCCGACGCGGGGGTGATGGCCACCAGCCCGGCAACGGCGCCGGTGGCGATACCCAGCACGCTCGCCTTGCCGTGTCTCCACCACTCCGCGAACATCCATCCCAGCGCCGCGGCCGCGGTGGCGATCTGGGTCACCAGCATGGCCATGCCGGCGCTGGCGTTGGCGGCCACCGCACTCCCCGCGTTGAACCCGAACCAACCGACCCAGAGCATGGAGGCCCCCATCACCGTGTAGCCCAGGTTGTGGGGGGGCATGGCGGTGATCGGAAAGCCCTTGCGTTTGCCCAGCACCAGGGCCGCCACCAGGCCCGCCACACCGGCATTGATGTGCACCACGGTGCCGCCGGCGAAGTCCAGCACCCCCCAGTCGAACATCAGGGCCCCCTTGCCGCTCCACACCATGTGGGCGATGGGAACATAGACGAGGGTGAACCAGATCCCCATGAACCAGAGCAGGGCGGAGAACTTCATGCGCTCGGCGAAGGCACCCACGATCAGGGCCGGGGTGATGATGGCGAAGGTCATCTGGAAGGTGGCGAACAGCGTCTCCGGTATGGTCAGGGTGAGGCTCTCCCGGGTGACCCCGGCGAGGAACGCCTTGTCGAGTCCACCGACGAAGGAGGCCAGGTTGATCACCCCCTCCTCCATCCCCGCGGTGGAGAAGGCCAGGCTGTAGCCGTAGAGGGTCCAGAGCAGGGTGACCAGCCCGGTGATGGCGAAGCACTGCATCAGCACCGAGAGGACGTTTTTGGACCGCACCAGGCCGCCGTAGAAGAGCGCCAGACCGGGGATGGTCATGAAGAGCACCAGCGCCGTGGAGGTGAGCATCCAGGCGGTGTCGCCGCTACTCAGGGTGGGGGCGGCGTCCTCGGCGAGCGCCAGGGTCGGCAGTAGCCCAAGCAACCCCGCCAAGGCTGGGATGAAACGCGGTGGTATCGAAGGGATTCTCATGGTCGGTTGCTCCTGTACTGCTGTCCGTCAGAGGGCGTCTCGGCCGGTCTCGCCGGTGCGGATGCGGATCACCTGCCCCAGGTCGGCGACGAAGATCTTGCCGTCCCCGATCTTGCCTGTGCGCGCCGCCTGGCTGATGGCCTCGATCGCCCGATCGAGGAGGGCATCGTCGATGGCCACCTCGACCTTGATCTTGGGCAGGAAGTCCACCACGTACTCCGCCCCGCGGTAGAGCTCGGTGTGGCCCTTCTGGCGCCCGAAGCCCTTGACCTCGGTCACGGTGATGCCGGTGACACCCACATCGGCGAGGCCCTCGCGGACGTCGTCGAGCTTGAAGGGTTTGATGATGGCTGTGACCAGTTTCATGAATGTCTCTCCTGTGGAGGGGCGGGCCCAGGGGCCCGCGCCTTCGTTACGACTCGGGTCAGAAGGTCTTGGAGACCGTGAAAACCAGGGTCTCCCCGCACTGGAAGGGGGAGCCGCAGTCCTTTCCGGGGTTGATGCCGGCCACGTTGTAGAAGCTCAGATCGAAGTTGAAGCCGTAGAAGGGCCGCGACACCCCGATGCTCCAGTCCTGGTAGTCCTTGAGCGAGCTGGCGCTGTCGAAGCGGTTCCAGCCGTAGTGACCCTTGAGGCTGAAGTCCAGGGGCAGCGGCACCGCGAGGGTCAGGTCGTAGTACCAGGCGTGGTCGGCGACGCCGAACCAATCTCCGCTGTAATGGGTCGTGAAGCTGGGCTTGGCGAAGCCCAGGTCATAGCTGAGGGCGACCTGGAAGTCGAAGGTGTTGTTGTCCTTGTTGTTGGTAGTGGGGTAGCGGTAGGTGATCACACCCAGGTTCAGCCCGAATTCATCCCAGGTCGGGCGCCAGCCGGCATAGAGGTCCAGCTCCATGTTGGCGCCGCCGAAGCCCGCGCTGCTCACGTTGGAGCCCCAGATACCGGCGTAGAGGGAATAGGGCTTGTACTCGTAGTCGAAGCTACCCTGGATCGCCGGCCCGTTGTCGGTCTGGCTGATGCCGCGGAACAGGTAATTGGTGGTGCCGGTCAGGGTGGCGCTGAGGGCGTGGGGCGACTCCTCAGCCGGGGCACTGGGCTCCGCGGCGAGGCTCGGTGCGCACACGCCCATGGCGCCAGCTAGGGCCAGGGACAGGGCTCGGGTCAGGGGCAGGGTCGTCATCGTCGTCATTCCTCAAACAAGCGCCACCATTTCGGAGACGCCAGTCCCTAAGCAGATGTCGTGCCACTTTCAATTTTCGTTGTGATAACAAAGCGATGAGACGGTTGCCGTCGGGGTTCGGATGGGTTCGGTCCCGGGTATGCACCAAAGCAGTGCGCGCACCAGGGTGAGGCATGCCGAGACTGCCGCCCGACGAGCCCCGGCCGGGACTGGGTATAATGGGCGCGCCCTCACCGCCCGGAGGAAGGACGATGCTCGACCCCAAACAGCTCGACGACCTGGCCCAGCGCCTCGCCGGCAGCCTGCCCAAGGCCCTGGTGGCCCTGCAGGAGGACCTGGGGGGCAACCTCCGAGCCGCCCTGGAGGCGGGGCTGGCCCGCCTCGACCTGGTCACCCGCGAGGAGTTCGAGGTCCAGCGGGCGGTGCTGGCCCGCACCCGCCAGAAGCTGGAGGCCCTGGAGGCGCGTCTCGCGGAGCTCGAGGAGCGCGCCGGCATCGCCCGACCCGAGGACCCCTGAACCCGGCGATCCAGGGATCGGGACCATGGCGCTCTCCCTGCTCTACAGCCGGGCCCAGCAGGGGATCGACGCCCCTCAGGTCACCGTCGAGGTGCACCTCTCCAACGGCCTCCCAGCCCTGTCCATCGTGGGTCTGCCGGAGCTGGCGGTGAAGGAGAGCAAGGACCGGGTGCGTGGGGCACTGCTCAATGCCCGCTTCGAGTTCCCCCTGCGTCGTATCACCGTCAACCTCGCCCCCGCCGATCTGCCCAAGGAGGGGGGCCGCTTCGACCTGCCCATCGCCCTCGGCATCCTCGGGGCCTCCGGCCAGATCGACCCCCGCCGACTGGAACGCTTCGAGTGCCTGGGTGAGCTGGCCCTCTCCGGTGCGCTACGGCCGGTCAGCGGGGTGCTCTCCGCCGCCCTCGCCGCCCGGCGGGCCGGGCGCGCCCTCATCCTGCCGCGGGAGAACGCCGCCGAGGCCGCCCTGGTGGATGGCCTCGCGGTCTTTGGGGTCGCCCACCTCCTGGAGGTGAGCGGCCACCTCCTTGGCGCCACACCGCTGGCACCTTTCCAGGGCACCCCACCCCCCGCCGAGCCCCCGGCCTACGCGGACCTCGCCGAGGTCCGGGGCCAGGAGCACGCCAAGCGGGCCCTGGAGATCGCCGCCGCCGGGGGCCACAGCCTGCTGTTCCTCGGCCCCCCCGGTACCGGCAAGTCCATGCTGGCGACCCGCCTGGTGGGGATCCTGCCGCCCCTCTCCGACGCGGAGGCCCTGGAGGCCGCCAGGGTGCGCTCGATCAGCGATCGGGAGCCCTTCGACCCCGCCCACTGGCGCGAGCGGCCCTACCGCGCGCCCCATCACACCGCCTCGGCGGTGGCCCTGGTGGGGGGCGGGGGTGACCCCCGCCCCGGCGAGATCTCCCTCGCCCACCTGGGGGTGCTGTTCCTCGACGAGTTGCCGGAATTCGACCGCAAGGTGCTCGAGGTCCTGCGGGAGCCCTTGGAATCGGGGGTGATCCACATCTCCCGCGCCGCCCGTCAGGCCAGCTTCCCGGCGCGCTTCCAGCTAGTGGCGGCCATGAACCCCTGTCCCTGCGGTTACCTGGGGGACCCCACCGGGCGCTGCCGCTGCACCGCCGAGCAGGTGAGCCGCTACCGGGGCCGCATCTCCGGGCCGCTCCTCGATCGCATCGACATGCACGTGGAGGTGCCCCGCCTGCTCCCCGGCGCGCTCAGCGCTCCCCAGGCGACGGCGGGTGAGACGAGCGCCAGTGTGCGCGAGCGGGTGGTCCGGGCGCGGGAGCGCCAACTCCACCGGGCTGGAAAGCCCAACCACGCCCTGAGCCCCCGGGAGTTGGACCGCAGCGCCGCCCTCGACGGCGCGGGCCAGCGGCTGATGGAGCAGGCCCTGCAGCGGTTGGGCCTCTCGGCACGGGCCTACCACCGCATCCTCAAGGTGGCCCGCACCATCGCCGACATGGCGGAGGCGGAGAGGATTGGGCCCGCCCACCTGAGCGAGGCCATCGGTTACCGGCGCCTCGACCGAAACCCGCTGCAGGGTTTCTGAAAGTCTCCGGCTGTGCCCGTTGCCCCTGATCATCAAAGGGGTCGTCGGCAGGGATCAAGCGCATATTCTGTCGTCTGGGGACCGGGCAGCCCTGCCCCCTGCACCCCCAGGGCCGAGAGCCCGGAGGCATCAGCATCAGGCGCTCGACAGCGCATGAGGGAGGGGTATCAGGGGGCCCTTGACGGAGCCGGCTACGGAGCCGCTACAGAAACGGGATGGACCCCTTCAAAGGCGTTGCCATCTCGTCTGCTCGCCAACGCTCTAGCCTGATTCCGCTTTCTTGAGCGCAGACAGCCACCGCGGCCCCCGGCCGCGACATTCCTGGCACTGGCTATCGGATCCTGACAGCATCCCCAGCCAGCGCGAACAGAACCTTTTCCTTGTCCGACGTCGGGACCTGGAAGGAGCAGGCCCAGCCGGGGCTCAGTTGAACACCACCTGATCCACCCAGCCCGCATCGCTGCCGCTGCTGACGCTCCCGTCCTT
>CAZFHV010000039.1:0-10164 GCA_964519095.1 uncultured Chromatiaceae bacterium | reverse complement strand
CGATCCCAACCGGATTGCTGGTCACCGCGCCGCTGCCCGTGCCGGCCTTCGTGAGGCTCAGGGTGTAGACCCCGCTCGCTGGGGTGAGGCAGCTACCCAGGGTCTGGACCCCATGGCGCATGACACCGGGAACCCGGTCCGCACGCACGCCATAGGGATGGTATGGAATGCTGGGGTAAGCCGCCGATGGCTGGTCACCGAAGGTCATGGTGAGATTACTGAAGCCCCCCGTCTTCTGCTGGCAGTAGCTCATGATCGTGCCGGGGTGCTGCGCCGTGGTGCCGCCGGTTGCCGAGTTTAGTCCGGGAAGCGCGGTGGTCCCGGACCAACATAGTACCGGTTGACCATAGACATCGGTGTAGGAGGAGGAGATCGTCTCCGATCCGTAGCAATGGTCGACGGTTTCGGGTTCCGGCGTCGTGGTACCCGGCAGATAGGTGTTCTTGTAACAGTGCGTGTGGTAGGAACCGAAGACGTGGCCGACCTCGTGCGCCACCACCTTGATATCCCATACCACCGTCGGGCTGCTGATGCTGAAGTCGCCCAGGATGCCGGTCCCGGCGGCGTACCCGCGGCTGTCGCTGCAAAGGGATTTCACGTACGCAACGCCACCGCCGAGATTCTTTCCGCTCAGCATATAAGCGAGGGCGCGGTCCTGAGAGTCCATGTTCGCCACCCAGTAGTTCTGGAACTGCTGGAGTACGGCAGTGGGATTGGAAGTGGCGGTCCAGGGATCGCTGCTCGTTTCCCAGAGACGCAAGTAACTGACCGTCAGGGCTGTCCCGATCTCGCGCTGGTAGATTCCCGATGTGTAGGCAAAGAGATCAAGCGCGTACTGGGTCGCCGCTGCCGCGCTGGAAAACAGTCGCCTATATTCGTAATCGGTCTCGACGGCAACCCGTGCCGAGTAGGCAACGGTCTGGTCACCCGCCACATCGTCCGGAGGCACGCTGAGGTCTTGGAGCAGTGGCTGGTCGAGCGGGGCGTCCAACGCAGGAAGCTGGTCCGCACCGCACTGGAAGGGTCGCAGCCTTCTCAACGCGCTGTCTGCCACCTCGCGGCCAACGAGTCCCGGAAGGACGTCCTGTCCCCCGCCGAAAAACCGGATGCCCGAACGGGCGAAGAGCAGTCCTCGCGGCTGGCCGGTTTCGGGCATCGCCAGAACTACTGCCGAACCCGGTTCGCCCACCAGGGAACCCCGAAAATAAGCCGTGGTGGGCCTTGGAAGGACCGTCGTGTCATCCACCAGGATCTGGGCATCGGGCGCCAGTACCTCGAAGCGCTCGAGTTCCATTTCTGTGGACGCGAGACCCTCAACTTCGACATCCTGCAACCGGATTCGCGCGCCGGCGGGGAGTGCTCGGGTGATTTCCTTCAACCGGCTGTCGAGGGCGTTCACAATCAGGGACTGGGTGCGCGGCCCGATGCCTTGGGCCCAGCCTGCGGGCGCTACGGCGACGCACAACAGGATGGCAAGGAGCAGCAACCACTCACAACCCCGCCGGCAGAAGCTTGGGCTGATGGTGGCAGACGATCCAAGGGTCAGCCGATTGACTCCCATCATGATGAATTTCCTCCAGGCGCAAGCTCAGCGAAACGACAGTTAGAGTCTTGGACCTTGAGGCGACGGCTCCCGGGGGGTCGTCGGCCCAAGCTTCCTGGTCGAGCCCTCGAACACCCCTGACGAACATGCCACCGGTCCACGCCAGGGGAGTCTCGTCAATCCCTTGCCGCCAGTGGCAGATAGAGGCATCGCGCTCCCCGCACCCGGTTGGTCCGTCGACTCCGAAAAAAGCTTATTTTAGCACTCAACTATCACAGAGTTATCCGGCGCTTTGCGAGAGCCCCTCGCCCGGATCCCCTGCCCCCAACTGATGGGTAGCCTCTCAGTGACAGCGGGAAATGCCGCGAAACGGCCTTTCTCGGGGGTTCCGGCGAGAGATGGACCAGCTTGACACCCGCGAGTTCACCCTGAGTCCACAGCCGGCCCGCCCTTTGCTATAGTGGCCGCCGCTTCCCCTCGCCCCGCGATCCCCATGTCCGACCAGCAGACCACCCACTTTGGCTACCGGCGCATCCCGGTGGAGGAAAAGGCCCGTCAGGTGCGCGCCGTGTTCGATTCGGTGGTGGACCGCTACGACCTGATGAACGACCTGATGTCGCTCGGCATCCACCGGCTTTGGAAGCGCGCCGCCATCGAGCTCTCCGGGGTGCGGCGCGGGCAGACCGTCCTCGACCTGGCCGCCGGCACGGGGGACATCACGGAGCGCCTGGCGGGGTTGGTGGGGCCCGAGGGGCTGGTGGTCAGCAGCGACATCAACGCCGCCATGTTGGGGCGTGGGCGCGACCGGCTCACCGACGAGGGCGTGGTAGGGAATGTGGCCTACGTCCAGGCCGACGCGGAGCGGCTGCCCTTCGCCGACAACCGCTTCGACTGCATCAGCATCGGCTTCGGCCTGCGCAACCTGACCCACAAGGAGCGGGCGCTGGAGGCCATGCGGGCGGCCCTCAAGCCCGGTGGCCGGGTGCTGATCCTGGAGTTCTCCCACCCCACCAGCACGCCCCTGCAGAGGCTCTATGATCTTTACTCCTTTAATGTGCTCCCCACACTGGGCCAGTGGGTGACCCAGGATGCGGAGAGCTACCGCTACCTGGCCGAGTCCATCCGCATGCACCCCGACCAGGAGACCCTCAAGGGGATGCTGGAGCAGGCGGGGCTGGAGCGCTGCGACTACTTCAACCTCACCGGCGGCATCGTGGCGATCCACCGCGGCTTCAAGCTCTAGCCCCCGTGTCCGCCCTCGAGCCCGCCATCGCCCTGCTGGAGGCCTCCCTCAACCGTTACCTGCGCCTGGACCCCGATAGCCCCGCGCGACTCGCCGCCCTCCACGGCCGGGTCATCGTCCTCGAGCTCCCGGCCTCGGCCCTGCGCCTCACTTTCATCCCCGGCCCCGCCGGCCTGCAGGTCCTGGGGCATTGGGAGGGGGAGCCCGATTGCCTGCTGCGGGGCAGCCCGCTCGCCCTGGCGCGCCTGGGTTTGGGGGACAAGGGGGAGCAGGCGCTCTTCTCCGGGGCGGTCAGTGTCGAGGGGGACACGGAGACGGCCCAACGCTTCGGTGCCCTCTGGGCCCAGCTGGATATCGACTGGGAGGAGCAACTGTCGCGCCTCACCGGCGATCCCATTGCTCATCAGGCGGGTCGCCTCGTCCGGGGACTGGGCCGCTGGGCAGGGGGCACGGCCGACACCTTCCGCGCCAACCTCCAGGAATACCTCCAGGAGGAGCTGGGCCTCCTGCCGACCGCCGCGGAGGTGAGCGACTTCGCCGCGGAGGTGGAGGGCCTGCGTGACGATGTGGAGCGCCTGGCCGCGCGCCTCACCCGGCTGGAGCGTCGGCAGGCCGAGCCCCAGGGTTGATCGGGCGCCGGGATGATCCGCCCCTCCGAGACCCTGCGGCTGTTGCACATCAACCGGGTGCTGCTACGCCACGGTCTCGACGAGGTCATCCTCGCCACCCATCTGTTGCGCCCGCTGCGCTTCCTGCTCTACCTCTCTCCCTGGTATTGGTTCCGGGGCCCCCTGCCGCCCTATCCGGTGCGCATCCGCCGGGTGCTGGAGGACCTGGGTCCCATCTTCGTCAAGTTCGGGCAGATCCTCTCCACCCGCCGCGACCTCCTGCCCGACGACCTGGCCGATGAGCTGGCCAAGCTCCAGGACCAGGTCCCCCCCTTTCCGGGCGATCAAGCCCGCACCCTGGTGGAGCGGGCCTTCGGCAGGCCGGTCGGCGAGGTACTCGACGATTTCGACGAGCGGCCCCTGGCCTCCGCCTCCGTGGCCCAGGTGCACGCCGCCCGCCTCAAGGACGGCCGGGCGGTGGTGGTCAAGGTGCTGAGGCCCGACATCGAGCGCGTGATCCGCCGGGATCTCGGTCTCCTGTACATCATCGCCGGGCTGGCCCAGCGCTACTGGCCCGATGGTCGGCGCCTGCGCCCCCTGGAGGTGGTCAAGGAATACGAGAAGACCATCCTCGATGAGCTGGATCTGATGCGCGAGGCCGCAAACGCGGCCCAGCTTAGACGCAACTTTCTCGGCAGCGAGGCCCTCTACGTCCCGGAGGTCTTCTGGGACTTCACCAGCCGCAACGTGATGGTGATGGAGCGCATCTACGGCACCCCCGTGAGCGAGGTGGACGCCCTCAAGGCCCAGGGAGTCAGCATGCAGCTCCTGGGTGAGCGGGGGGTGGAGATCTTCTTCACCCAGGTGTTCCGCGACAACTTCTTCCACGCCGACATGCACCCCGGCAACATCTTCGTGGAGCCGAGCGGGCGCTACATCGCGGTGGACTTCGGCATCATGGGCACCCTCACCACCGAGGACCAGCGCTACCTGGCGGAGAATCTGCTGGCCTTCTTCAACCGCGACTACCGGCGGGTGGCAGAGCTGCACGTGGCCTCGGGCTGGGTGCCCGAGGGGACCCGGGTGGAGGAGTTCGAGGCGGCCATCCGCACCGTCTCCGAGCCCATCTTCCAGAAGCCCCTGAGCGAGATCTCCTTCGGGCATTTCCTGCTACGGCTGTTCCAGACCGCCCGACGCTTCAACATGGAGGTGCAGCCGCAGCTGGTGCTGCTGCAGAAGACGCTCCTCAACATCGAGGGGCTGGGGCGGCAGCTCTACCCCGAGCTGGATCTCTGGTCCACCGCCAAACCCTTCATGGAGCGCTGGATGAAGGAGCAGCTCGGCGCCCGGGGTTTCCTGCGGCGCCTAGGCAAGACCCTGCCCCCCCTCTCGGAGCAGCTCCCGGAGCTGCCCCAGCTCCTCTACGGCGCCCTGCGGGCCGCCCAGCAGCACCCCAGCGAGGAGGCGCGGGAGTTGCGAGAGCTCCAGCGGCTGCGCCAGGATCTGGATCGGGCCGTCCAGCGCACCCAGGAGGGGGTGATCGCCGGGGCCCTGCTGGTGGCCGGGGCACTGCTGTGCCTGGCTCAGTCCAACCCGCTGGTCTCCGCCGAGACCCTCACCACCCTGGGCGGGGTGCTCCTGGTGGCGGGACTGGTAGGCCTGATCGGGAGCTGGCTGCGGCACCTGGGCTGAAGATCGGCTCGGCATCGTCCGGCCGGGTTATACGCGCGAGCGGGACGCGGGACCCCTCCGGAAGAGTGCGCGTACCAGGGCGGGTACCGCCAGCAGGGTGAAGCGGCCCCAGATCCCCAGCATCACCAGGGCGCCGAAGGCCAGCCCATACTGTCGTGCCTGAAACTTGCGATAGAACCGCGCCATGCCCCGGTGCTTGTGCCAGAGCACGAACAACGGCCGGTCCCGGCTGCACCCCCCTTGGAAATGGACCGCCTGCGCGTCGGGAACGAAGAGGATCTTCCAGCCGGCCTGGTGGAAACGCGCGCACCAGTCCAGGTCCTCGCAATGGAGGAAATAGCCTTCATCGAAAGGCCCAACCGTCTCCACTGCCTGGCGCCGGACCAGCATGAAGGCCCCGGAGATGGCCTCTACCGCGACGGGCTCCGTCGGGAGGGGCTCGCGATTCAGGTTCACCGCCCCACGGGATGCCCCCACCCGGTCCAGACGGAGAAAGACCGCCAGACTGGCCAGAGGGGTGGGAAGGCGACGGCGACACCCCCGCTGCTCGCTGCCGTCCGGATTCTGGATGAGGCACCCCGCCATACCGGCCGCCGGATTGGACCCGAGCACCTCGACCACCCGCTCTATGGCCCCGGGTTGGGGTATGCAGTCCGGATTGAGCACCAGGAGATACGCACCCCTGCTCTGGGCGAAGGCGAGGTTGTTGGCCCGGGCGAAACCCAGATTGGCACCGTTGCGTAGCACCTTGACCCGGGGGTCGCCGTCGGCGAGTGTCAGCACTGGCGCCAGGCTGCCTTCGCTGGAGCCGTTATCGCTGACGATGACCTCGGTGGGCAGGGAGGTCGCGAGCACCCCATCGATGGCCCGGGCGATGAGCGGGCCGGCGTTGAAGTTGACGATCACCGCGCTCAGGATAGGTTGGGGCTCGGTCTCCAATTCTGCCTCGACAAAGGACCCTGCTCTATGATGGGATTGCATGGTGAGGGGGAGGACTTGTCTCGCTACCCGATGAAGTCACCCAAAATCGCGGGGACTTGCCTGGGGCATTCAGGAGCTGCCCGCGGATTAGAGGCGTTCTTACCACGTTGGGAGTCCCGATGACCCCGCTCCCAAGCGACTTGTCCATCTCGACGTCTGTTCTCCGGCGGGTCGGTCTCGCCGCGACCCGTGACCTGGCCGGCCGCCCCTTCCCCCTTGGGCACGGACAGGGGACAAGGCCATGAACAGTCACCGGCTGCGCTTCGGCCGGCACACCGAACACCCCTGGGCCCAAGATGATCCGCTACCTTTCCCTTTTTCTCGGCCTCCTCCTCGGCCTCTCCCTGGTCTTCAATCTCGAGCAGGTCCAGCAGTGGGTGCTCAAACCCTGGAATCAGCTATTGGCCTCCGCCAGCTTCGCGGTGCTCCAGCCGATCGGCGCCCAGGTGCAGCTATTCGGCAACGTGCTATCCAATCCCGAGAGCGGTTTCTCGGTGGCAGTGGAGAACGACTGTAACGGCCTGGAGGTGACCCTGCTGCTCCTGAGCGCCGTATTCAGCTTCCCCGCCACCTGGAGGGCCAAGGCGCGAGGTCTGCTGCTGGGGTTCCTGACCATCCAGGGCCTCAACCTCCTGCGCATCATCACGCTCTTCTACCTTGGCCAGTGGAACGAGCCGGTTTTCAAGTGGGCGCACCAATATCTCTGGCCGGTCTTGATCATCGTGGCCACTCTGGGCGTCTTCCTGACCTGGACGCGCGGAGCGGCGCGCCCTGGCCCCGCCGCTCCCGGCCCCTCTGCCACGTGAGAATCCGACCGGTTCTATCCCTGCTGGGGCAGGTCCTGGTGTTGCTGCCCGCTTTTTTCTTCGCTTGGTACCAGACCCTCGTATGGCTGGTGCCCTTGCTAGCGGACCTGCTCGATCCGGTGCTGCGGCTGGTGTGGCCCACGTCCTTCGTGAAGGTACAAGCCTCAGGTGCCAGCCTATTGGTACTGACGCGGGCGGTCGGCGAGGCCGCGGCGACAGGTCAGCCCAATCAAGGGGTGGCACTGAATCCCTTCACCTATTCCTACAGCATACCCCTGTTTGCGGCTCTCGCAATCGCCTCCGATGCCACCTGGCGGCAGCACCGCACCCGCTTGGCCCTGGGTCTGGTGGTCCTGATCGCAGGGGTCTGCCTGAGCATCCTCGCGAGCCTGTTATTCAGTTTCCAGTTCGAGAAAGGCTTCCAGCGCCTGGAGCTTTTCGGCTCGCCCGCCGCGACCGATACCCTGGTGCGCTACTTGCATTTTCTGGGCTTCCAACTGCTGCCTCGCGTGCTACCGATCCTGCTCTGGCTCCTGCTCTATCGGGAGTGGCTCGGAGAGCTGATCGGGCCCGGCGGCAAGGAGGGTGCCCCGGCGGGCCCCCGTCGGCTAACGCCGGCTGAATAGGCGCGCAAGCCAGCGGAATCGGGGAGCGGAAAACCCCCTTCGGTATCGTACCACCCGCGCCGGGCTTCCCACGGCGATGGCGAACGGGGGCACGTCCCGGGTGACCACCGCCCCCGCCCCCACCACCGCGCCCTCGCCGATGGTCACGCCGGGCAGCACCAGTGCGGACGCGCCGATCCAGGCGCCCTCGCCAATGCGGATACGGCCGTAGGAGATGGGGTTTCGCCAGATGCTCGCATGCCCCTGGTCGATCAGGTGCCCGGCGGAGAGCAGATGGGCGTGGCTGCCGATGAGGACCTCGTCCCCGATCTCCAACCCCCCTTCACCCGAGAGGTAGCTGTAGACATTGACGATGATGCGGTTGCCCAGCACCAGGCCCGTGTCGGGATGCTGCGCGGGATCGCCGATGACGAGGCGCACCCCCTGCCAGAGGCTCACTTCGTCCCCGAGCCGAATCCCCATTCGTCCCGGGGGTGTCTCTGCATACCGCAGTACCGAGACATCGGGCGCTATGCGACAGCCGAGGCCGAGCCGGTCGATGCCCGGAAAGCCCGGGGCCTCGGCGGGGATGCCGAACAGGCTCAAGGACGGGCGTTGCCTCCCGCTTCGGGCGGTGGCTGCGGTACGATGCCGATGTCATCCACATAGACCTCCACCGGCCATTCCGCCTTGAGCTCGCCGATCAGCCGCGTGAAGGCCTCCTCCTTGCACTGGCGGAGCTGCTCCTCGGCGACGCGCTTGCGGGCGCTCTCGAAGGGCTCGGGAATGGGCTCGCGCCGATCCGTCACCTGGAAGATCGCCACAGTGGGGCCCTGGACCACCGGACCGTAGACCCCCCCCTTGGGCAGCTTCGCCAACTCCGTCACCAAGGGGTCGACACCATCGACGGGATTGAAACCCAGATCACCGCCACGGCCACGCCCCAGGGGATCGAGGGACATCTGGTCGGCGAGGGCCGCCTTGTCCAGGCCACCGGCCTCGATCTGCGCCCGCAGCTCCCGGAGCTTCGCGGAAGTGGCCTGGGGATCGTCTCCCGCGGCGAGCACGAGGCGCCAGAGACGCAGGTACAGGGGAGTCGAGAAGCGCCCCGGGTGGGTGTCGTAGAAGGCCTTGATGCCCGCCTCGCTTGGCGGGGGGCAAGGCTGCATCAGTGCCTTGCGGACCTCGTATGCGTAAGCGACGTTCGCGGGGTCTTCCGGCGGGCGAGGAATCCCCCGCCGCTCCCCCGCCAGCACCAGGAGCCGTTCGTTGATCAGGTTGTTGAGCACCTTCGTAGGCCCCCCCGGCACCTGAAGTTGGGAGTAGAAGATGGGATTGAGCCTGGCGTATTCCCGCAGGGTGGCGACGCTGATCGGCTCCCCCCCCACCCGCGCCAGAAGTTTTTCCGCGCCCCCCCCGGGCGGGTTGAGCCGGGCACGCTCCCGCAACTTGGCGGCTGGTGTCGCCTCTTCGGCCCCGGCCGCCGCTCCCGCGCCCAACCAGAGCCCGAGCAGGACTACCGTAAGGATGGGGTGCTTGGTCATCATTTCTTCAGCTCCTGGGCCCGCTCCCAAAGGGGGCCATAGGTGATACCGACGTCGTCGCCCCCGGCGTGGGCCACCAGGAGGTCCAGATGGCCGTCGCCGTCGAGGTCGATCAGGTGGGGATCGAGCGGAAAGCTCCCGGTGGGGAGTTGTCGCAGCCGCCAGCCATTACCCTCCCGGCGAGCGAGGATCACCATCTGGTCCTCGGTCAACACCAGCAGTGGCGAGGGGGCACCCACGGCGGTCACGTTGCTGTATCCCCAGCGTGGGGCAGGGATCTCCTCCGTATCGCGCACACCGCCCCGACCGTCGTTGTAGAGCACCAGGGCCTTGCCCCCGGTCTCGAGAACCGCGATCAGGTCCAGCGCCCCATCGCCGTCGAGATCCGCGAGGGCCACCTGCCGCGGGTTACCCTCCGCCGGGGGCCTGAGCTGTCGCATCTCGAAGGCCCGCCCGCCGAGGTTCTTGGCGAACAGGATGGCGCCGCCCTGGATGTCGCTCCAGAGTATATCGGGAAGCCCGTCCCCGTCCCAATCGGCCACCCGGGCCTGACCGGCCCAAAGCCGTGGGGCCGGCTTCCCATGCTGCTGGAGATACCCCACAACCGCGGGGACACCGCCGCCCCCCGCCACCAGGGGATGCTGCTCGGCCTTCGCGGGCGCGGGCCGGTCAACCTGCTCCTTGCCTTTCTCGAAGGGCGGCAGCCAGGTGGTCGTGAACTCGAATCCACCCTGGCCCCAGAAAAATCCCAGGGAAGGGCCCTGGTAAGGGCTGGTGACCAGGTCGGTGTGCCCATCGCCGTCGAGATCCGCCGCCAGCACATCGAGGGGGGGATTTCCCGCGGAGGTCTTGGCCGCCAGCTCAAGCCCCCCGCCGGATGCCTTGATGCGCCAGAGCTGGAGCTCGGTCTTGCCTTCGGCCGCGACCAGCAGCTCGGGGTGGCCGTCACCCTCGAGGTCCACCCAGCGGGCGGCGTCGGGATGGAATCCAACCTCGGGATAGGTGCCGATCAGCTGCACCTGGCGCCGCGGATCCACCGCCCAGACACCGAGGAAGTTCTGCTCATGGCTGTTGGCCGCGATCCAGACCCTGCCGTCGGGGCCCGGCTGGAGGGCAGCCGCCGTCCAGGGGGTGGGCACCGG
>CAZFHV010000038.1:0-20783 GCA_964519095.1 uncultured Chromatiaceae bacterium | reverse complement strand
CTGGTGGACGGGGACCTCGGTGAGGTCCTCCCCGGCGTAATGAATCCAACCGGCGGTGGGGGGCAGCAGGCCCGCCAGGGCCTTGAGGGTGGTGGTCTTGCCCGCCCCGTTGGCGCCGATGAGGCAGACGACCTCGCCCTCCCCCACCTCGAGCTCGATGCCCTTGACGGCGCGGATGCCGCCGTAATGCACCGCCAGCCCCTGGACCCGCAACAGGCTCATGCGGCCCCCGTGCCCAGATAGGCCTCGATGACGCGGGGGTCCCGTTGCACCTCCCGCGGCGGACCCTCGGCGATGAGGGTGCCGAAGTCCAGCACCGCCACCCGGTCGCACAGACCCATCACCAGGGCCACGTCGTGCTCGATGAGGAGCAGGGTCTTGCCGTCGCCGCGGATGCGCTCGAGCAGGCCCCGCAACTGGGCGGTCTCGGAGGCGTTCATGCCGGCGGCGGGCTCGTCCAGGGCCAGGAGCCGCGGCTCGGTGGCCAGGGCGCGGGCGATCTCCAGGCGCCGCTGATCCCCGTAGGGCAGGTGGCGGGCGAGCTGCTCCGCCCGCTCGGAAAGCCCCACGTACTCGAGCAGGGCCTCCGCATGGTCACGGATGCCCGCCTCCTCGGCGCGGGCGCGCGGGCCCCGCAGCACCGCCCCCAGCACAGCGCTGCGGGTGCGCACATGCCGGCCCACCATCACGTTCTCCAGCACACTCATGTTGGCGAAGAGGCGGATGTTCTGGAAGGTGCGGGCGATGCCGAGCCCCGCCACCGCGTGGGGCTTGAGCCCAGCCAGGGGGCGGCCCGCCAGGCGGAGGGTCCCTGCGGTGGGGTGGTAGAGGCCGGTCAGGCAGTTGAAGAAGGTGGTCTTGCCCGCGCCGTTGGGCCCGATCAGCCCGTAGATCTGACCGGCGTGGATCTCCAGGGACACCTCGGAGAGGGCCTTGAGCCCGCCGAAGTGCTTGCTGACCCCAACCGCCGCCAGGAGCGGTTCAGCGCTCGGCGTCATAGAGGGTCTCCTGCTCCTGGTGGACCTCGTCGGGGCTGTCGGGCCTGAGCTCCCGGGCCCGCACCGGCGAGGGCCAGAGCCCCTGGGGCCGGAACGCCATCACCAGCATCAGCCCCAGCCCAAACAGCAGCAGCCGCAGGTCGGCAGGGTCCACCACCAGGTGGCCCAGCAGCCGCTCCTGCAGGGGCCCGATGTAGCGCAGCAGCTCCGGGAGCACCGTGAGCAGCACCGCCCCCAGGACCACCCCGGGGATGTGGCCCATCCCCCCCAGCACCACCATGCAGAGGATCATGATGGACTCCATGAGGGTGAAGGACTCGGGGCTCACGAATCCCTGGAAGGCGGCGAACAGCCCCCCACCCACTCCGCCGAACAGGGCCCCCATGGCAAAGGCCAGGAGCTTGACGTTGCGGGTGTTGATGCCCATGGCCGCGGCGGCCACCTCGTCCTCGCGGATCGCGGCCCAGGCCCGGCCGATGCGGGAGTCCTGTAGCCGCAGCGCGACGAACACCACCACCAGGGTGAGGACGAGGAACAGGTAGTAGTGGGTGTGGGCACCGGAGAGCGAGACCCCCAACAGCTCCACCCCCTGGGTCAAGGAGGCCCCGCCCAGGGTCACCGGGTCGATCATGTTGATCCCCTGGGGCCCGTTGGTGATGTTGACCGGCGCATTGAGGTTGTTGAGGAAGATCCGGATGATCTCCCCGAAACCCAGGGTGACGATGGCCAGATAGTCCCCCCGCAGCCGCAGGGTGGGGGCACCCAGGAGCACGCCGAACAGGGCGGCGATGGCGGCCCCCATGGGCAGCAGCGCCCAGAAGGGCAGGTGGATGCCGAAGTGGGGCGAGGCCAGAATGGCATAGAGGTAGGCCCCCACGGCGTAGAAGGCCACGTAGCCCAGGTCCAGGAGCCCGGCGAAGCCCACCACGATGTTGAGCCCCAGCGCCAGCATCACGTAGAGCATGGCGAAATCGAGGATGCGCACCCAGGTGCGCCCCATGCCCCAGTCCACCAGGAAAGGTAGCAGCGCCAGCACCAGACCCAGGCCCGCGAAGGCGGCCCAGGCCAGGGGGCGCGACGGAGCCCGTCCGCCACGGGGGGCGCTCAACGCGGGCCGCTCGACTGAGGTGCGAAGGGATCTGAGGCCTTTCGGGTCACATGTGGCTCCGGGGCAGTCGGTCGGTGAAGGGGGATGCTAATCAGGCGCGACCCTTTTACCCGCCGAGGCACCGGGGCGCAATAGGTGTAACCCGAAACGCAAGGGAGGGGCTCGGGGCACAACCCACAGGGACCGCATGACCGAGGGCGTTAAGGGATCTGGACCCCCCGCGCGGGGACATGCTTTTCAACCCTCATCCTTCCCCGGCAAACTGGTCCTCAACCTAACTAGCGCCAACAGAAACGACCCCAGCCCCATCCCCACCAGGATCCCGCCTGCGCTCAAGGTGACCGTCCTCAACCCCTCCAGACGACCCGGCCGCGCTCCTGGCACCAACGAACTTGGAAGAATGCGCCGGACTGTTTCATCGTCCAGTAGTACCCTAAGATGCTCTGTCTGGGGATAGGGGACATGGAGATAAGGTTTGTCCTGTAGAAACGAGACGTCGCCCGTAGACAGATAGTTCCGCACATTCTGCTCTTGGGCCTGGCTGGTCTGCTTCCGATCCATAACACCCGCATCAATCTTCGGCATACGCCCGAGTACACCCATCGCCACGGCCGCCACCCACACCAGCCCCAGCAGTGAATAATAGACCCGCACCCTACCCTGCTCCCCCCACAAGAGCACTAGTCCGACGAAATTCGTCAGAATGCCGACGACCATCACATCCTGATACCGCGAAGGGATCGGCGCAGCGCCCCGACCAAGGATCATTAGAACAATCTGGGCCACGGACCACAATGAAAGCGCCACCAAGAACCAAGAGCCGTCTCCCATGGCTGGGCGAACACGGATCTGACGCCACAGCAATAAAACAGCAGGCGCATAGAGCAACAAGCCTACGAGAAGTCCACGATTTGGCCAGCCAATCCACTTGGAAAAAGCCTGAAGCAGACCGAGGAAAGATGTCACCCGCAGGGTGTCATGATGGGGGATGCTCGGAGTAACCAGGACGGCGACGAGAAACAGCGTCATCAAGAGAAGTAAGGCCTGCCACATACCCTGACGCCGCTCAACCCCCAGTAGCCAGCGAATGAGGATCATGGCCCCGGCTACTGCGAAGGTCAGCGCCCCCGATGCCAGCGAGAAAAATGCCAGTACCCCAGCCCCAAGGCCGAGCCACCAACCCCGGGTGAATGGCACGTTGACCGTCACCCACCACAGGGAGAGAAAAGCAAACAATAGCAGGAAGTAGATCTCCGACTGGGCACCCCAGAGGGTATTTTCCCAACCAAAGGGAATGGCGAGCACAACGGCCGTGAATGCCGTGACGATCAGACGCTGCCCTTCGCCAAGAGCGCTGAGAAGCAAACGCAGCAATACCAGCCACGCACTTACGTGGAGCAGTGCGTTGACCAGCATTTGCAGCAAGGGATCCCATATCTTGCCATTCAGCTCTAGGAGCGCAAGGGCCAACAAGCGCTCGGTTAGGATTCGATGCTCGTTATGAGGCACAAGAAGCACAGACCAATCAAAACGACCCGTCAGCCAGGGACGATACAGTCGATCTGCCTCGGAATCCCATTGATCCCAGTAGGGAGTCGCACTCCCGAACCCCTCGATGAGCATCAGCTTTGCGCCGAAAACCACAAGGGCGACAGCAAGTATTTCCCAGGGGACAGATTGCACCCAACGATGGACTGATCGGACCGACGTCATAGGTGAGCAGGGTGAATGGTAGCAGCAGTGTTGGCGAATGCTGGAGGGCGATCAGTCCACATCCGATCGCAGTCCGGGAAAACAACTCTCTCGGCAAAAGAGTGCCCCATCAAAGGCAGCTAGGGGGGACTGGCCCCGCTGGCGAGCAGACTCGTAGCGCTGCCAGCAGGCCTCGGGACAGCAGGCATCCGCCTCTTTCCATGGCTCGCCGGTCCTGCAACGCGGTACCGAGAAGAAACAGGCATCCAGCTCGCGCTGTCCCGGGAGGTGGCAGTTGGTTACCAGCAGGCTACAACGGGCCAGGGCATTGACCGGTCCCGGTTCCTTGCGCTTCTCCAGTACCAGGTCCGCCCCGCCCGGTCCGGTGGTGGCCAGAACCGGCCGCCCTTGGGCGTCCTTCGGCAGGGCGTCGGTCAAACCGGCGAGGTCCGTCTTGGGTGCGGGCGGAACCACCACCCGCTCGGGCCGGCGATAGGGCGCCGCCGGGGCGGGCGGGCCTGTATCGGGCTCCGGCGACACAACAGGCTGGTTTGGCGCAGTGGTCTTGACCTCCAGCCGACGCTGCTCGGCGCCGCGGCAGGGTTGGTCGGAATAGCTGATGGCACCCACCCCATCCTGGCAGCGGTAGACCTGCGCCCCCACCGGGAGCCCGCTCAGGCACAGAAGGACCGCCACCCCCCTGACCGCAACACCCGACTCCATCACCGATCACCAGGCCTCTTGGCGCCCGATCCCCGGGTCAGGGGCCGCGGTTGAGCGGGGCGGTGGGGATCCACTCGGGATACGGGTGGCACGGGCCACGGCCGGCGGGCGCAGGGCGCCCTCACGCCTTGTCGGGCATGCGCTCCCCCAGCAACCCCGAGGGCCGGAACACCAGCACCAGGATGAGGATGAAGAAGGCGAAGATGTCCTGGTAGTGACTGCCGAGGAAGCCGCCGGTGAGGTCGCCGATGTAGCCCGCCCCCAGGCTCTCCAGGATGCCGAGCAGCACACCTCCCAGCATGGCACCGGGGATATTGCCGATGCCCCCCAGCACCGCGGCGGTGAAGGCCTTGAGCCCCAGGATGAAGCCCATGTTGTAGTGGGCGATGCCGTAGTAGGCCGCCACCAAGAGCCCCGCCACCGCGGCGAGGGCCGCCCCCACCGCGAAGGTGGTGGCGATCACCCGATTCACGTCCACCCCCATCAGCCCAGCCACCTCCTGATTCTGGGCGGTGGCGCGCATGGCCCGCCCCAGGCGGGTGCGGTTGACCAGGAGCAGGAGCCCCCCCATCACCCCGGCTGCCACCACCACGATCAGGATCTGCAGGTTGGTGAGGGTGGCCCCGGCCCACTCGTAGACCTGCAGCTCCAGCACCGGAGGAAAGGCCAGGTACTGGCGCCCCCAGAGGATCATGGCCAGATTCTGCAGCACGATGGAGGCGCCGATGGCGGTGATGAGGGGCGCCAGGCGCGGGGCCCGCCGCAGCGGCCGGTAGGCGGCCCGCTCGATCAGCAGGGCCGTGAGCACGCACACCAGCCCCGCCACCGCCAGGGCGACGAGCATGGCCAGCGGCGCGGGCAGCCCCGTCCCCGCCAGCAGCACCAGCACGCTCACCGCCACCATGGCCCCGAGCATCACCACCTCGCCGTGGGCGAAGTTGATCAGCTCGAGGATGCCATAGACCATGGTGTAGCCCAGCGCCACCAGGGCATAGAGGCTGCCCAGGATCAGGCCGTTGATGAGCTGCTGGAGCAGGATGTCCATGCCGGGACAGGAACGGGGCTTGAGACCGGGTTAATGCTGGTGCTTGTGGGTGCCGCCCACGATCTCGATGGGCTGCCAGGCGCCTTTCTTGACCTGGTAGAGGGTCACCGGGCCGTCCCTGAGGTCGCCGCGCTCGTCGAAGGCGATGGGGCCGATCACCCCGTCGGTGTGGTAGCCCGCCAGCACGGGGAGGTACTTGGCCGGATCCGCGGAGCCCGCCTTGAGTATGGCCCCCGCCAGGATCTGGGTGGAATCGTAGGCGAAGGGGGCGTAGATCTGGACGTTGCCGTAGCGCTCCTTGAAGCGCTTGGTGAAGTCGGCACCGCCAGGCATCTTCTCCAGCGGCAGCCCCGGGGAGGAGCCGATCACCCCTTCTGCGGCGGCGCCTGCCAGCTTGATGAACTCCGCCGACTGCATGCCGTCGCCCCCCAGGAACTGGGCCTTGATGCCGAGGGTCTGCATCTGCTTCACCATGGGGGCGGCCTGGGGGTCCATACCGCCGTACACCAGCACGTCCGGCTTCTTGCCCTTCAGGGTGGTGAGGATGGCGGTGAAGTCCGTGGACTTGTCGGTGGTGAACTCCCGGCCCACCACCTCGGCGCCGGCGGCCTTGACCGCCTTGACCACCTCGTCGATCAGCCCCTGGCCATAGGCGGTGCGGTCGTCCACCACCGCCACCCGCTTGCCGAGCTTGGCCGCGTACTGGCCCAGTGCCTTACCCTGCTGGGAGTCGTTGGCCATGACCCGGAAGGTGGTCTTGAACCCCTGATGGGTATAGGCCACCGCGGTGGAGGCGGGGGAGATCTGGGCGATGCCGGCCCCATTGTAGATGCGCGAGGCGGGGATGCTGGCTCCGGAGTTGAGGTGCCCGACCACCCCCTTGGCACCGCCGTCCACCAGCTTCTGGGCCACCACGGTGGCGGTCTTGGGGTCTGCCTGGTCGTCCTCCGCCATCAGCTCGAAGCGCACGGGCTGCCCGCCCATCTGGGGGTTGCGGGCGTTGATCTCGCTCACCGCCAGCCGACAGCCGTTCTCGATATCCTTACCCAGGTGGGCCTGGGGCCCCGTGAGGGGGGCAACACAACCGATCTTGAGCACCTCTTGGCCGATTGCCGTCGTCGCGACGGCAGCGAGCACCCCGGCAAATGCCAATGAGCGGACCATGGCCTCCTCCTCGATGGAAATGGTGGCGACAAAGACCGGCCAAGTATGAAAACCCATCCGAGGCCTTGTCAATTTGGCAACTCCCTTGTGCCGACCCGGACGGGGCTTGGCCGCCCCGGGGGCCGGCCGCCGGGCGAAACCGACGCACCCCGCGCTGCTCACCCCTTGAAACCGACTCAATTCCTAGGGAATCCAGTCGCTTAGGGTTTACCCCTTATTGCCAGGTTTCCCTGAAATGGTCTATAGTTGCGCGTGAGTTCTTGCGCAAAGCGTTAGCTCGCTGTCTGTACCGTTCTGGGGTAAGTTACTGAGGAGGAGGGCTCATGACGACCCACCCGCGAAATCGTCTTTTCGCGCTCGCCTGCACTTCCATCACCCTGCTGTTTCTCAGTGGTTGCGCCGGGGTCTCCACCCAAGACAACGCGGGCGCCCAGCACCGCATCTCCGGCTCCTTCCCCGTCCCCAATGAAATCGAAGGCAACGTCGCCTTGTGGACCAACGTGTACGGTCGCTGGAGCCGCGGGCAAGTGGCGTTCCACGACGACAGACACATGGGGGTCGTCTACGAGGTCCTGGACATCCCGGAGTGGGCCAATGGCAGCGACGCCCGGGACTGGGTGAGCGGCCGTCAAGCGGAGCTCGGGGCACGCCTCGGGTCCCTGGAATCCAAAGTGGGCACCGGGGAGGATCTCACGGCGGACGAGCGGGAGCTTCGGGACAAGATCGTCGCGGGGGCGGGACCCCAGGCGGTGTTCGGGGCCCGGGAACGGCTGCGCAGCCAGCGGGGCATGCGGGAGAAGTTCCGGCGCGGTCTGGAGATCAGTGGTCGCTACGACGGCGCCTTCCGCGAAATCTTCCGCGGCGAGGGCCTGCCCGAGGACCTCGCCTATCTGCCCCACGTGGAGTCATCCTTCCAGACCAACGCCCGTTCCAGCGTGGGCGCGGCCGGGGTCTGGCAGTTCATGCCCGCCACGGGCCGACTTTATATGAAGGTGGGCAACGGGGTGGATGAGCGGCTCGATCCCGTCACCGCCGCCGGCGGCGCCGCGAGCTACCTCCGCAACGCCTATGAGCGGCTCGGCAGCTGGCCCCTGGCCGTCACCTCCTACAACCACGGCGTGGGGGGGATGCAGAACGCCCGCAACCAGTTCGGTGACGATTTCGGCCAGATCGTCCAGAACTACAGGGGCCCCGCATTCGGTTTCTCCTCCCGCAATTTCTACGCCTCGTTCTTGGCGGCACGGGAGGTGGCTGGCCATCCCCACAAGTACTTCCCGGAAGGGGTCGCCTTCGAGCCACCGCTGCCGGCGGAGCGCATCCTGCTCGACCAGAGCACACACGCCCACCAGATCGCCCGCCAGTATGACGTGGACGTGGGAACCCTGAGCGAGCTCAACCTCGCCTGGTTGGGGCCGGTCCGCTCGGGCCAGACCCCGGTCCCCGCCGGGACCTCGGTGTGGATTCCCAAGGGGGCGACGGCACGGGAGGTCCCACGCTATCAGCCCGAGCCCAGCATCGCGGTGGCGATGGTGGATGAGTCCCCACCCACCGTCAGCTACCCGTCTACCCCGCGCCGGGTGGAGAAGGCCTCCGAGCCCGTCAGGCCGAGCAAGCCCCTGGTTGTGGCCAAGGTCGAGCCCGCGCCGGCACGGATCGAGCCGAGCCCCACTGTCGTTAAGGCCTCCCAGGGTGTGGCCTTGACCAAGGCGGAGGCCCAGGCCGCCGCCAACTCCGGCAAGAAGCTCGCCGTGGCAACCGCCGCCCCCCCGCCACTCCCGCCCGCCGCCAAGGGGGGAAAGGTGACGACCCCGGTGGTGGCCGAGAAGTCGCCCGTCAAGGGCGGGAAGGCCTCCGCCCAGGCCAAGGCCGAGCCCGCGGCCAAGAACGGCAAGGCCCTGGTCCTGGCCAAGGCAGAGCCCTCCACCCCGACCAAGGGTAAGCCTGCCGCGAAGCCGGAGACGCCGGCCGCGGCCCCCAAGAGCACGCCGGCCCCTCCCGCCAAGGCCTCGTCGGCGCCCCCCAAGGGCCCAAAGTCGGCGGCGGAGCTCAAGCCCAAGCTGCACGTGGTCCAGCCGAACGAGACCTTCTATCGGGTCGCCGACCTTTACGACCTCACCGTGGATGAGCTCAAGCGCATCAATGGCATCAACAGCAAGGAGACCAACCTGCGTCCGGGCCAGCGCCTGCGGGTGAGCATCTAGGCGCTCCCGCGCCCCCTCCCGGGGGCGGCGCGATGAAGTCCCTCCGGGGCGGTGCCCCGGAGGGTTTCTGTGTGAGGCTTCCGAGCTTATTCGCCGCCCCTGCTGCCAGATTCACCCCCGCGGTCTTAGCCTTTTTTGGGCCTTGCGGCCGCCCCCTTTCCCTGCTTGCTCCCATGACCCTAGGCCCGCTGCGGCGCACCGCCCCTCCCGAGGGGGCAGATCAGATCCAGACCGAGACCCGCCAGGCATCGCCCCAAACCGGCTCCTTGAAGACCCCCCTAGGACCCAACTACCCAGACCCGAGCAGACCATGAGACTCAGCAAATACTTCGACATCAAGAAGGACGCCCAGGGCCACGAGTACATGGAGGTCTATCTCGAAGGGATCGCCCTGCTCAGGCTGGTGCTCACCAACAAGGGGACCGGGTTCAGCTACGAGGAGCGCATCTCACTGGGGCTGGACGGGCTCCTGCCCCCCCAGGTGAACACCCTGCAGCAGCAGGTGGACCGGGTCTACCGCGGCTACCTGCGGGTCGCCGACCCCATCTCGAAATACCAGTACCTGCGCGCTCTGCAAGAGCGCTCCGAGATCCTCTACTACGGCCTCCTCGTCAGCCACCTCGAGGAGATGATGCCCATCGTCTATACGCCCACGGTGGGTCAGGCGGTACAGGAGTTCAGCTACCTGTTCCAGAATCCCCGCGGCCTGTCCTTCTCGCCCATCAACATCGATCGCGCCGATCGTGTGGTCAGGAACTACCCCTGGAACGACGTGCGCCTGATCGTGGCTACGGACTCCTCCGCCATCCTGGGCCTGGGTGACCAGGGCTACGGGGGGCTGGCCATCGCCATCGGCAAGCTCTCCATCTATACGGCCGGTGGGGGCGTGAGCCCCTACCACACCATGCCGGTCAAGCTCGACGTGGGCACCGACCGCCTCGACCTCATCAACGACCCCTTCTATCTCGGGGTGCGCCAGCGGCGCCTGCGGGGGGAGAGCTACCTCGATTTCCTCGACAAGTTCGTCGAGGCGGTGCACAAGCGCTGGCCCTCAGCGGTGCTCCAGTGGGAGGACCTCTCCAAGGACGTGGCCTTCACGGTGCTCGAGCGCTACCGCCATTGTCACCCCTCCTTCAACGACGACATCCAGGGGACCGGCGCGGTGGCCCTGGCGGGGGTGCTCTCTGCCTGCCGCCTCAAGGGCGAGCGGCTCGCCGCACAGCGGGTGGTGGTCTTCGGCGCCGGGGCCGGGGGCGTCGGTGTGGCCTGGGCCATCACCCAGGGGATGATCCGCGATGGCCTCACCCCCGAGCAGGCCCACGCCCAGGTATTCGTGATCGACTCCCGGGGACTCCTGGTGGAGGGTCGGGCCATGGACCCCTACAAGCAGCCCTATGCCCAGTCCCGAGCGAGCATGGCCGGCTGGCACACCCTGAGCGACATCCCCACCATGCTGGAGGTGATCCAGAACGCCGGGGCGACCGTGCTCCTGGGTCTGAGCGGCCAGGTGGGCGCCTTCAACGAGCCGGTGGTCCGCGCGGTGGCCCAGAACAGCCTGCGGCCCATCGTCTTCCCCCTCTCCAACCCCACCTCCTCCAGCGAGGCCCTCCCGGAGGACATCCTGGAGTGGAGCGAGGGCCGCGCCCTGGTCGCCACCGGTAGCCCCTTCCCGGAGGTGCTGCGCGGGGGGCAGTCCTACCCCATCGGCCAGGGGAACAACGCCTTCATCTTCCCGGGCCTGGGCTTCGCCGCCCTCCTGGCCGAATGCCGCGAGATCACCGACGAGATGGTGCTCGAGGCCGCCTACGCCCTGGCCGAGTACAACGCCGCCCACCACCTGGAGGTGGGGCGGGTCTACCCGCCAGTGGGCGAGCTCAACGAGGTGAGCATCCGGGTGGCGGTGCGGGTGATCGAGCGTGCCTTTGCTCAGGGGGTGGCCCAGAAGACCAAGTTGGCCGGGCTGGACCTGGATGCCTACGTCCGCGCCCACTTCTGGCGACCCCGCTATCTCCCCTATGTGCGGGGTACCGACGGCCAGACGGTCTAGGGCACCCCGTTGCGCCGGGGGCGCGGCCCCCGGGCGGAGCCCCAGCCGTGCCGCGGGCCTCCCTGCACTGCCATCCGCAGACACCCTGCGCCGGGGTCGAGGAGATCTCGGTGTGGGCCGGGCTGCGGGCCCCCGCCCTGCTCACCCTGCACTACCGGATCTCCGGGACCATCGAGCGCCTCGCCATCCCCCCCATCGGCCCCAGCGCCCGGGCCGATGGGCTCTGGCGCCATAGCTGCTGCGAGGCCTTCATCGAGGTCCCGGACCAAGAGGGCTACTGGGAGTGCAACCTCTCCCCCTCCAGCCGCTGGGCACTCTACCGCTTCAGCGGCTACCGCACCGGCATGACCCCCCTCAGCCTAGCCCGTCCCCCAGAGCTGCGCATCCGGTGTGAGGCGGAAGGGCTCCAACTGGAGGCCAGCCTGGATCTCGGACAACTCTCCCTACCGCCAGAGGTAACCTCACTGCGTTTGGGCCTCTCGGCGGTGATCGAGGAGGCCGATGGCCGCCTCTCCTACTGGGCGCTCCAGCACCCGCCGGGCCGGCCCGACTTCCACCACCCCAGCGCCTTTGCCCTGCGGCTCCCCGGTGACGACTGACCAGCGGCCCAGGGCTTGGCCGCGCCCCCACCCTGGGCAACGGCGACTCAGCCCGAGCCCTCGATCACCAGGATCGCCACCAGTGAGGGGCCCAGTCCGCCCCCGGGTGGGTGGTGGCCTTGGCCCCGTCCCGGTACTCGAGCCGCAGCCCGTCGGGGAGGAGCTGGATCCGGGCCTCCGTCTCCCAGCGCCGACCCGTGGAGCGATTCTGGATGCGGAAGCGGCAGCGCTCCGAATCGAGGCTCTCCCAGGATTCGAAGACCCACTGGGAGTTTACCCGCAGCAGTCGCTCTGGATCCCTCAACAGCACCAGGAGGGCCGGCGGTTTGACTGGCGTGGCCACCGCGACCCAGGCCGAGTCGGTGCCGGCCTCGGGCGGCGCCTCAGGCATGGGGATGGGGGGCGATCAGCAGGGGCACCCCCAGGCCCCGGACGACCTGCTCCAGATCGAGCCGCGAGCGCAGACCCGGCCCCCCCTTGGGACGGGGGGCACCGATCACCACCAGCTCGCAGGGAGACTCCTGGCTCAGGACCAGCAGGCACTCCGCCGGCCGACCCAGGCGCACCGTCGAGCGATAGCTCAGCCCCCTGGCCAGGGCCTCCTGCTCGACCCGCCCGAGGGTCTCGGCGACCTCCCGCCCGAGCTGGTCTTCCAGGTAGTCGCCGAAGCGGATGCGGGTGCGGGCGTTGTTGAGCCAGTCGTCACCCATCGTGCCCCGCCAGAGACCGGGCACCACCACCAGATGGTGGAGTGCGCCACCGGAGGCACACTGGGCGAGGGCCTCGGCTGCGGACAGTCCCTCGAATCATGCGGAATATCCCGCCAGCAGCGCAAAGGCGAAAAGCAGGGCGGCGAGTCTCAACGCGTGCTTTGCCCGCTCTGTGCTCATCATTGAAAGTCACCTGGCCGGCGTCTCCGCGTAGACTTCGACCTCACTGAACGACAGCACACCGCGGTTCACGGCCTCGATCCGCACAAAGCGCGCTTTGCGTGGTGCAAAGGTGGAACGCCAGAGACCAGCAAATGGCGAGTCGATTTGCTCAGCGAGCTCGTAGCGACCCTCGACCTCTCCTAGCAGCACACGGAGCGGCGACATCCGGTCTCCCCCGGTCGATCCGTAGATGTGCACGGCGCCGACCATTTGCACACTACCGAGATCGACGCTCCACCACGGCCGCGCGTCGTTGCCGTGCGTCAGGAAGCCGCGCGCGCTGCGCACGCCATCGACCGCTAAGCCAGCATAGTAGTTGTACGGCATCTGATTGGACCGAATGGAGCTCATCGAGGCGCGCTTGGCATACGCCAGGTTCGAGGCGGGCGCGAAATCGCGCGAGCTCCAGCTGTAGCGCGTGCCCAGTGTGTAGTCGGGATACAGCGTCAGGTTCCACGACGCGAAGAAGCCCGCCGGGATGATGACCGCCGCGACGACACCGGCGATGTGCCATGCGCCCTTCAGGTTCAAGAACGCCAGGACGAGCCCGATGAGCATCGTGGTAATGGTCGTCGCCAGCATGCCGATGAAGGACGCATTGCTCCAGAACTTAACCCGGACGTCGTGCCGGCCTGCCGGGACGAAGACGCCGAGCTCGTAGCCGTTCGCGCGCCGTACCGGCTCTTGCGCGCCATCCACCGAGGCGAGCCAGTTGGTCGAATACGGGTAGTTGACGCACAGAAAACCAGGCGCGCCCGCATCTACTTCGAATACGACCTCGTTGAAGCTGCTGCGCTTGAGTGTCAGGCGATCCCCGTCGCCGCTCGCGCTGTCTGAGGCGTCTGGGCTGCCCATCATCTCGATGACCGCAGCGTTTGCGCGGCGCTCAGTCGCCAACAGATCTTGGGCCTCGCTCGCGGACTCCGCGACATGGAAGCGGCGGTAGAAACGAGCGAGCCTGGGTTCTAGCGCCGAGCGCTCCAACTGCGCAGAAACCGCCGGCGATTCCATGCCGTAGCCCGGTGCGCCGACAAACGACAAGTTGCTCTCTTTGTCCGACGTCATCTGCTCGAAGCTGGGCGTGCGCCGAGCCTCCACGATCCAAGTCCCATACCGCATCTCGACGGCGACCTGGAACACGACCACCGTAACCAGCCCCGCACCGATCAATTGCTGCTGTTTCGTGGGAAAACCGCGCAGTGCAGACAGTGCCAAGGCCGCGAAGCCGCATGCCACGGTGAACGGGAAGACCCACGCGGGAATGTCCGTCACGCGGGACGGCACATAATGGCCCGTCTTCGCAAGCTCGGGAAACCAGCCTACGTGATAGGCTGCGAAAACCGCGCCCCCGAGAACGGCCAAGGGCAGCGCCGGAGAGAAAGGAAGACCGCGCCTAAGCCACCCTGGGCTGCGCTCCACCGGCCGGAAGATCCACGCCAGAATGAGCAGCAGCAAAAAGGGCAGAAGCACGACGAGCCGTCCGGGCGTGCGGAAGGTTTGCGCCAGCGGTACGTATTTCCAAAATGCGTAGTGCAACTTGGTGGCATCGCCGAGGCTGGCGAGGAACACCACGACGCACAGCGCCCAAACCACGCCCATTGCCCAGGGCAGGCGCAGTCCCGCGACGAGCACGAGCGGCACCAATGCGGCGAGCAGGATGACCGAGGTGCTGCCAAACGCGCCATGCACGTCGGCCGAAAGCGGCGCGAACAAGCTGCCTAGCGCGCCGCCCCAGGTATCGGAATACGCCAAGCTCCATTTGTAATCGCGGCCGACGCGCACAGCATTGTCCGCGACAAAATCGAAATAGAATGGAACCGTGTAGCACGAAGCGAGCAGCGCGCCGGCACCGACAAGCAGCGCAACCGCGCCATAGAAACGCAGGACGCGGCCGCGGGTCACCTCGGCTTCTTTCGAGATCGCGGACAAGGCGAACGGCAGTACGAGCGCCGTCACGCCCGCGCCGAGCAACCCGAGATGGACGATCTGCGGGTGTCCGCCAGTAGTGAGCAAATAGGTCGCGACGATGACGGAGAGCGGCCCAGCGAAACGGCTCGGCCGCAGATAGTAAAGCGCCATGGTTCCGCAGACGAGCAGCGCGCCGACGTAGCTCTCCAGTGAAGCGCCGTAACGAAACATGTCGAGCATGCGCAGGTTGTAGACAGTGATGAAGGAAATGAGGAACGCAACATCGAGCCGCAACGCGAGCCGCTTGAGCAGGTAGAGCAGCACGGCGTGAACAAGCCCCAACGAAATCAGCCGTATCAGCGTGCACCAATCGAGCGCCCTCCCTTCCCAATATCCGGGAACCAAACGCGCGAGGTGCGGCAGAGGATGGTACATTTGGCCGAGCGTCAGCGCAGCGGCCGCGCGGCCGCCGGCGAACCCCGGGGAATACAGAGGGAACTCGCCCTTTTCGAGGGCGTACATGAGCTCCATTTGATGGCTGATGGGAAAGCTGACGTAGTCGTTGCCTATGGTGCGACTGCCGATCCCCGGCGCGAGCCAAGACATCACGGCAAAAGGCAGCGCCATGGCCAGTATGTACGGGCCGACCGAGCATGCCACGGCAAGCGCTATCCTCAGCTTGCTTGTGGTTGTCCCCAAAGGCACACCTCGATGACGTCGTCCCGCACTTTTCCCCGTGAAGAGGCGGCAGCGGAACCGAGTTAAAGTCAGCTATAACGGCAAGCAAAAAAGGGGGGATCCTCAACGAGCACAGATCACACCAGCGGATCACGAAGGTTGATCGCTGAACCCGGACGTACGACGTATCCCCGTAGACAAGCATAGATCTCAGGCGAAAGGGCTACAACAAGTCGATTGGGCCCGCCTGGATCGGGAGGTTGCGGATCAACGGCCGGTGTTCAGCGTGGACGTGGTCGAGGAAGAGTTCTACGGGGCGTTTCTGCTCTCGCCGCAGGAAGCGCTGCTCACCCTCAAGGGGCAGCACCCGCAGCAAACGCAGGCGGTGGGCGCCTGTCGTCTGCGCTTGTCCTGCGCCAAGATCGAAGTTCCCCTGGATCCCAGTGGCACCTACGCAGACGGCCTGCGCGAGTTTCTTCGCGGGCTCGGCTGTGCCTTTACCTCGTGTCGCCCAAGCGCGCCCACGACGCAACCGAGGTCTACTACGGGGTAGCGAGCCTGCACGACGCGAAGGCGGTACACCTGATTGGGCGCCTGTATCCGGAGGGTGCTTCCAAGCTGTGGCCGACGGAATCGGAGCAACGCCGGGATTGGCATGCGCGGGTGGCCTTGCTGGACCTCGACCGAGCGAGCATCGGCGCAGTCTCAGCCGCCTCGAGGCCCGGCTCAGCCGGCATTGGCCGGAACCGGACCTCAGCCGTGCCCTGGGCATCCGTGACAAACACCCTGCGCCGGGGCGGAGGAGATCGCGGTGTGGGTCAGGCTCCGCGACCCCGCCCTGGATAGGGCTTCAGCCCGAGCCCTCGATCACCAGGATCGCCACCAGGAGGCCAAACAGGGCCAGCTCGGCCAGCGTGATCCACCAGACCATCCGCAGCAGGCGCCGGGAGCTGGGTTTCATGCGCAGCCACAACCGCTCCATGAACCAGCGGTAGGGCGGCAGGCCCGACCAGCGCGCCCAGGCGCGCAGGTGCCGGTATAGGTCCCGTCCCCACTGGGGTAGGCTGGGGTCCACCTCGGCGAGCCGCGCCTGGCGCTCGGCCTCGGGCAGGCGCCCGTAGTCGTCGATGATCCAGAGCCTTGAGCCCTCCCCCGACGGCTCCACCCGCAGGCGGGTGGAGGCCTTCACCCCGTCCCGGTACTCGAGCCGCAGCCCGTCGGGGAGGAGCTGGATCCGGGCCTCCGTCTCCCAGCGCCGACCCGTGGAGCGATTCTGGATGCGGAAGCGGCAGCGCTCCGAATCGAGGCTCTCCCAGGATTCGAAGACCCACTGGGAGTTTACCCGCAGCAGTCGCTCTGGATCCCTCAACAGCACCAGGAGGGCCGGCGGTTTGACTGGCGTGGCCACCGCGACCCAGGCCGAGTCGGTGCCGGCCTCGGGCGGCGCCTCAGGCATGGGGATGGGGGGCGATCAGCAGGGGCACCCCCAGGCCCCGGACGACCTGCTCCAGATCGAGCCGCGAGCGCAGACCCGGCCCCCCCTTGGGACGGGGGGCACCGATCACCACCAGCTCGCAGGGAGACTCCTGGCTCAGGACCAGCAGGCACTCCGCCGGCCGACCCAGGCGCACCGTCGAGCGATAGCTCAGCCCCCTGGCCAGGGCCTCCTGCTCGACCCGCCCGAGGGTCTCGGCGACCTCCCGCCCGAGCTGGTCTTCCAGGTAGTCGCCGAAGCGGATGCGGGTGCGGGCGTTGTTGAGCCAGTCGTCACCCATCATCCCCTGCCAGAGATCGGGCACCACCACCAGGTGATAGAGGCCGCCCCCCGGGGCACAGAGCCCCAGCGCCAGGGCCTCGGCGGCCCGGGCGCCGGGGGTGCCGTGACTGGCGAGCAGGACCTGCGCGTAGGCCGCCATTGCGTGGCTCGGCGCGCTCGGATGGGAACCCTAGGGGTGCAACCGGGGCGCCCCGGCTGGGGCGCCCCAGGGGCTCAGCTCACGGTGAAGTAGACGCCGATGACGATGGCCAGGGCGCAGAGGAGCGCCATCCAGTCCTCCCGCCGATCGCTCTTGAAGATGGAGAGGGCCGAGCCGCGGTGGAACTTGGCGCCCGCTTCCTGTTGGAGATCGATGTCTTGGCTGCGCGGATCCATGGGGTCTGCCTCCTCAGATGGTCTCGTGGACGAATAGCAGCACGACGATGAGCGACAGCACCGCCTTGAGGGTGCCCACCACCCCGCCGATCACCAGGGGCTCACCCCCCGCCTGCCGGATGGAGGCCACCGTGATCTGCATCCCCAGCCCCACCAGGCCGAAGGCGAACAGCCAGGTGATCCAGTCGCGGAAGGCGGCGATCTTCTTGGCCGTGTGCCGGACGGACTTGTGGGCGTCCTTGAGGACGGCGTTGGCGTCCTTGGAGAGCAGCTTGGCATTGACCACACCCCGCAGCACGTCGTCGTCGTCCGGCGACATCAGCTTGCGGTTGTCCAGGAGGCGCGCCAGGGCCGCCTTCTGGTCCTCCCGCTGCACCTTGCCCGCCTCCGCCCGCAGTTTTTCCACCGCCTCGGGCTTGAGCAGCTTCTCGGCCTTGATGTTGTTGTCGAAGTAGGCCCCCTGGTAATGCTGCGCCGGGGCGAAGATGCCGGTGGAGGAGAGGGCGAACATGAGGATGAAGCCCAGCACGAACACCGGGAACTTCTCGATCACCACCCGCCCCACGTTCACCCCTGGGGCGTTCTCCTCACGCTTGACGTACCACACCGCCAGCCAAAGCACGATGATGGGCAGGATCAGCACCCGGGTGATGTTGAAGATCTCCGCCACCTTCAGGGTCTCGATCCCGTTGGGCTGGAAGGCCAGGGCCGCCCCCGCCACCTGGGCGGAGTTGAGGATCCCGGTGCCGGCCCAGGCGCCGAACTGCACCGGACCCATGTGGAAGAAGTGACCGATGACCGGGAACAGGAACATGCAGGCCACCCCCCACAGCAGGATGGTCCCGATGGTGTAGGCGATCTCCAGGGACTTGGCCTGGACCACCGGGGCGGAGGCCACCGTGGCGGACACCCCGCACACCCCCATGCCGGCGGACAGCACCCCTCCCATGGAGTTGGGGATGTTGCGGCGCGAGCCCATCCAGAGGGTCAGGCCGACGGAGCCCAGGACGAAGAAGCCGATCATGATGATCGAAAGGCCCCCGAGCTGGCGGAGCTCGGCCGCGGAGTAGAGCACCCCCAGCAGCACCACCCCGGTCTTCAGGCCCAGGCGCGAGAGTCGGATCCCGTTCTCCGCCCAGCGTGGCACCCGAAACACATTCACCACCAGGATGCCGGCGAGGATGCCGAGCACCACATAGTTCAGCCCCAGCACGTCGTGGAGGTACTTGTCCCCCATCACCGGGCCCAACATCTTGGAGAGCACCGCCACATAGGGGTCGAGATACCAGCGGATCAGCATCGCGATCAGCAGGATGAAGGTGGCCCCCGCGACGGTGGAGAGGTAGTAATCGAGGTTCCCCTCCACGTGACGCCCCACCAGGTGCCACAGGCCCACGAGGATGGCGATGCCCCCGAATACATAGGGCAGGGAGGTCATCTCCCCGGTGAGCTTCTCGATGGCAAGATACTTGATCAGCCCGTCCTGCCAGCCCAGGCTGGTGCTGACACCGATTCCGAGCATCACCAGCCCCATGATCAAGAGCGCTGGGTGCCGTTGCGTGTAGACCATGGTCTCTCCTCCTACGGGTTCTCGTTAGGGTTTCACCCAGGCTGCGGAGCGTGCCGCAAAATGCAAAACATTAGGCCCGCATCCATGCAGAAGACATAGATGACCGGTGATGCAAACAACGAGTTGTCGCGGCCGGCAAGTGCAAAGAAAAACAAACCCGCCGCCAGCAGAGTAATTGACTAGGGCGGTTTTTTCCAGATACATCTGCATGCGGCCATGCCAGCCGCCTTCCCGGATTGTGCTCAGATAGAGCATAGCCGTTTCCACATAACGATTTTTGTCCCGGTTGATCGGCCATGAGGTATATCCAGTGGCATCCGCGCATTCGAATTGAAAACAAAACTCACTGCTGGAAGCGTAGCGCGATAAGCAGGAAAATAGATGCGCGGCGTGAAGCCATGCAGGTTCCTGGGTTAGACAGGGCGACGGAATACAAACTGGCGCGTGCCAACAAAGTTCAATACTGTGACGGGGCCCATCACCAATACCCAAACAGTCCCTGGTGCCACGCTGGATTCGCCAACCCATGCAGCGACGGAAAAGCTGCTAAGGATCATCAACGCTACTTGCCAAAGCACGAACCGGAAAAAAGCTCCGCCTTGTTGGGAATCCACACGAAATGTCCATCGGCTGTTCCAATAGTAACTCCACACGATTCCAGCCGAGTAACTGACTGCCTGGGCCATGCCCGCTGACCAAGTGGCCTTGGGAGTCAGTGCGATGAGCGCTAGAAAGGTGACATAAGAAACCAGGAAGTTGCTGATCCCCACGACCATAAATCTCGCGACCTCAAGCGCCGTGCGCATAGTCATTCTTATCACCAGACACTATCGATCCCTTCTGGCCCATCAATACCTCCGAAATGATGAAGCTCGGGCGATTCTGCAAAGCAGCGTGAAGTCGAGCGAGACAAGCACCCATGATTCCCAAGCTTATGAACAGGACTTCGAATAACAGTGAAAGCACCCCCGCGGTTGATGCCCAACCGGAAACCGTATCGCCTCGGAAATACATCAGTGTGAGATATTTGATTTCCAAGAAAGCAAGCAGAGTTGTAATGAGCCCGATGTAGACACTAGCTTTTGAGAGCAACGACCGAAAACGAGACTATTTGCCCCAGATGCAAACTTCAGCATCTTGCGCAGAGAATACTTGGTAGTGCCACTGAATCTCTGTTCAGCATCATAGGGCAGAGTGGTTGCCTTGAAGCCCACCCGCTGAACAGCGCCCCTGAGGAACACCTCGGCATCCTTGAACAAAAGCATGGTATCGAGAACCTTCCGTTCCTGAAGACGGAAATCTGAGCTCCCTGGATCCAAGGCAACGTTCGTCATAGCCGAGAAGAATCGATAGAACAGTCTCGAGGTTATACGTTTGAATGCGCTAGCGACCTGCTTGTCATGGCGCTTCGTCTGCACAACCTCGTAGCCCTTTCGCCACAAAACGAACATGTCCGGCAACTTCTCCGGGGGATGCTGGAGATCACCATCAACGGAAACAATTTCCTGTCCACGAGCTACAGAAAGGCCAGCGAGAAGGGCATGCTGGCGCCCGATATTCCGGGAAAGGCGAATACCGACGATGTTCCCGTCAGAGGCACAGGCAGCGCTGATCGAGTCCCGTGTACGGTCCTTGCTGCCATTTTCAACTAGGATAATCCCAAAGCTGACGCCTAGCGGGCGGACTGCATCGGTGATGCGATTGGTTAGTGCACTGTAACTGCCCTCCTCGCCAAATAAAGGAGAAACGATAGACATCGTGGGGCCCCTCGGCGTGGCTTGCATGGCGCCCTTTCAGTCCCAAACAATTAATGGTAATGCTGGTTCCCAGCTTGCTGCGCCCTTGCTTTTGTTGTCGGGGAGCAAATCGGCGAACTGCGGACACTACTGTGATAGCGGGTAAACACGTTTGCAACGGTGTCCGGTCTCCCTCATAGGTAAGCCATCGACAGGGGCCGCAGCTCGTG
>CAZFHV010000037.1:0-21061 GCA_964519095.1 uncultured Chromatiaceae bacterium | reverse complement strand
TGTTGGAGCTGCTGCGGGTGGACCGGGTGGAGGTGGGCTCCGCGCGGGTCTCGGAGGGTGAGCGGGCGGCGGTAGCGAGCATCATCGCCTGGGCCAGTACCCAGGGGCTCGCGGATCGGGTCGAGGTGCTCGGCTTCGTCGACCAAACCAAGAGCGTGGACTGGATCCGGGCGGCCGGCGGGCGAGTGATCAACCTCCTGGCCAAGGGGAGCGAGAAGCACTGCCACCAGCAGCTCCAGAAGAGCCTCCCCGAGCACGTGGAGGATATCCGCCGCACTATCGACTACGCCCGCGAGCAGGGGCTGACGGTCAACATCTATCTCGAGGACTGGTCCAACGGCTACCGCGAGAGCCCCCACTACGTGTTCGGACTGGTGGAGGGGCTGGAGGGCTGCGGCGTGGCCCACTTCATGCTCCCCGACACCCTGGGGGTGTTCACCCCGGAGCGGGCTTACGCCAGCCTGCGGGACATGGGGGTGCGCTATCCCAACTGCCGGTTCGATTTCCACCCCCACAACGACTATGGACTGGCCACAGCCAACGTGTTGGCTGCGGTGCAGGCGGGGGTCACCTCGGTGCACTGCACCCTCAACTGCCTCGGGGAGCGGGCCGGCAACGCCTCGCTGGCGGAGGTGGTGGTCAACCTGCGCGATCAGCTCGGTGTGGAGGTGGGGGTGGACGAGTCCCATCTCTACCGGGTCAGCCAGATGGTGGAGTACTTTTCGGGCAAGCGGGTGGGGGACAACGCGCCCATCGTGGGGGGGGACGTCTTCACCCAGACGGCGGGTATCCACGCCGATGGGGACAAGAAGGGCGCGCTGTATCAGACCCGCCTCTCGCCGGAGCGGTTCGGTCGGCGCCGTCACTACGCCCTCGGCAAGCTCAGCGGCAAGGCTTCGCTGCTGAAGAACCTGGAGTTCCTGGACATCCAGCTCTCCGCGGAGAACCAGGAGCGTGTGCTGCGCCGGGTGGTCGAGCTGGGGGACTCCAAGAAGGTCATCACCACCGAGGATCTGCCCTTCATCATCGCCGAGGTGCTGGAGAGCAAGGACTACGAGCACATCCAGCTCCTCGACTGTGCCATCACCAGCAGCCTGGAGGTCCCCTCCACCGCCAGTATCCGGGTGCGCATCCAGGGGGATACCTACCTGGCCACGGGCAGCGGCAACGGCGGCTTCGATGCCTTCACCAGCGCCCTGCAGAAGATCCTCCGCCGCAAGGGGGTCCAGATTCCCCGTCTCGCGGACTACGAGGTGCGCATCCCCCGGGGTGGTCGCACCGATGCCCTCACCGAGTGCGTGATCACCTGGGAGGACGAAGGGGGGGGCTTCAAGACCCGCGGTGTCCATGCCAACCAGGTGTTCGCCGGCATCAATGCCACCCTGCGCATGGTCAACATGCGGCTACACCGGATGCTGGCGGGCGCCTGAGTAGAGTTTGGGGCTCGGGGCGCGGCTGCGCCCCGATGATGCTGTCATGGGGCGATGAGGTGCCCCTGTGGGGGAGGGCAACATGCAATGAATCCAGAAAAGGTCGTCTTCGGTTTCTTCATCGTCCTGGCGCTGACCCTGAATTTTGGCTTCTTCGTAGGGGAGCTGGACAATCCGGAGCACCACAACGGCTGGGAATTCTTCGCGGTGGTGATCGTCAACCTCATCGCCACGGTGCTCAAGTTCGGTGATCGAACCCAGATGGGCGCGGTGCTCCTGGCCACCAGTCTGGTGGCCATGCTGCAGCTGGTGGCCGCTGTCATCGTTTGGACGGTCGCGGTGCACGTCACCGGTGCGGGTCTCACCCCCTCCATCACCGCCAGCATCGTGTCCCTCGCCGGCGGGGCGATGATCGCCAACGTGGTCTCGGTGGTGCTCCTGGTGATCGAGACGGTCATGCTGCGGCGCTGAGGCACCGGGGCCTGGCGCCCGATGATCGACAACATCATCTTTCTCGTCCTGCGGCGCATGAGGGCGCCGCTGATCCTGCTCGTCCTGAGCTACGCCATCACCATCGCCGGCTTCGTGCTCATCCCCGGTCAGGACGCGGAAGGCAAGCCCTGGCAGATGAGCTTCTTCCATGCCTTCTACATCCTGAGCTACACCGCCACCACCATCGGCTTCGGGGAGATCCCCTACGCCTTCACCGACACCCAGCGCCTCTGGATGATCTTCAGCATCTACCTCACGGTGATCGCCTGGGTCTACTCCATAGGCACCCTGATCGCCCTCTTGCAGGATCGCACCTTCGTGCAGGCGGTGCGGGAGCTGCGGTTTGCGCGCCGGATCAGCCGGGCACGCGACCCCTTCTACCTGGTGTGCGGTTATGGGGAGACCGGGGGGGCGCTGGTGCGCGCCCTAACGGACCGCAACCAGCACGCGGTGGCCATCGACAGCGATCCCGAGCGCATCAATCTGCTCCAGCTCGAGAACCTGCGCGAGTATGTGCCTGCCCTCTGCGCCGATGCCCGACGACCCGTCCACCTCCTAGAGGCCGGACTGCGACACCCCCGCTGCCGGGGGGTGGTGGCGATCACCAACGTCAACGAGGCCAACCTCAAGATAGCCATCACCGCCAAGCTGCTGCACCCCGATATCCGGGTGATCTGCCGCGCCGAGTCCCCCGAGGTGGAGGCCAACATGGCCTCCTTCGGCACTGACTACATCTACGACCCCTTCGATATCTTCGCCCTCTACCTGGCGACCGCGGTGCAGACACCCTGCCTCACCCTGCTCCACGACTGGTTGACCGGCAGCGAAGGGGAGGCGCTCAAGGAGCCCCTCTATCCCCCCGCCAAGGGACGCTGGATCCTCTGCGGCTATGGTCGCTTCGGCAAGGCCATCTACCAGCACTTCAGGGTGCTTGGCATCGAGGTGGTGGTGGTGGAGCCCTATCCCGAGAAAAACGGTATGCCTCCTGAAGGCTACGTGGCAGGGACGGGGACCCAGGCGGCGACCCTGGAGGAGGCGGATATCCACCGGGCGGTGGGGCTGGTGGCCGGCACCGATGACGACGCCCAGAACCTCTCCATCATCATGACGGCCCTGGAGCTCAACGAGGAGCTGTTTATCGTGGCGCGGGAGAACCAGCTCGACAACGACGAGCTGTTCCGGGCGATCGATGCCAAGAAGATCGTCATGCATCCCAGCTCCGTCGTCGCCAACCAGATCCGGGTCCTGCTGGCCACGCCCCTGTTGTCCCAGTTCGAGCAGCTTGCCCGCATCCAGGACGACGGCTGGGCCTGCGAGCTGATCAGTCGCATCAGCGGGCTGGTGCACGAGCGGGTCCCGGAGGTATGGGAGATCGCCATCGATCGGGCCCAGGCCCACGCGGTCTGTGAGCTGGCGGAGGACGGCGCCGCGGTGACCCTGGGCGACCTCCTGCGCGATCCGCGGGAGCGGCTGCAGCGGCTGGCCTGTATCCCCCTTCTGCTGGTGCGCGGTAGCCGCCGGGAGATGCTGCCCCCGGGCGACATCCGTCTGCGGGAGGGCGACCAAGTGCTGTTCTGCGGTCAGGAGGCGGCGCGGGGCCGGCTGGAGTGGACGCTGCAGAATCTGCACGCCCTGAACTACGTGCTCACCGGGGCCAGCCCCCCCCAGGGGGCGGTATGGCGGTGGCTCGCCGGCCGCGGGGCGCGGAGGCAGCAGCGGGACGGGGCGCGCGGCTGAGGGGCGGCGGTTCGCGCACCGGGGTCGGGCACCGTGACCGGGCGCAGGTGTCAATCCCATTGGTCTGGAGACCGGTTGCCCCTATTTGGGGGTGACGAGCGTCTTGCTGAGACCTCCCGCACCGAGCCGTTAGATGGCTATCTCATCGCTGGGGAAGCTGCGATACTGCGTTTACAAGACATTCGAGCCGCGGCAAAAAGCGGCCCCGTACAAACCTGCGTCAAGCCACTTAAGGAGAATGTTTCATGCTCAGCCTGCTCGAGAGGCTCAACCAAGACCACAAGCACCTCGCCCATCTGCTCGATCTCCTGGATCGGGAGCTGGACCAGTTCCACGAAGGGCGGGAGCCCGAGTTCGACCTCCTCTGTGAGATGCTCGAGTACATCGAATCCTATGCCGACGGGGTCCATCACCCCACCGAGGAGCTGGTCTTCGACGTCCTGGAGGGCCGGACCGGCGAAAAGGCGGACGTCATCGAGCGGCTGCGCAATCAGCACGAGAGTCTCAAGATCCTCAGCCTGAAGTTCCGCCAGGCCCTCGATGGCATCGTCCACGAGGCGGTGATGCGTCGCGACGAGGTGGAGGTGCGGGGGAGGGCGTTCGTGAAGATGGAGCGCGAGCACCTGGACCTGGAAGAGGGACAGATCTTCCCCTTGGCCCGGAAGCTCCTGACCCCGGAGGACTGGGCCGCCGTCGCCCAGGCCGCACCCAAGCCCGAGGACCCGGTGTTCGGTGTCCGGGACCCCACCCGTTTCCGCATCCTCTACCAGCACCTGGTGCACATGCTGGAGGGATGACCCCTGCAGGCCCCGCCCCTTGAGTAGGGTTGAGTGCTACAGCCTGCGGCGCGTCAACCCCTTTCGCGGGGTGGTCGCGGTGGTCAAGACCGCGGGCGGGCGGGCCTTCAGTATCGACGGCCTCCATTGGCAGATTCAGGTGCTGGCCCATCCCCCCCGGGGGCTCTGGGCCAACACCGAATACGAGGAGCGGCTCCAGTATTTCCGCTTCGGGGTCTGGGATGCCAGGCAGGGACTCACCCGCGTGCCCCTCAACCCGCTCCTGGATGTGGGGCGGATGGTCGCGGCGGCGGGGGAGCTGACGCGGCTGCTCCCGGACCTGAGCGAGGGACTGCCCTTTCCCCTGGCCCCGGAACAGGAGCTCTGGCTGCTCGATCCCCAGTGCGCGCCCCTGGCCCTGCTGGCGACGGCCCTGGAGGGGACCGACCCCGCGAGCATCCAGGCGGATCAGTGGCAGGCCGGGGGGCGCGGCGAGCGGCCCTTCGTCTCCGCCTCGCTGGGCGCGGTCACGAACGAGGACGGGGGCGGTCGCTGTGACCACCTGGAGGCCGTCGAGCGTCTGATTCGGCGCACCGCGGGCACGGGACTCAATCGCCGGTGGTTCCCGGTGGCTGAGGCGGAGGGAGCCAGGGGGTCTCGCCCGGCCTTTCCGGAGCTGCTGGTGCGGGACCAGTGGCCCGATGAGCCAGCCCAGGGCCTGATGGACGACTATATCGACTGGCTCTCACCCTATCTGCTGACCCTGCCCACCCTGTCCGATGCCACCCGCGAGCGGCTCGAGGGCCGGGCCTGTCGCCATGCCCTGCTGGTGGAGGCGAGCTGGCGTCTCTACCCCAAGGTCCTGGATGCCACCCTGTTGACACGAACGCGGGTCGAGGCGCGGTTGCGCCGGGCCGCCGCTTAGCCCCGCCCCGCCTAGGTCTGGGCCGCGGGACCCATCCGCCGCAAGCCCTTTCGGTTCAGTGAACGCATCGCCATGAAGTATTGGAGCCAGCCGGGTTTTCGCCACGACCAGCCGGAGTCGCTAGGGGTGCTGCTGGTGAACCTGGGCACCCCAGACAGCCCGACGGTGCCGGCGGTACGACGCTACCTCGCCGAGTTTCTTAGCGACCCTCGGGTGGTGGAGCTACCCCGACCCCTCTGGTGGCTGATCCTCCAGGGGGTGATCCTTAGGGTGCGACCCCGGCGCTCCGCTCGGCTCTACCAGTCGATCTGGACCGAGCAGGGCTCGCCGCTCCTGGTGATCGGCCAGCGCCAGGCCGCGGCCCTGGAGCAGCGGCTAAGGGAGATCTGCCCAGGTCCGGTGCGGGTGGTGCTGGCCATGCGCTACGGCAATCCCTCCATCGCCGCGGGGATGCGGACCCTCGCGGCGGCGAATGCCCGGCGGCTCCTGGTGTTACCCCTCTATCCCCAGTACTCGGCCACCACCAGCGCCTCCACCTTCGATGCCGTCGTCGGCGAGTTGCGCACCTGGCGCTGGCTGCCGGAGCTACGCTTCGTAAACCACTACCCGGATCATTCGGACTACATCGCTGCCCTGGCGGATAGCGTGCGGGCCTACTGGGCGGAGCGGGGCGAGCCCGAGCGGCTGCTGCTGTCCTTCCACGGCCTTCCCAGGGACTACCTGCTCGCGGGTGACCCCTACCATTGCGAGTGTCACACCACGGCGCGGCTCCTCGCGGAGCGCCTGGGGTTGCCCGCGCAGCGTTGGCAGGTGGCCTTCCAGTCCCGGGTGGGGTCCAAGGAGTGGCTCAAGCCCTACACCGATGAGCAGTTGCAGGCCTGGGCACGCCAGGGGATTTCGAAGGTGCAGGTGCTCTGTCCCGGCTTTCCCACCGACTGCCTGGAGACCCTCCAGGAGATCGCCCTGGAGAATGGGCACCTCTTTCGCGCCGCGGGCGGCCAAGACTATGGCTACATCCCTGCCCTCAACGATGCCCCGGCCCACATGGATTTTCTGGCGGGGCTGGTGCGCCAGCACGCTGCCGGCTGGCCGGAGGTGACGGGGACGCCAGCAGCCTCCTGGAGTACCGATGCCCTCGCGGCGCGCGCCGAGCGCGCCAGGGCCATGGGTGCCAAGGCCTGAGCGCCGCGACCCGCGTCTGACACATCCTCCAAGCACCACGAAACAGGCAATGGACAGGAAACCCCATCCCACCGAGATCCGGCTCCACACCCAGTCCCGCGTGCTGGAGATCGCCTTCGACGACGGTGCCCGCTTCCGGCTACCGGCCGAGTACCTGCGGGTCTATTCGCCCTCCGCCGAGGTGCGAGGCCATAGCCCGGCCCAGGCCAAACTCCAGGTGGGCAAGGAGGCGGTGGGTATCAGCAAGCTCGACCTGGTGGGGGCCTATGCCCTCAAGGTCAGCTTTGACGACGGCCACGACTCGGGCCTGTTCGACTGGCCCTACCTCTATCGGCTCGGCCGCGCCTGGCAGCCCCTCTGGTACGACTACCTGGAGCGCCTCAAGGCGGAGGGCAAGCCGCGCAGCGGACGCGACCCCTTCCTGGCTCTGCAGGAGCGGGGCGAGGCGCCATCGGAATTGCCCCCAGGCTAGGGCAAGGCCTGCAGGGGGCCTCAGGGACCCCGCCGCTGTCCTTCGGTCCCTCTCCCCCAGCCGGCGGCAGGCGGCAGCCTGTTGGCACCCCGATAGGCTGGGTCACTCGGCCGGCATCGCGTCGCCTCCCGCTCACCCAGCAGGCGAAAGGAGACGGCCGTGGCGCCGCACAGGGGGCAGAGGTAGCTCGTCTGCTGGGAGCGTCCGTCCCCCTGTTGATCGGTGGGGAGCATCTGGGACCGGCAGTGGTTGCAGCGCATGGTGGTTCCTGCGGGGCGGCGTCCGGGGTGTCCGGCGGGGACTCAGGGGCCGCCCAGGGCGACCGAGTCAAGGGAGCCGAGGCGGAGGTCCGTGGCTCTAGCGAGAAGCTCTAGGGCCCGGCGGAAGGGGCTACCCGGTGTCAGGGTGGGCGGCTCCTCGAAGCACTCGCTGAAGGTGCGTGCTAGCGAGCGGACGAAGCGCCGGGTGGAGCCGGCATCGGCCACGGGCTCGGCGGGGGTGGTCCGCAGCGCAACCACAGACCTGGCGGGCGGGGCGGGCAGGCCACAGGCCTTCACCAGGCGGTGGAGCTCGCAGCGCAGCCGCCGCGCCCGGGCGAGGGTCCAGGGGTTCTCTGGGGTTGTCTCCGGGCTCGGCGACAGATCGGGCGCCTGCTCCAGGGTGCCGAGGAGGCGGTCGGCAGCGATCTTGAGGGCCGAGAGGTCGGGTGCCGGCGGCTCTACCTCTGCCTGGAGGGCTGGGGCGGTTTCCAGCCGGGCGTAGCGGTGGAAGGTGCCGAGCTCGTACTCCGCGGCGCCGGTGAAGAGCTGGCAGCTCGGCGGGTCGCCGACCTCCTGGTCCACCATCGCCTTGATCAGGGCCCGTTTCTGGGCATCGCTCAGGCGGACGGGGGCCAGGAAGCGGCTAGCCGTGCCCGCGGACGGGGACTGGGGCACGGCGGCGTGAGGGGCGGGACCCGCGCGGAGCGGGGTAGGGGACTCGACACGGCGGTTCATGGCCCGGCTTCGGTGTCTCGATGGGGGCGACTGGGGCGCCCCAGCCGCTCGGTTGTTCGAGGTGCCCCCCCGGACGTCCCGGTCCGAGAAGGCGGGTTACCTGGCCGCGGTGCCCCAGGGGCGCGACGGCGGGTATTCTTGGAACGGGTCAATCCCAGCTCAGGGTCCCCCCCGTCTGGTACTCCGTGACCCGGGTCTCGAAGAAGTTCTTCTCCTTTTTCAGGTCCAGCACCTCCGACATCCAGGGGAAGGGATTGGTGGCGCCGGGGTATTGCTCGGGCAGGCCAATCTGGGCGCAGCGGCGATTGGCGATGAACTGGAGGTACTCCTCAAACAGGGGCGCGTTGAGCCCCAGCACCCCCCGGGGCATGGTGTCGTGGGCGTACTGGGCCTCCAGGGCCACCGCCTCACGGATCATCTGCACCAGCTCGCCCTTGAAGCCCTCGGTCCAGAGGTGGGGGTTCTCGATCTTGATCTGATTGATGACGTCGATGCCGAAGTTCATGTGCATGGACTCATCGCGCAGGATGTACTGGAACTGCTCGGCGGTGCCGGTCATCTTGTTGCGCCGGCCCATGCTCAGGATCTGCACGAAGCCCACGTAGAAGAAGATGCCCTCGAAGATCACGTAGAAGGCCACCAGCTCGCGCAGCAGCTTGCGGTCGTTCTCCGGGGTGCCGGTGTGGAAGTGGGGGTCCGCCAGGTACTGGGTGAAGGGCAGGGCCCATTCCGCCTTGCGGGCCACCGCCGGGACCTCCCGGTACATGTTGAAGATCTCCCCCTCGTCGAGACCCAGGGACTCCACCGCGTACTGGTAGGCGTGGGTGTGCAGGGCCTCCTCGAAGGCCTGGCGCAGCAGGTACTGGCGACACTCGGGGTTGGTGATGTGGCGGTACACCGCCAGCACCAGGTTGTTGGCCACCAGGGAATCGGCGGTGGAGAAGAACCCCAGGTTGCGTTTGATGATGGTGCGCTCGTCCTCGGTGAGCCCGTTGGGGCTCTTCCAGAGGGCGATGTCCGCGTTCATGTTGATCTCTTGGGGCATCCAGTGGTTGGCGCAGGCATCCAGGTACTTCTGCCAGGCCCATTGGTACTTGAAGGGCACCAGCTGGTTGAGATCGGCGCGGCAGTTGATGATGCGCTTGTCATCCACCCGCACCCGGCCGGCGCCCATCTCGAGGGATTCGAGCCCCGTGGCACCCCCGGCTGCCTCGGGGTCGAAGCGGTGCTCGGCCAGCGCTGCCGAAGTGAGAACGGGGTTGGGGTCCACCACCGGCGGCGCCCCGGCGGTGGCCATCAGGGCCTCGTTGGCGATCACCCCCTGCCCGGGACGCACATGCCCCTGGGTGTCGTGGGCACGCAACGGCGGAAGAGGTGAAGGCAAAGGGGGCTCGGCGGCCGCCGCAAACGTCTTGGGCATCTCTTGCCGCGTCGGGGTGATGGCCAGGGGATCATCCCAGTTCAACATGTCAGCTCCTCGTCGAGAATGTGAATTCGCAATGCGTGTAGCGGGCGTTGGGTGGTAGCGGTTCCCCAGCGGCTTGCTTGGGACACCCCGCGCAGCGCCTCGGCGGCATGGGTCCATCCCCCCGTTCCCCAGGTGCCGCGCCGAGCATCGCAGCCGGTAGGATGTGGTGACCCCGGACTCGATCCGGAGGAACGGCATCAATCGCGTCATTCGTCGAGCCATGGCTGGACTTGCTCCACCCCCTATCATTGCGTTCAAGGGGTCCATTCAAGCCGCCGAGTCGATCCGTTTGGTAATCCACTGGTTGAGACTGAGCCCCTCGGCTTCCGCGCGGGCGGCCGCCCTCCGGTGCAAATCGGGAGGAACTCTAAGCGGTATCTTGCCGCTGAAGGTGCGATCGGGTTGCTCGCCCCTTTCGGCACAGAACGCCAGGTAGTCGTCAACGCTCTCGCGAAACGCCTGCTCTACCTCCGCGTAGGTCTCGCCCTCGAAGGTGATGACATCTCTGAGGCCGATCACTCGGCCGGTGAAGCTACCCTCTTCCGCATCGACGGTTCCTACATAGCCTTTGTACTCAAGCATCGTCTTGCCCCTGGGCGCTTGCGACACCCGCCGCTTCGAGAAAGTCACGCACCGCCCTCACCGCACCCCGTTTGGCGTTGGGACTCGGATGCGGCCGATGGAAGACCGCGCGTACCCCTTTCAGTGCCACCCGGACCCGGCTCCCCGCGCCTTCGCTAATCTCAGCTCCAAGAGCCCGGAGCAGCGCCTCGATCTCGGTCCACCGAACGTTGCTGCGCACCGGCTCTGCGCAAATACGGGTCAGAGTCTCGCGGTGACGTCGGTTCATGGGATTATGATATCATAATAAGATATCATAATAACGTCCGCGCGATGGCCGATTGGCCAACAGCATCCTGGCGCGATTCGCCAGCTTGACCTGGCTGTTTCGCGTCTCCCGGTCCTGACGTCTTTTTCCTACCACGGCGTTTCAACGAACTCTCACTGACACGCCTCACACTCCGGATCCAGGATCGAGCACACTTTCACCTCGTCCACCCCATTCCCGTTGCCATTGGCCTTCTCCTTCATCGCCAAGTAATTCCCGCCCACCGCGCTCAGGCGATTGGCGCGGCTGGCCTCGGCCAGGGTGGACTTCTCCACATGGGTGGCGCCCATGGAGCGGAGGTAATAGGTGGTCTTGAGCCCCCGCACCCAGGCGAGCTTGTAGAGGTTGTCCAGCTTCTTGCCGTTCGGCGCTGCCATGTAGAGGTTCAGGCTTTGAGCCTGGTCGATCCATTTCTGGCGGCGCGAGGCCGCCTCCACCAGCCAGCGCGGATCGATCTCGAAGGCGGTGGCGTAGAGCTCCTTGAGCTCCTGCGGGATGCGGTCGATGGCCTGGACCGAGCCGTCGTAGTACTTCAGGTCGTTGACCATGACCTCATCCCACAGGCCTCGATCCTTGAGGTTGCTGACCAGGTAGGGGTTCACCACGGTGAACTCTCCGGAGAGGTTCGACTTGACGAACAGGTTCTGATAGGTGGGCTCGATGGACTGGCTCACCCCGCAGATGTTGGAGATGGTGGCGGTGGGGGCGATGGCCATGCAGTTGGAGTTACGCATGCCCACCGTCCGCACCCGTTCCCGTAGGGCGTCCCAGTTGAGGGAGCTGCTGGTGTCCATCTGGAGGTAGCCGCCGCGGGTCTCGGCGAGCGAGGCGATGGAGTCGATGGGGAGGATACCCTGGCTCCACAACGAACCGGGGAAGCTCGCGTAACGACCCCGCTCCTCGGCGAGGTCGGTGGAGGCCTGGATGGCGAAGTAGCTCACCGCCTCCATGGAGCGGTCGGCGAACTCGATGGCCTGGGGGCCCCCGTAGGGGATGCGCTGCTCGTAGAGGGCGTCCTGGAAGCCCATGATGCCGAGCCCCACGGGGCGGTGGCGTAGGTTGGAGCGCCGCGCCTGGGGTACCGTGTAGTAGTTGTAGTCGATGACGTTGTCGAGCATGCGCATGGCAGTGGAGACGGTGCGCTCCAGCTTCGCCAGGTCGAGACCCTTCGCATCCACATGGGCGGCCAGGTTCACCGACCCCAGGTTACAGACCGCGATCTCCTGGTCGTTGGTGTGCAGGGTGATCTCGGTGCACAGGTTGGAGCTGTGGACCACCCCCGCATGCCGGTTGGTGTAGCGGAGGTTGCAGGGGTCCTTGAAGGCGAGCCAGGGGTGGCCGGTCTCGAAGAGCATGCCGAGCATCTTGCGCCACAGGGCCTCGGCCTTGAGGGTCTTGCTCACCTTCGTCTGCCCGGCCCGGGCCCGTTCCTCGTAGGCCAGGTAGGCGTCCTCGAAGGCCTGGCCGACCTTGTCGTGGAGGTCGGGGACCTCGTCGGGGGAGAAGAGGGTCCAGTCCGCGCCCTCGGCCACCCGCTTCATGAAGAGGTCCGGTACCCAGTTGGCGGTGTTCATGTCGTGGGTACGGCGGCGGTCGTCGCCGGTGTTCTTTCGCAGGTCCAGGAACTCCTCGATGTCGATATGCCAGGTCTCGAGGTAGGCGCACACCGCGCCCTTGCGCTTGCCGCCGTTGTGGACCAGGGCGGCGGTGGTCATGTAGGTCTCGTCGCCCTCGACTTTGAGGTCGTGCACGATGGGAACGGGCTCCATTGGCGTCACCGACTTGACGCGGGTGTAGAGCCAGTTGTCCAGGCGGAACCAGTTGTGCTTGGTTACCGGGGGCACGCCAACCAGGGCGGCGATTGCAGGGACGGCGGGGATGCGCAGGTCGAAGGCGCGGCTGGTACCCGAGAAGGCTACCACCGAGCCGTCGCTCCGGGTGCCCCGATGGGCGCTGTTGCGTTCGCGATACTGGCCGGCGCAGGGGATCCCAAGGCGTAGGAGCTGGTAGCGCAGCCCTTCGGCCAGGGGGGCGGATGCGGAGCTGAAGTAGATCTCCTTGCCACGGCTCACACCACCATCAGTCTCCAGCAGACCCTGGACCAGCGCCAGGGTTTGGTTGTGGGGCAGATGGCCGAAACGACGGGCGATGCGCTTGGTGCCGGACTGGTCGTAGAGGTCCTCATAGCTGAAGGGCAGGTGGGCCTCGTCCCGACCGACGAATTGACCTGTGGTGGCACAGCGGGCCAGCCCCTTGACCACGCTCCACTTGATCTGGAGGTAGGAATCGCCGCGCACATTCTCCCAGTAGTGGATGCCGCGCCGGTCAAGATAGGCGCGCACGAATGCCAGATGGCCCCCGTCCCGACTCGGATTGCCGGACACGCCGAATTCATAACCACGGGTGAGGTGCCCATCGCCGAGGAGGATGCCGTAGAGCCGGGCATCGTCCTCTGTGAGGTCCTTCACCGGGACCACCTCGGCGGGGATGACTTGAGCCACGTAGTCGCCCCGTGCGAGTTGGCCGGCCTCGACCCAGGCAGGACCGAATCGGCCGCGCTCGATCTGCTGGAGGGTGCGCTCGATGGACTGCTCCCGAGGGACGCCCTGGATGGCCCACAGCGGGTGGCCGGCGGTGACCTGGAGGTCGTTGACCGCGTGCTTGACGGAGAGGCGCACCATGGGGGCGTCCTTCTGCTCATAGACGAGGTGCTCGGTCACCTCCCGGTAGCGGCCTCGCTGGCCGAGCACCAGCTCGCCCACCTGGATGTCGCGGATCGGTTTGGGACCCTCGGCGGTGAAGACCTGGGTGTCCGGCGCGAAGCACTGGTTCACCGCCACCGCGGTGTCGTTGGCCACCTTGAGGAAGGGCACCACCCCCTGGCTCTTGCCGTTGGTGCCCTTGATGTGGGCCCCCATCCCGCGCACCCGGCTCCAGTCGTTGCCGAGTCCCCCGGCGAATTTGGATAGGAGGGCGTTGTCCTTGATGGCGCTGAAGATGCCGTCGAGGTCGTCGGGGACGGAGGTGAGATAGCAGCTCGAGAGCTGGGGACGCAGGGTCCCGGAGTTGAAGAGGGTGGGGGTGGAGCTCATGAAATCGAAGGAAGAGAGCAGGTCGTAGAACTCGATGGCGCGGGCCTCGCGGTCGATCTCGTTGATGGCCAGCCCCATGGCGACGCGCATGAAGAAGGCCTGGGGCAGCTCAAAGCGGATGTCGCCCTTGGTGTGGATGAAGTAGCGATCGTAGAGGGTCTGGAGGCCCAGGTAGGTGAACTGGCCGTCGCGCTCCCCCGCCAGGGCCTTGCCGAGGAGTCCGAGGTCGAACTGGGCCAGGCGGGGGTCCAGGAGCTCGAGGGCGACGGCGCGCTCGATGTAGGCGGGGAAGTATTCGCCATAGCCAGACTCGGCTCCACTGTGGTCACCCTGGGCCAGACCCAGGAAACCGCGGGCTTCCAGTCGGAGGATGTCGAGCAACAGCCGTGCCGCCGCGTAGCCGTACTCGGGCTCCTTCTCGATCAGGGCCCGGGCGCTCATCACCAGGGCCTGGCTGACGTCCTGCTCCTTGACCCCGTCGAAGAGGTTGCGGCGGGCGTCCTCCAACAGGGTCGCGGGCTGGGTGTTGGCGAGGCCGCGGCAGGCCTCTCCGACCAGCCGTTCGAGCCGGCCCAGATCCAGGGGCCGGCGGCTGCCGTCCGCCAGGGTCACCTGGATGCCCTGGTGGGGGGCCGGGGTCTCGGCGGCCACCTTCTTGGCCCGCTCCCGGGCACGCTCCTCGCGGTAGAGCACATAGGAGCGGGCCACCTTGTGCTCGCCCCCCCGCATGAGCGCCAGCTCCACCTGGTCCTGGATGTCCTCGATGTGCACCGTGCCGCCGGAGGGCATGCGCCGGGTGAGGGCGGCGACGACCTGGTCGGTGAGCTCCTGGACACGGTCGCGGATGCGGCTGGAGGTCGCCGCGCTGCCACCCTCCACCGCCAGGAAGGCCTTGGTCATGGCCACGGAGATCTTGCTGGCGTCGAAGTGGGTGACCTTGCCATTGCGGCGGATCACGTGGAACTGCCCCGGTGCGTAGGCGGCGAGCTCTGGGGGTACCTCGGCGGCAAGGGGCGAAGGGGCGGCGGACATCTGATCAGGATTGCTCGTCGTCGGGGCGGCGCTGGCCATGGTTTCTCCGTGTGATAAGGGTCCGTCGAGGGTCGGGCCAGCGGCATCTGGTTGGACCGATGGCATTGATAACCCAATATATATGATCGACAGATGCTGTCAACCACAAGATATTGTGTGCAGACGGTGAATAGACTGGGGGATGGCCTGTGGATAAGGCGTGGAGAAATCGCCGGTATGGGGCTAGAGGCCACGTGGTTGTGGGCTCCGCCTGTGGTCGAAAACGCGTGGGATGCCGGTGGGAAGGGTCGGAGGGAGGCTGGTTCTCCAATCCGCGCTTTTCCGGGCGGACCGACAGGATATAATGAAAAACTTAAGTCCCCGGGGTGCGCCCGCTAGCCTGGGTGCTCGCGTGGGTCGCCCGGTCCTCCCTTCTCGCCAAACAGGAAGCCGCCATGCAAGTAGCAGAGATCATGAGCCGCTCGGTTCGCTCGGTCACCCCAGACACCAAGTTGCTGGACGTGGCCTCGCTGATGTGTCTGTACCGGTTCTCGGGTCTCCCCGTGGTGGAGGGCGACGATTTGGTGGGGATCATCGCGGAGAAGGACGTGCTGCACCGCCTGTTCCCAACCCTGGAGGACCTCATCGGCGATGGCATGCGCTCGGTGGATCTCGACCAGATGATGGGGCAGTACAAGGATGTGATGACGCTCAAGGTCTCGGATGTGATGGCGCGCAACCCCATCACCGTCTCACCCGACATGCACATCCTTCGCGCGGCCACCGTCATGGCCCGCAACAAGTTCCGGCGCATCCCGGTGGCGGACGGCGGGAAGTTGGTCGGCATGATCAGCCTGGGTGACATCCACAAGGCCATCTTCCAGGCCAATATCACCACCACCCTGACCACGAACTGAAGCCAGGCATGGGGGCGGCCGTGCCCGGCCCGCCGGGGAATGGGCTCGGCCCGGGGGTACCTCCCGCGTGGGCCGCGAGGGGTGGGGGTGCCCGTTCGGGAGTTGCATGGCCCAAGGTCCCGCATTAACCTCCTCGGTTGCTGAAGGCCGTCCTGCCAGCAGGGGCGAGAGGGCCGGTGGGTTGGTGACGAATGGAGGGTGGGATGTTCGATAAGCAAGCGATTCGACTGTTGGTCGCCTCCGTGGCGGCCGCCTGGGGAGTGACAGCGCTGGCGGAGTCGGCCTCGGAGGTTGCCAAGCGCGAGTACGACCAGGTGATGGGGCTCCAGCCCAACCTGGAGAACGGTCGGCGCCTCTATCTCACCTGCGCCGTTTGCCACCGCCCCGAAGGCTGGGGGACCATCGACGGCACCTACCCCCAGATCGCCGGGCAACTGCGCACGGTGATCATCAAGCAGTTGGCGGATGTGCGCGCCCGCAACCGCGACAACCCCATCATGTATCCCTTCTCGGTGCCCGAGATCCTGGGCGGTCCCCAGGCCGTCGCGGACATCGCCGCCTATGTGGCCGCGCTGCCCATGACAGCGCACAACGGGGTGGGGCCGGGTACGGACCTGGAGCTCGGCGCCCGTCTCTATGAGGACAACTGTAAGAAGTGCCATGGCGCCAATGGCGAAGGGGACTCCAAGGACCACATCCCCGCCGTCGCCGGCCAGCATTTCCTCTACCAGATGCGGGAGTTCGACTGGATCCGCATGGGCAAGCGCAAGAACTCGGATCCCAAGATGGTGAAGCAGATCGAGGGCTTCTCCCCGCGGGAGCAGGCCGCAGTGCTGGATTATGCCTCCCGGCTTCGCCCCCCGAGGGAGAAGCTGGCCAAGGATGGGTGGACCAACCCGGACTTCCCTGCCTACGTGCGCCCCCCGACCGAGATGCCCCTCTTTCGCTAGAGCCCTGTCATAGAAGGGTGCGCCGGAATAGCGGCGCACCCCCTCAGCCCGTTTGATGCGCAAAGAAAAGCGGGGTGAGCCCCGCTGAAGACGATCTCGGCATTTCCGCCCTAGGCCAAAGCCTAGGGCGGCGTTTGCCCGTTACATGAAGATGTCTTTGGTAATGTTGCTGAACCAGCTATAAGCGTAGGCCACCTCGCGCTTGCGCGTCTCGGCGCTAGCGTCCGCGGGGCTGACTCCGCCGGAGTCCTTCACGGCGACGATCTTGCCGTCCTCGCCGAGCTTGTAGATACCGGCCACGGAGATGCCGTAATCGGTGCCGACGATGGAGTAGCAGGTATTGATGTAGGAGGGGACGCCGGGCTCCTTATCGGCCAGCATGGCCACCACCGCCGCGGCGCACACCTTTGCTTGGGAGTTGGCGGCATAGGCCGACTTGGGCATCTCGCCCGCGATGCAGGCATCGCCGATCACGTGGACCCCCTTGTGGAGGGTCGACTCGAAGGTCTTGCCATTCACAGGGCACCAGCCCTTCTCGTCGGTGAGGCCCGACTGCACGGCGATCTCCCCGGCCTGCTGGGGCGGTATCACGTTGACGACGGCGGCCTTGATCTCGTCACCGAAGCTGGTGACCACCGCGTTCTCCGCCGGCTTGACGGCGACCACCCCGTTGTCCGGGCCCGGCTTCCACTCGATGAGGGCCTTGTCGGTCTCGTAGCCATAGAGGGCCTTCCAGGCCTGGATGAACAGGCCCTGCTTGGAGAACTTGGAGCTGTGGTCGAGGATGATGACCTTGGACTTCGGCTTGTTCTTCTGCAGGTAGTGGGCGATCAGGCTGGCCCGCTCGTAGGGTCCCGGAGGGCAGCGGAAGGGGGTCGGCGGGGCGCAGATCACCACGGTGCCGCCATCGGGCATGGCCAACAACTGATCATGCAGCAGCTTGGTCTGGGGACCGGCTTTCCAGGCGTGGGGCATCTTCTCGGCGACTTCCGCGCTGTAGCCCTGGATCTTGTCGTACTTGAAGGAGATGCCCGGGGAGACGATGCAGCGGTCGTAAGCAAAGGTCTTGCCGCCCTTGGTCTTGACCTCCTTCTTGGCCGGGTCGATGCCGGTGACGGAGTCGATGACCACGTTGATGCCGTGCTTCTTGAGCCCGTCATAGCCGAACTTGAGCGAGTCCAGGGTGCGGTCGCCGGCCAGCACCTCGTTACTCATGAAGCAGGTGTAGTAATCCGGGTTGGCCTCGATGAGGGTGACCTCTACGGCGTTATCGAGCCGGCGGATGTACTTGGCGGCCGTGGCCCCGGCGGCACCGCCACCGACGACCACCACCTTCTTCCCGGCACCAAGGGCGATGTAGGGGAAGCCCATCATGCCAACGGCCGTGGCGGCACCGGCGGCTTTGACGAAATCGCGACGATTCATTTTCATGTGCGCTGTCCTCCCCCGGTCTATTGCTGGCTGGAGTAGAAGTTCAGAAGGGCTTGGATACCCGCGTCGCCGTCCTTCTCTCGCAGTTGATCCACCTTCTGTTTCATCTTCTTGGGCATCTCGCGAGAGCCCGCGACGAAGTCGGCCATCTGCCAGCGCAGGTAGGGGGTCCACTGGCCCGCGAGGAGCTGGTAATCGTCCGAGGAGTCCTCGTCCTTATCCTTGTCGCCCTTCTTCTTGGGGGCGTCCGGGATCTTCCCGCCGTTCTCGTGGCACTTCTCGCAGTACTTGTCGTGCAGTTTTTCGCCTTTCTTGGCGAGGCCCTCGTCGAACTTCTGCTTGGCCGGCACGTATTTCTTGCCGTTGAAGAAGCCGGCCATCTTCTCGATCTCGGCGTCCGAATAGCCCTTGGCGATCCGGCCCATGATGGTCGAGGGGTACTTGCCCGCTTTGTATTCCTTCATCACCTCCACGAAGTACTCCTTGTTGGTGCCAGCGATGCTCGGAGAGGCGGGACCCGCACTGGCACCATCGGTGCCGTGACAGCCGTTACAGTTCTCCGCCAGCATCTGCGCGGTGGGGCCGTCGTCGGCGAGGGCGAACGGCGCGACGCCGATCGCCGCCGCACCCACCAGCATGGCGAGCTTTTTCAGGGTGTTGGCCATAGTTCCTCCTGCGGTTAGCTACAGTCTTAACGAGAAAGTGATGCGGAGATCAGGCTCCGCTCGCCACGGTCGCCCCTGGTGTCAGCGAGCACCGCACGCGTCCTGCGCCCGTCGTCCAACCCATATCAGCCAGTGCGCCACGAGCTGCCCCCTGGCGCCGGCTTCAGCGCTTGCCCATGAGCAAGGCCGCGGCCTTGTCGTTAGCCTTCTTTTTCGCGATCTCCAGTGCTGTGCGGCCCCGCTTGTCCTTCAGGGCGGGATCGGCGCCCTGATCGAGGAGGATGCGAATGAGGTCGTTATTACCGGTGCTCACCGCCTCCATGAGCGGCGTGACCCCGTCCTTGTCCTGGCGGTTCACGTCGGCGCCACCCTGGGTCAGGAGTTGGACGATCTCCTTGTGTCCCCGGCCCACGGCCCATACCAGAGCGGTGGCCCCATCATTATCGTTGGCGTCCACCTTGGCCCCCTTGGCCAGGAGGGTCTTGACCACCTCCTCGTGCCCGTTGCCCGAGGCGATCATCAGGGCGGTGCCTCCGTTCTTGTCGCGGGCCTCGATGTCCGAGCCCCCGGCCAGCAGCACCGCCACTGTCTTGGCGTGACCCTTTTCGGCGGCCTGCATCATGGCAGTGCGGCCTTCCTTGTCGGAGGCCTTGGGATCGGCCTCCTTGTAAAGCAGTTGCTCCACCATGTCGGTGATGCCGTAGCGGGCGGCGATCATGAGGGCGTCCCAGCCGGCACGGGTGCGGTCGTAGACGTGGGCCCCCTTCTCGATGAGCAGGGCGCTGATCCCGATATGGCCGTTCTCCGCTGCGAAGGTGAGGGGGGTGCAGCCGGCCACCGTGCGGGCGTTGATGTTCGCCCCGCGCGTCAGGAGCAAGGCAACCGTCTCCATGTTGCCGTTCTCCACCGCCATCATGAGCGCGGTCTTGCCGAACTCGCTCCCCGCATCGACGTTGGCGCCCTGATTGAGCAGGAGCTCTACCGCCGGGGTATCGCCCACGGAGGCGGCGAGACGGAGCTCCTTGTCCTTATCCTTGTCAGAGGCAAGGGCGGGGAGGCTGAGCCCGATCGACAGGATGGCCGAGATGAGGTGGAAAGCGCAGGTCTTCATTGGGGTCGGGTCTCTTGGGACGATCAATGGCACCCGGGGGGCCGGCTCTGGCTACTTCGCCGCGGGCGCCGGGGTCTCCGGCGCCACCGGCTCATCCGGCTCCTTGTGGGCGATGCCCTTGTGGCAGTCGATGCAGTCCTGGCCCTCGTCGGCGGCCTTGCTATGGCGGGCGCGCCCCGTGCGGGTCTGGGCGGCGAGGTCCATATTCGCGAAGTTATGGCAGGTCTTGCATTCGCGCGAGCTGCTGGACTTCATCTTCGCCCAGACCCGCGTGGCCATGTCCCAGCGATGGGCCTCGTACTTCTCCGGGGTGCTGATGGTACCCAGGATCTCGTGGTAGACGTCCTTGGCGGCCATGATCTTGGCGACCATCTTCGGCAGGAACTCCTTGGGCACGTGACAATCGGAGCAGGTGGCCTGTACTCCCGAGGGGTTCTTGTAGTGGATGGTCTCCTTGTACTCCTCGAGGTTCACCTTCATGGTGTGACAGGAGGTACAGAACTCCATCTCGTTGGTCTTGGCAAGGCCGATGTTGAACAGGCCCGCGAACACGACGCCGCCCAGGAACACCAGCACCACCAGGATGAGGGTCAGCTTGCGGCCGGTACTACTCTTCTGCTCAGCAACCATCGACATCACACCCTCTATTGGTATCGGCCAATCAGGGACGGGCTGATTGCGGGGGCTCCGCCACTCGCCAGACCGCCTACTCGGATCGGCTCGTTAGGCTTATTTTCTGGCGCATGTTAAGTGAAACGCGGACTTCCTGCCAAGTCGCACGCTTTCTCGGCCCGGGCTGGGGCCCCACCCGAGGGTGGTGGGGTCTTGGCCACCCGCTCAGTCGGGTTTGGCACGGGGTACGATGCCCTGGTCTCGGGCGAACTCTAGCATGCGCTGGATGGGCAGCAGGGCGCGTCGCCCGAGCTCCGGGTCCACCCGGACCTCTGGTCCGCCGTTGATGAGGGCCTCCTCGAGGTTCTGCAGGGCATTCATCGCCATCCAGGGGCAATGGGCGCAGCTCTCGCAGGTGGCACCCGCCCCGGCGGTCGGGGCGGGGATGAGCTTCTTGTGGGGGGCGATCTGGTGCATCTTCCAGAAGATGCCCTCGTCGGTGGCCACGATGAACTCCTGGTTGGGCAGCTCGGCGACCGCCTTGATCAGGGCGGTGGTGGAGCCCACCACGTCAGCCTGGTCCACCACCTCGTCCGGGGATTCGGGGTGCACCAGCACCGCCGCCTCGGGATGGAGCCGGCGGAGCCGTTCGAGGGCGAACCCCTTGAACTCCTCATGGACCACGCAGGCCCCCGGCCAGAGCAGCATGTCGGCCCCGGTCTTGCGCTCCACGTAGTGACCCAGGTGCTTGTCCGGGGCCCAGAGGATCTTCTCACCCCGGGCGTGGAGGCTACTGACGATGGGCAGGGCGATGCTCGAGGTGACCACCCAGTCGGAGCGGGCCTTAACCGCCGCACTGGTGTTGGCGTAGACCGTCAGGCCGGTGAGGCTGGAGAGATCCGGGCT
>CAZFHV010000036.1:2031-21061 GCA_964519095.1 uncultured Chromatiaceae bacterium | reverse complement strand
GCAGGAGGTGCTGATGGTCTATGGGGACGTTTCGTTCTACAGCGAAGGCGCCGTCCATGATGGGCGCCCGAACCCCATCTATACGGTCAGTATCGATGAAAAACCCGGCGTTCAAGCCATCGGCTTGACGGCGCCCGACTCGCCGCCGGTTGCAGGCCAGGCGCCCACACTCAGTCGCGATTACGAGTACGTGCGCCATGGAACCGCATCGATCCTGGCCGGCATCGACCTGCACACCGGTCACCTGTTCGCCCAGGTCGAAGATCGGCACCGCAGCCGCGAATTCATCGCCCTGCTGGGTTTGATCGATGCGTACTACCCGCCGCAGGCCATCATCCGCCTCGTCCTGGACAATCACTCGTCTCACGTCTCCAAGGAAACCATGGCTTACTTGGCCACACGCCCCGGGCGCTTTGAGTACGTTCATGCACCCAAGCATGGCTCTTGGCTCAACCTGATCGAATGCGCCTTCTCGAAAATGGCCCGCACCTTCCTGCGCCATATCCGCGTCGCCTCGGCCACGCCGCTGACCGATGGCTTCTGCCGCGAGGGGATGAGACGCGTGGCGCGCTCGCTGTGCCGCGCCTTCCATGAGGGTTCGGATCGCGAGGCACGCCGGGATATGGCGCTGGCCAGCCTTTGCGGCGGCCTGGCCCTGGCCAATGCCAAGTTAGGGGCCGTTCATGGCCTCGCCGGACCCATCGGCGGAATGTTCGATGCGCCCCATGGTGCGGTCTGCGCACAACTGCTGCCCCGTGTGATGGAGGCGAATGTCCGCGCACTGAACGAGCGCGCACTCGATTCGCCGGCGCTAGCGCGTTACCAAGAGGTCGCGAAGATCCTCACCGATCACAACGGGGCGTCGGTGGCCGACGGCGTGACCTGGGTGCAGCGTCTCACTGATGAGCTGGCCGTACCTGGCTTCGCGGAGTACGGCATGGGCGAGAGCGATCTTGCCGATGTCGTGGTCAAGACGATGTCGTCGAGCAGTATGTCAGGCAACCCGATCAAGTTGAACCCGGCGGAGTTGCGGGCGATTTTGGCCGATACGCTCTAGTGTTGTCGCTGTTCGCGTTCGCTGATGACAGTTACCCGCATCCGAGTTTCGGGTGGTCAGGCATAGAGCTTTCTGGAGGCCACCACCCTACCCTACCCGGCCTCCGCTCCCACGGCGCCGCCGCAGACCACAAGCCACGGCCCGCGCGGAGCTGCTCCATGTTAGCGTCCCCGCCGTCCGCCGACGCTGTGCTGACGGTGCAGCCATAGCGGTCGCCTTTGTGCCACTCCACGGCCCCCTCGCGGCCGAAGGCGAGCTGCGAGAGGTGCTCCTGGGATGCCAGGCCGAAGGGCTGGGCGCCTTGAGAGTGTAGGTGGGACGCCGATAATATGAGGGCAAGAAAAAGGCGATCTTGGGTGACGTGGCACGGTGCATCGGAGCCAAAGGCTGCCTTGAGGTGGTTGGCCTAGGGGGATGCACCAACTCACGCACAAAGCGACTCCGCCGCGGATGTGACGCGTTGACCGGGGTGCTGTCGGGAGACGAGGCCCGCTGCAAATAGCGGTTGACTCGCCCAACTTGGGGTCTGTACGAACGGAACGAGTCCTTGCTTCGGGCTACGCGAGGTACCCGTCCAGCGATTCTCTTGGGCCGCTCAACTACTAACCCTCTGATTTGATTGGCGTCCCCACGGGGATTCGAACCCCGGTTGCCGCCGTGAAAGGGCGATGTCCTAGGCCTCTAGACGATGGGGACTCAACTGGGCTGACAAGAAAAAATCCGGCCGCGGATGCAGAGCCGGATTTGGTGTCGAATTGGTGGAGCCAGGCGGGATCGAACCGCCGACCTCAACACTGCCAGTGTTGCGCTCTCCCAGCTGAGCTATGGCCCCGTTGTGAACAGGAGGCGCATCATAGTGGACCCGCACTCCCTTGTCTAGGCCGCTACTACCCGCTTACTACCCTGGTGGCCTGGGGCAACAACCTCGGTCGATGGCACAGCGTGCGGCCCCCTCAGAGCGCCATCTCCTCGAGTATCGGGCCAAGACGCCCGGCCTGGACGGCCCAACGCAGACGGCAGGCGGTGACGATACACTGCAGCTCGGCGAGGGCCTGGTCGAAACTGTCGTTCACCACCAGATAGTCGTATTCGGGGTGATGGGAGATCTCCTCCCGTGCCTCCCGCATGCGGCGTGCGATCACCTCCTCGCCGTCCTGCCCGCGCCCTCGCAAACGCTGCTCGAGCGCGGCGAGATCCGGTGGGAGGATGAAGATGGTGATGGCCTCGGGAAAGCGGGCGCGCACCTGCCGGGCACCCTGCCAGTCGATCTCCAGGATAAGGTCCTCGCCGCACTCCAGGCGGCCCCTGACCTCGGCCTCCGCCGTGCCGTAGCGCCGGCCGAAGACCTCCGCATGCTCGAGGAAGGCGCCGCGGGAGACGAGGTCCGCAAAGGCCTCGGCAGACACGAAATGATAGTGCACCCCATCCGCCTCGCCGGGGCGGGGTGTCCGAGTGGTGTGGGACACCGACAGAGCCAGGCTGGGGTCCCGCTCCCGCAGCGCCCTGATCAGGCTGGTCTTTCCCGCCCCCGAGGGGGCCGAGATCACCAGGAGCACGCTGGCGCCTCCCGATACCCTGGTCGGTCCAGTCCTCGCGTCGGGACACCCGACGTCCGGGGCACCGGTGGGGAAACCCACCGAGGACGCGCAGGCGAGCCCCGGCGCCGGTCCTTCGCGTTCATTCCCCCGGCTCTACTCCACCACATGCACCACGCCTTTCATCTTGTGGGATTCGAAATGGGGCTCACAGGTGTAGGGATAGGTGCCGGGCTTGTCGAAGGTGCGCTCGCGCGTCTCGCCCGGGAAGAAGTAGTCGGCGGCGTTGTCGCCCCTCCCCGGGAAGCTGATGCTGTGGAACTGTCGCTTTTCCGCATTCTCCCAACGGACGGCATCACCCACCTTGATGGTGATCTCCTCGGGCTCGAAGCGGAAGCCCTTGGCCACCACCACATGGGTCTCGGCGGTACAGACTGGCGCCGCAACCGCGCCCAAGAACCCGAGCCAACCCGCGCCGAGCAAGCGCTGCCAACCCAACATCGCAGTGAACCTCCGTCGCACAGGAAGACCTGAGGAGCATGAATCGCTACGGCGGAGGAAGAGCCCGCCCACCGGATCAGGGTATCAAAAAGAAGGGCCGGTTGCTGTGGCCCGGCTGGCCGCCTGGGCACCGAAGGGACGCAAAGGGGGCAGGCAGGCGAGCGCCTGCCCCCTGGGTATCCGCCTACTGGGCGGTGGCGTTCAGCTCGGCCTGGGGCTGGTCCAGCCCCAGCTTGTAGCCGAGGGAGACGTGGTGGAAGCGGGCGTTGGTGTAGTCGTCGTGGATGGCGAACCCGAAGTTATAGAGCTTGCCCGGCTCGATGCCGATGTCCCCCGGCTGGGTGCCGGCCAGCTTGCGCTTGAGCACCAGGGTCCACTGGCCGCCCTCCTCCTTGAGCTGCGCCTGAAATCCCTGCCCGCCCTTCATGATCCGCTGATCGAGGATGTGCCCATCCTCGGTGGAGCCATCACCGCTGTTCACGCGCATCAGGTCCATGAAGTGACCGGCGGCGAGCTCCCCCTGGACGTCACCGGCGGCCTTGAGCTTGTCCCAGCCGCCGAGCTTCGCCCCGCGACGCCCCTTCTCCTCCACCTCGGTACGGGACTCCTTGATGTACTTGGTCACTCCCTTGGAGAGGTCCAGCGCCAGGCCAGAGGCGGCCGGGTTTTCCGGGTGATCGGGCATGGTGCGCAGGTCATGGTGACAGGTGCCCCAGCAACCGGCCTGGCCCGCGTAGACCACATCGTCCGTGGCCAGCATCACCGCCAGCTTGACTTGGTTCTGGGGGTCCATCTTGCCGCCATCGACAAAGGGCACCGGGACATGGTCCGTCCCCGCCCATTGGAAGCGCAGGTAGAGGTTGTCCTTGTCATGGGTGGCCTGCACCGTGACCGGGATGTCGCCCCGCTTGCCCACCGGCGGGGTAGCCTCGGCCTTCTCTCCGGTGACCATCTTGCGACCCATCGCCGCAGTCTCCTTGTCATGGCAGGTGAAGCAGCGGTCCCCATCCATGAAGGGCCGGGCCCCGCCGTGGTACTTGCCTACCAGCGTCCATTCCATGGAGGTCTGACCCGGGTAGAACAGGGTAATGAGGCGCTCACTGGCCTTCGACCAGTCCACACCGCCGTCGACGGACGCACCCACGGGGGCGGGCGGGGCCGCGGGGGCGGGCGCACTCCCTGCTGGTGCCGTGGCGGCTGCAACGGGGGCTGCAGGGGCTCCGGCGGTCACGGACTGAACGCTGGCCTTGACCGCGTTGATCTCTACGCCCGTGTTATCCAATGCCAGCTTGTAGCCCAAGGAGACGTGGTGGAAGCGGGCGTTGGTGTAATCGTCGTGGATGGCGAAGCCGAAGTTGTAGACCTTGCCCGGCTCGACGACGACATCCCCGGCCTGGGTGGCCGCCAGTTTGCGCTTCATCACCACCGTCCAGGTCCCGCCGTCGAGCCAGCCCTCGGCCTCCAGCCCAGCGCCCTCCACCAAGACGCGCTGATCGAGGATGTAGCCATTCTCCACCTTGCCACTGCTGCTCCAGCGCAGCAGATCCATGAAGTGACCGCCCTTGAGCTCACCCTGGACGTCACCGGCGGCCTTGAGCTTGTCCCAGCCGCCGAGCTTCGCCCCGCGACGCCCCTTCTCCTCCACCTCGGTACGGGACTCCTTGATGTACTTGGTCACTCCCTTGGAGAGGTCCAGCGCCAGGCCAGAGGCGGCCGGGTTTTCCGGGTGATCGGGCATGGTGCGCAGGTCATGGTGACAGGTGCCCCAGCAACCGGCCTGGCCCGCGTAGACCACATCGTCCGTGGCCAGCATCACCGCCAGCTTGACTTGGTTCTGGGGGTCCATCTTGCCGCCATCGACAAAGGGCACCGGGACATGGTCCGTCCCCGCCCATTGGAAGCGCAGGTAGAGGTTGTCCTTGTCATGGGTGGCCTGCACCGTGACCGGGATGTCGCCCCGCTTGCCCACCGGCGGGGTAGCCTCGGCCTTCTCTCCGGTGACCATCTTGCGACCCATCGCCGCAGTCTCCTTGTCATGGCAGGTGAAGCAGCGGTCCCCATCCATGAAGGGCCGGGCCCCGCCGTGGTACTTGCCTACCAGCGTCCATTCCATGGAGGTCTGACCCGGGTAGAACAGGGTCACCAGACGCTCGGGGACGCCCTTCCAGTCCACGCCGAACCCTTTCGCGGGTGCCCCAGCGGTGGCAGGCGCGGCTGCGGTCGGTGCCGCACCGGGGGCGGGGGCCGCCTGCTTGGTCTGCTGCCCGGCCAGGGCCTTGGCCACGGCCTCATCGATGCGTTTCTGCTCCGCTTCCTTGGCGGCCTGCTTGGCCTCGCGCTCCTTGCGGGAATCCTCCTGGCGCTTGGCCTCCGCGGCGGCCTCCGCAGCCGCAACCTTGGCCATCCCCGCCTTGAAGGACTCGGGCACCGGCTGGGCCAGGGCAGGATCGGGGGCGGCGAGCTTTTCGAGCTCTTCCTCGCTAAGTTTGTCGTGCACCTTGCTGTGGGCGATGCCCTTGTGGCAGTCGATACAGGTATTGCCCTTCTCCATGGCATTGAGGTGCTGCTGGCGAGCCCGCGGCTTCTGCCGCTCTGGGTTCATGGTGTCCCAGTCGTGGCAGTTGCGGCATTCCCGCGAGTCGGTGCGCTTCATGGCGTCCCAGACCCGCTTGGCCAGGGTCAGCCGTTCGGCGTTGAACTTCTCGGGGGTATCCACGGTGCCCAGGATCTTGTGGAGGACCTCGTTGCTGGCCTGGATCTTACGGACCATCTTGTGGATCCAGGGACGCGGCACATGGCAGTCGGGACAGGTGGCTGGGACGCCGCTTCGGTTGGCGTCGTGCACCGTGCCAACGTATTCGTTGTAGACGTTGTCCTTCATCTCGTGGCAGGTGATGCAGAACTTCTCCGTGTTGGTCGCCTCCATGGCCCAGTTGAACCCGCCCCAGATCAACACACCGATCACCATAAAGGCGACCGCGCCCCCTAGGGTGGTCCCCCAGACGACCTTGCGCGAAAGCAACCCAGAATAGAGTGAGTGTTGGGCCATGCCGCTTGTCCCCTCGCCTAGCGAGGCCTTGGTGAAACAAAAAGGGCGGGCATGAGGATGCTTCCCCCTGCCCGCCCTGACACTCTAGCGATTAGTACACGTCGTGCTGGGTGTTGTGGACGTTGAACTTACCCGTAGGCGTGACCAGCTTCGGATCCTTGATGACGGTCTTGACCTTGCGGGTCTTGTCGTCCATCACCACGATCGCCGAGGGCTCGGTCTTCCCCGCCCAGATCGAGAACCAGACCTCATCACCCTTGGCGTTGTACTCCCCGTGCACCACGCGCTTCACCGCCTTGCCCGGGGGCAGATCGGCGAGCTTGGCGATGTTGATCACCTCGGCCGGCTTGTCGGGATTGGCCAGATCGAACACGGAAACCGACTCGGCAACCTCCGTCTCCGGGTTGAGCGGGGCATCCACCCAGAGGTTCTTGGAGTTCGGGTGGGTCTTGACGAACAGGGACCCGGTCCCATGGTTGGCCAGCTCCTGCACCACCTTCCAGGCGTGCTGCGGGTTCTTCTCGGGATCGGTGCCGATCAGGGTAACCACGTCCGAGCCCAGGTGCGAGGTGGCCCAGACGGGACCGAACTTGGGATGGACGAAGTTGGCACCGCGGCCCGGATGGGGCTTCGGCTTGGTGTCGACGATCGCCGCCAGCTTGCCTTCCTTGGTATCGACCACCGCCACCTGGTTGGAGGCGTTGGCCGCCACCAGGAAGTAGCGCTTGCTGGCATCCCAACCGCCGTCATGCAGGAACTTGGAGGACTCGATGGTGACCTCCTTGAGGTTCTTGATGTCGGAGTAGTCCACCAGCTTGATCTGGCCGGTCTCCTTGACGTTCACCACCCATTCGGGCTTGTGGGGCGAGGAGACGATGGAAGCCACGCGGGCCTCGGGATGGTAGTCGCCGTCGATGGTGAAGCCGCGGGTGGAGACGATCTTCAGGGGCTTGAGGGTGTCGCCCTCGAGGATCACGTACTGGGGCGGCCAGTAGGTGCCGACGATGGCGTACTTGTCCTCGTAGCCGGCGAACTTGGAGGTGTCCACGGAGCGGGCGTCGATACCCGACTTGAGGGTGGCCACCACCTCGGGCTTGGCCATCCACAGGTCGATCAGGTCAAGCTTGCCGTCGCGGCCGATGACGTAGACGTAGCGCCCGGAAGCGGACAGACGGGAGATGTGCACCGCATAGCCGGTCTTGACGATGTTGACGATCTCCTTGGTGTCGCCATCGATGATGGCCACCTCGCCGGAGTCACGCAGGGTCACCGACATGAAGTTATCGATGTTGCGCTTGTGCTCGGGGGCCTTGGGGCGCTTGTCCGGTGGCACGATCACCTTCCAGCTCGCCATCATCTCCTTCATGCCCCACTCCGGCGGAGGCGGAGGCGGCATCTGGATGTAGGTGGAGATGTTCTTGATCTCGTCCTTGGTCAGGATGTCGTTGAAGTTGACCATGCCCCCGTCGGTGCCCAGGGCGATGATCTTCTCCAGGCGCTCCTGACCGAGCTTGAGGGTGCCACCCTCCTCGACGGTGCCATCGGGCTTCTTCTTGCTGGTCTTCGGCTCAAGATTCTTACCGGTAGCCCCCTTGCGCAGCACACCGTGGCAACCCGCGCAGCGCTCGAAGTAGATGGTCTTGGATTTCTCGAAGTCCTCCGGGCTCAGGGTGGGGTCGCCCGCGGCGGCACCCAGGCTGATGCCGGCAAGCGCGACGCCGATGGCGGCGGCGACCGCGCTTGTGGTGCATACACGAAGTGCGCGAGTGGGGGTACGCTTCATCATCTAAGGGGTCTCCTCCCGGTTAAAAAACGTGCAAATATAATTAAGCGGTGTGCCGGGTACCCGCTCCTTGACGAAGGTCAAGTGCCGGTCGCCAACAAGCCCTTAGTCTCTTAACATCTTGGGAAAATCGCCACTGGCGGTAGGCGGTTGCTCCAAGCTCGCCCATCCAGGGATGCCCGGTCGCCGCCGGCAACCACCCCCGCTGTTCGGAGTGAGCCATGCGCAAGAGTCTACAGTCGTTCGGTCTCTCGCTGTTCATCGTCTTGGCTTTCCTGACCATCGTCATCGGTTTCCTGTTCGGCATCGACAATCCGGTCCCCTGGATCATGATCGCCGTGCTGGTGTTGCTACCGTTCGTACACAAGAAGCTAGTGGCCAGGCAGTACGTCGAATGGGACGACAGCCTCAGCGTGGGTATCGCGGTGATCGACGAGGATCACAAGAAGCTGCTCGGGCTGATCAACAACCTCCAGACCGCCGCCCACTACCACACCGGCGAGGCCTTCGAACGCCAGGCCCTCGATGAGCTGGTGAACTACACCAAGTTCCACTTCCAGCGCGAAGAGGGTCTGATGCGGGAGCGTGGCTACGCAGAGCTCGAGGGCCACAAGGCCCAGCACGCGGCTATGATCGCGGAGGTGGGCCAGGTGCTCCAGGCCTACGAGACGGACCGCGAGCGCACCATCGACAATCTCTGCCAATACCTCAAGCAGTGGTTGATCAAGCACATCGGCGGGACCGACCAACTCTACGCCCCCTACCTGCGTAGCAAGGGCGTGAGCTAGCAAGGGGTATTCCAGGTAGAGCGCCCACCCCGCCCATCTACTCCTCCACCAGACGGCTGTACGTTGGGTTTCACCAAGCACGCCTCACCTCTTCCGAACCAGACTCGCGGCTGGCCCGCTTGGTGCGCCCTGCCGAGTTCGACTTGCCCTTCGCTATCCGGAGGTTTCCGTTATGTTTGGTTTTAAGTCCAGCGAGTCCTATGGGAGCGAGCACTGCTTGCTGCGAAACGTGGGGGTCGCCTCCTTCAATCAGCAGCACTTGCGCCTTGCGAGCTATGCGGTGGAATTCAGTCAGATCGCCAGCCAGCTCGCGGAGCGGGAGCCCACCCTGGAAGATTGGAAGCACATTGACGGGCTATTCAGCCGCATCTCCCGCTTCGTGGCGGTACACTTCCGCGAGGAAGAGCAGATGATGGAGACCCATGGCTACCCCGCCTATCCGGGTCACAAGAGTCAGCATGAGAAATTCGAACAAGAGCTGACGCGCATCAAGTCCCAGATCAACGACCGGAACCTCAACTTCAAGAGCAAGCTGAGCACCCTGCTTTGGGACTGGCTCTACAAGCACATCAACGAGGTCGACTATCAATACGGCGAGTTCTTCCGCGCCAAAGGGATCAGTTGAGCCTCAGCGCCCTGCCCTACGCCTTGGGAAACCAGTGGGTGATTCGCCCGGCCAGACGGAGCTCTCGGCCCGCGACCCCAGCAAGGAGACCCTGACTTTGGCGCCACCCGGATCAGGAACTAGCGGTCCGCGTCGCGGCCGCGGTGGTCTCCTTGCGGCGCTACTGCTCGGGCTCGCGGTCGCCTTCGCTACCCCCGCGGCAACAGATACCGGGGCGGGCAGCGCGACCACCGCCGCCGTGAGCGCACCGCCCCAGGCGGCCGCGCCGGCAGCGCCAACCTCAGGGTCGGAGGGAAACCAGTCAACCCAGCCCGGTGGGGGCAGCGACTCGTCCCCGGCGGGCAGCAGCCAGGGGCGCTCCATGATCACCTTCTTCGCCATCGGCATCGTGGTCAACCTAGCGGTGCTCTCGCTCCTTGGGACCTGGGCCTATCGGCAGCTCCGCAGGCGCAACAGGCCCCACTAGCCGTGGCCGAGCGCAGAGACCCCTTCCCCATCGGCACGGCGGCGCTGGTTCTCCTCTGGCTGGTGCTGGCGGGGGCGGCGATGCTCTGGTGGCGCAGCGCCAGCAAGCCCGTATCGGCGGAGCTGCAGAACCTGCTGCGCGCCGAGCCGCGCACCCTGACCACCTTTTCCCTCGTCGACCAGCAAGAGCGGTCCTTCACCGAAGCCAATCTCCAGGGCCGCTGGACCTTCCTGTTCTTCGGCTACAGCTACTGCCCGGACATCTGCCCGACCACGCTCGCCACCTTGAAACAGGTCATGGCCCTGCTCCGGCAACAGCCCGCGGACGCGGCGAACGTGCAGGTGGTATTCGTTTCCGTGGATCCGGATCGCGACACCCCCGCCCTGCTCCAGACGTATGTGCACTACTTCGACCCGGCATTCATCGGCGTGACGGGTCGCCCGAGCCAGATCGAGCAGCTAGCGGCCCAGGTGGGGGCAGGCTACCGCAAGGAGGCCCCCCAGGGCTCGGGGCAGTACCTCATCAGCCATACGGCCTCCGTCTTCCTCAGCAACCCCCTGGGGCAGATCCTGTTGAGCTTTCCCCCGCCGCTCTATGCCGATAAGATCGCCAGCCTGTTTCGCGAGCTGCGCGGGTTCTACTAGGGCACCGAGTCCCCTGTGATCCGAGATCGAGGCCTCGCGCCAGCGCACCCCGGCCCCGTGGGGGCAGACCGGGTGCGCCTTGGGCCTCAAGACCACTTTGCCGAGGGTCCCTTGCCATGGAGCTGATCCGCTTCCTCCCCCCCTTCCAGGCCACGCTCAACCTGATCGCCACTTTACTGATCATCGGCGCCTATCTGGCGATCCGGCGCGAGGATCGCCGCACCCATCGCCTCCTCATGGTCGCAGCGCTGGTCACCTCGACCCTGTTCCTCATCTCCTATTTCATCTATCACCAGCAAGTGGGCTATGCCCCCTTCCAGGGACAGGGAATCATTCGCCCCATCTACTTCAGCCTCCTGACCACCCACATCGTCACGGCAGCGCTGATCGTCCCCCTGGTCCTCATCACCCTAAGCGATGGCCTGCGGGAGCGCCTGCCTCAGCACCGGCGGTTCGCGCGCTGGACCCTACCGCTTTGGCTCTACACCTCGGTGACGGGGATCCTGGTCTACCTGCTGGGTTTCCATCTCTACGCGAGCTGAGGGGGCGCTGGTGCGAAAGAAGGATCGGCTGAACCCGGACACCCGCCGCCGGGGCCCCACCAAGCGAGGCCAGCGATGCTAGAAGCCCTTGCCTACACGGTTGTCGCGGTCCTGCTCTACGCGGTGTCCGACTGGTTGCTCAACGGGATGGAGACCCGCCGCGGGGCGCGGTTCGAGAATCGCTCCCTGATCTTCTTCGCCATCATCCTGACCCTGGCCCTGGTCAGCTTCCAGGGGATTCAGTACTTCCTCGCCAAGTGAGCCCGGCGGCCAGAGGGGCCACACCAGGGCTCGCGCGACCCGACACCGCCTAGCAGGCAGGAGCAGGCAAGATCGCGACCCGCGGTTGCCAGAGCCTGCGGGCGGTCTGGGGCGAAGCTCGCGGGCCTGGATCAGTCGCCGGTGCGCCGCCGCATGGCCTGATAGCAGATCACCAGGAACAAGAGACCGCCGATGATGGCGATCAGTCCACCGAGGCCCATGAGCGCCATGCCAAGGATCTCTTGGAGGCCTTCCAGCCCCTGGGCACTGCCGGCGGTCTTGCGCTGCACCCCATAACCGCCGGACCAGGCGAGTCCCAGCACGTGTAGAAGCTGGCCACCCCCATAGACGATGGGTTGCCACTGCACCAGCCGACCCAGGGGCTTGCGGAAGCCCAGCTGCGGTAGCAGGTGGTAGGTGACGCCCATGTAGGCAAGGGTGACGGCGACGATGGAGCCGTGGTAGTGGGCCGGGATGGTGACGCTGCTGCCGCGGATGAGAAAGCCGATGATGCCCCCCGCCGCGAACAGGATGACGGAGAACCAGAGCGCGTTGCGCTCCCCGGCACGCTCAGCACCCGGTGGTCCGGCGCGGACGAGACCCATCAGCACCGCCAGGCCGATGGGAAGGGCCGCCAGCCCTCCCCCGTACTGCATGAGCCAGGTGAAGGTGACCAGGTGGTAGCCGGAGCTGACCTCGTAGAGCAGGTAGATGAGCGGAACGAAAAGCACCGGGGCCACGCCCAGGGCGAGCAGCACCACCGCGACCCTTGAGCTCAAGGGGGTATCGGCGTTGGACACCGCAGCTAGCCACAGCCAGGCCACCAGCATCAACTGGGTGTGGGTGAATTGCAGGGTATGGCCCCCGCCCCAGAACAGGAGCTCGTAGTAGTGCTCCCCGGTGAGGTCGGGTGGCAGGCTCAGGTAGGAGGCGACCAGGGCAAGGACGGAGGCCAGGGCCGAAACCAGGCCTGTCCAGAGTCCGAAGCGCAGCGCCCTCTCCCGCGCGCCACCGCCGGAAAGGGGGCGCGCGTTCAGCAGGCCATCGAGCACCAGCAGGGTGAAGCCGACGCCGAACAGCCCGAGCCCCACGAAGAACAGGGGATGGCGCAGTACCGGGACATAGTTGTTCATGAAGGGTGCCGCCGCGCCGAGGAAGGGCGATGCGGAGAACACCAGGGTCCCCAGAACCGCTAGCCAGAAGGCCGCCCAACCGCAGCCGCCGCACCGGCCGGCGCCATTGAGGCTCCAGAGTACTCCGGCGAAGGCGAGAAACCACACCAGCACCGTCAGGTCCACGTGGACCACCAGGGCGGTGTGGAAGAAGTCCACCCAGGGTATAAGGTTCTGCACCCCCGGGGTCCGCGAGAGCACGATCAGCAGGGTGAATACCCCACCCACCACCAGGGCCCCCAGAGCCAGCAACAGCCAGGCGGTGGTGAGCTGGGTGGTCGCCGGCTGGGGCGGCTGGAGATCAAAGGTGTCCGGGGCGTTCGCGGTGACGGTCATTTGAAGGAGAATCCGGTTTCGGGACTGAAGTCGACCACCATGAGTTTACCCCCCTCGAGGACCATCTCCCGTTCCGCCGTATGGGTGTAGCCCTCGACCCGCACGTTGTCGTTCATGCGCACTTGGAAGAAATGGCGGCCCTCCGGGACCCGGACGAAGCGGTAGACATCCACGGTACCATCTTCGAACAACCCGGGCGCCTTGAGCTCCAACTGCAGCAATGGGTGCTGATCCATCAACAGCTCCACCCGAATCGGCGAGCGCCCCCGCGGACAATCGATTGGCCTGCGCATGTTCGGCGGGAGCTTGGCCAGCTCCTCGGGGGTGAGCTGGCGGCAGGGCTCCCGCGGCTGACCTGCATGGCCGAAGGCCAGGGTCACCTGGGCCTTTCCGGACTCCATATGGTGGTAGGGAGGCGCGGCAGCGAAGTAGCCGACCACCGCCGCAAAGCCCAGGTAGTTCAGGGCCTGGAGCGGATAGCGCCACAGCTCAACCATCTTGCGCCCTCCTCGCCGGACCCTGGCCGACATTGTCGGGGGGCTGGTACGTCGCCAGAAAGGAACGAAAAGCCGCGAGTTCCCGCCTTAGCCCCGCCCCGTCGATCTCGGCGGCGCCGTGTACCCGCAGGCGCTGCTGATCCACCCGCGCCCTCAGCACGGGCTTGCGGACACCCGCGATACGCTTGCTCATCCACTGATTTCCGAAACGGAAGAAGCAGTCCGCGGAGCGGCAGCCCGCCACCAGCACCCCGTCCACCCCTTTCTTGAGGGCGTACTCGATCAGGGTGGGTGGCAGCATGCCGCTACAGTAGAGGGGAAGCCCCACGGTGTCGGCCGCGTTGAGCTTGGTGACGTCATAGCCATGCTCGCAGCCGAAGACGAGGATCCGCGGACCTGCCCGCAGGCTCGCGAGGGCCACGTCGGTCTTGGCCCGCACCTCATGCAGCGGCAGCCCCGGGAGATCGATCCCGGTCTTGAGGACCTCGTCTGCCCGCCGCATGGGGTTGGAGGAAGGACAGGCCCCCATACAGATACCACAGGCGGCGCAGAGGGAGGGCGTGACCCTCACTTCGTGCTCCCAGCGGGCCCCATCGGTGCGCTTCTGTAGCGAGATGGCATCGAAGGGACAGTCGTCGAAACACTGGCCACAGCCGTTGCAGTGGTTGAGGTCTACCACCGCCGCCGGGGGGGTCCTCTGGTAGGGAAGCCAGGGCAACAGCATGATCAGGAGGGTTAACCCGGTGGTTAGCAGCCAAGTCTGCCCGGCCGTCCAGTAGTCCAGCAGCGGATAGACGTTGAGGTAGAACCAGTCCAGATTCAGCACCGCGGGGACGCGGGTCAGGTCCGCCGGGGCATGGCTGAGGGCCGGCTTCACCAGGGACAGGGCGAGCAGGGCCAGGAGGGTGCCCACGGCGAGTCCCAGGGGCGGGTTGATGCTGACCCTGGAGAGCCGCCGCACGTGGAACCAGAGCATGAACACAAGGAACATGGGTTGACCCAGCAGGTGCAGAAAGCCCATGAGGATGAAGAAACGGTCGTTGACCTGGCCCTCGAGGAAGTTGCGGGTCATCGCCTCGGGGAAGATCGGCAGGGCGTCCATCAGCCGGGAGGATTGGATGGCGACGTACTGCGCCAGCAGATCCCACACCAGCCAGTACCCGGTGATACCGAGCAGGATGATCATCCACAACGCCGGCATGCCGGTGAACCAGGAGTACCAGCGAAAGCCCCGGTAGCGGTCGAGGGCGAACTCCCGAAACATGTGCAGCGAGATCGTTAGCACCGCGGCGTCCGAGGCGTAACGGTGCAGGCTGCGCATCACCCCCCCGGCCCACCACTGGTTGTGGGTGAGCCGCTCCACCGAGGCGTAGGCCCCCTGGATACTGCTATCGAAAAAGACAAATAGGTACAGCCCACTGATCAGCACCACCCACAGCAGGAGGAAGGTCAGGGTCCCCAGGTGGTAGAAGGGGTTCCAGGCTGGCGTGAAGCAGAAGCTGAACCAGCTTTCGAGGGCGAGATAGCCCCGTTTGATGGGATTGAAGGACTTCAAGCGCGGGTCCTCGTGAGCGAGCGGGGGGCACAGACAAGGGTGCTTTATTAGCACGTCCTTATCCTGCGGGGGATTGATATGCGTCAAGCGCTCCGGTGTTTTCGCCCGCGCCAAAGCTCGCGCAGGGCGAACCAGGCCGTAAGACCCAGGACCAAAAAGCCGATGGCGACGCTGATGAAGATGGAGAGGTCGAAGCGGTAGGCGTCGCGGGCGGGATCGTAGGTGGTACAGAAGAAACGGATGCGGTCGAACAGGCCTTCGAGGATCGGCGCACCCGCCCGTGGCCGCCCCAGGACCAGGTCCTTCAGGGGCTCCACCAGTTGCGGTGTCTCGAACACCTCGCCGTACACCTGGCGGTAGATCACCCCTTCGGCGTCGATCACCGTGGCCTGGATGATGTGGTCGAATCCGCGCACGGAGGTCACATAGGTAAAACCGAGGTCCCGCATCAGGGCCCCGGCGGTGTCCCGGTCCGCGCTCAGCAGCAGCCAGTCACTCCCCGCAACCCCTTGGTTGCGGGCGAACTGGCGCATGGCGTCCGGGCTGTCGTGCTCGCTATCAAAGCCGACGGTGGCCACCCGAAAGGAATCCGTACCCAGGGCCTCGCGGGCCTTGCGCACCATTTTGGCGAGGTACTGGGTGGTCATGGGACAGACGTGGTAGCAGCTGGTGTACACCAGGCTCAACACCAGGGGCTTACCCCGCAGACTCGCCAGGGTCAGGGTCTCGCCGGTGCTGGTGGTGAAGCGGTAGTCCCCGAGCCGTCGGCCAAGGACCTCTTGACTCACCTCAAGGGCCCGGCGGCTATCGAATACGCTCGGGGGTGGCGTCGCCTGCTCCGCGGGGGCGGCTTGCGGACCCAGAATGCAGGCCGCTAGGACAAGGGCCGCAGCGAATCCTGCGCGCACCCCGCACACCGAGGGTACACACCCGAATGGCACGGCCCGACTAGCTAACCAGCAGCCCGTCCGCGACCGCGGCGATCAACAGGGTTCCAAGCTGAACGAGGGAGGCGAAGAAGCAGATGAGGGCGGCCCTTGGGGTGGGGTTATCCACCAGCTGCAGGTTGCGGTAGAGGAAATAGCCACCCCCTAGAACGGCGCCGGCGAGATAGATCCAGCCCAGGCCGAAGAAGAAGGGGAGGATGGAGGCGGCCACCAGCATCAGGGTATTCACGAGCACGATCTGTGCCGCTCGGGCGTTACCCACCACCACCGGAAGCATGGGGACACCGGCCGCCGCATAGTCGTCCCGCTGGGCGATGGCCAGGCTCCAAAAATGGGACGGGGTCCAGAGGAACAGCACGATCGCCAGGATCACCGGCACCGGCGTCAGGTTCGGATCCACCGCCGCCGCGCCAGCCAGCACGGCGAAGCTTCCCGCAGCGCCGCCAATGACGATGTTGAGCCAGGTGCGGCGCTTGAGCCACACCGTATAGACCACGGCGTAGAAGAAGGCCCCAAGGAAGATGTAGAGGGCTGCCATACCGTTGAGCACCACGGCTGCCCAGGACACCCCAAGCACCAACAGCCCGGAGATCACAAACAACCAGAGCCCGGAATGCTGCAGGTCCCCCGTGACGAACGGGCGGTTGTGGGTGCGCCGCATGCGGCTGTCCAGGTCCCGCTCGTAGTATTGGTTGAAGGCCCCCGCGCTCGCCGCCGCCAGTAGCACGGTCACGGCCAGCACCAGGGTATGCCAACCGTCCAGTGCCTGCCCCGGGGTGACGATCATGGCCGCCACCGCGGTGAAGGACATGATGACGCCGATACGAAGCTTGAACAGGTTGGTGAGCTGTTTGAGCATGTCGGACTCCCCTCTAGAGTTCGCCCGGCAAGCCCCCCTCACCTCGAATCGCGGCGGGTGGGCGCCGATTCAGAAATGCCGGGGGGGCGGGGCGTCGAGGCCCCGCCCCCCACTCAGCTCCTAGCGGAGCGGCCAGACCGCCGCCAGGTAGTTCCAGTTGATCGCATAGTAGAGCACAAAGGACACCAGGAGAACCAATGCCAGGGCGAAAGTGCCCGGGGCATGGAAGCCGGCGGACCCGTGCTGCTCGACGATCGTCCGGCTCGCCATCGGTAACTGCTCCGGCTGCTCGACGTTATAGGTGGCTGGTGCCAGGGCCTTGCCAAAGCTCTGCAGGAGGCCCGCGGAGGGATCGAGCTTCTTGCCGAACACCAGGGAGCCCACGGTGACGATCAGGTACATGGCTCCACCGAGGGCCGCCAGGATGGCGCCCACGCCGGCGATGCCCATCAGCACATAGGCCGTGCCCGGGTACTGGAAGCCCAGGGGACTACCGGCGAAGCCCATATCCCAATGGCGCCGCGCCACCCCCAGGGTGCCAGCGGCCATCAGGAACACCGAGACCAGGGTCATGCCCAGCCCGAACACATAGGGCTGCCACTTGGCGACCGTGGGCAGGATCATCTGGCGACGGAACAGCACCGGGATCAGGAGGTAAGTGAGCGCCATCCAGGCCAGGGTCGTTCCCACCACCACCGTGGCGTGGAAGTGACCCGGCACGTAGATGGTGTTGTGGATGATGATGTTGATCTGCTCCGTACCCATCACCACCCCGGAGATGCCGCCCAGGAAGCCGAAGCCCACCAGGGAGATGAACATGCCGGAGAAGACCGGGTTATCCCAGGGGGCCTTGCGCAGCCACTCGAACATCCCCTTCGTATAGCCCTTTTGGCGCTGTGCCACCTCGATGGAGCCCGGCACCGTCAGGCCGTGGATCATGCTCGCCAGCACCGCCAGATACATGGCGTAGGAGGTGTTGAACACCTTCCACTCCGAGCTGATACCTGGATCCACCAGGATGTGGTGGGCGCAGGCCAGTTGGAGGAACAGGATGTAGAGCAGATAGGCGGAGCGGCTCACCTTCTCGGACATGGGCCGGGCGCCGAACACCACCCCAGCGATCAGATACCAGACCGCCACGTGGGCAGCCACATTGATCTGCTGGGAGGAGTGCCCGAGGCCCCACCAAACGACGCGATACATCAGGGCATCGATGTGGCCGATATAGCCGATGGACCAGAGGAAGGTCGGAATCAGGATGATGGCACCCGAGGCGATGGTGAACACCGCGATGATGGCGGCCGTGATGGCACCAAAGGTTACCAGGGGCACCGAGCCCTGATAGGTATTCTCGTCCTTGGCCACCACCAGGGTACCGAAGAACACGAACACCCCGATTAGGGCACCCACCGCAAACAGGATCAGCCCCAGATAGAAGGTGGGCTGAGCGGGCATGGGCGCATAGGAGGTCATCATCACGCTCGACCCACCCTTGAAGATGGTCGCGAAGGTGGTGATGGCCCCAACCACCATGAGCACGTAGCCGAGCCAGGCCCAGCGCGGGGTGGCCAGCCGGCAGCGCAGCAGGGTGGAGGAGGCAAAATAGAGGATCGCGACCTCGAAGAAGATGATCCAGAAGATCAGCGCGCCGATGCCATGGGCGGTCAGCACCAAGTAGTAGGTATCGGCCGGAAGCAGGTGGACGGCGGGCCAGCGGGTGAGACCGACCAGAACCCCCAGGAACCCGGCAATCAACAGGCTCACCGCGGCGGCGACCGCGTTGGCCTTCATCAGGCCCTCGGCGGACTTGTGAAAATAGAACCCGGAGTCCGGGCAGATGCGAAATTGTGCCATGAGGTTTACTCCTTGACGTGAATCTTGCCGAGCATGGTGTGGTGGCCGATACCGCAATACTCGTTGCAGACGATGGTATTGTCGCCGGCCCGATCCGGAGTGACCTTGACGACCATCTCATAGCCCGGCAGCACCTGCATGTTGATGTTCACCGGCTGCAAGGAGAAGCCATGCTGCCAATCCACGGAGGATAGATGAAGGCGGTAGGTCTCGTTCTTTTTCAGCTCCAGGATGGGGTACCACTGCCAGAGGCGACCGAGCAGGTAGACATCACCCCCAGGCGGCGGGGCCACCACGGGAATGCCGACCTCCTCTCTCACCTTATACTTGTCCACCATCGCCTGGACCTTCTCCTGATACTTGGCCGGCGTGATCTGATAGGCCTCGTTGGAGAGGTTCTGTTTCCCGTACAGATGCCAGTAGGGCATCATGAAGAACATGATCAAGCACCAAGTGAAGGCGATCAGGATCCAGACGACTTCATCCTTGCCGACTGGTTCCTTCCACCAGACTTCTTGGGCGGGAGGCAGATAGCTGGCCATTGGCAATTCCCCTCTGT
>CAZFHV010000036.1:0-2021 GCA_964519095.1 uncultured Chromatiaceae bacterium | reverse complement strand
ATCAAGGCGCTACGGGCAGGCTTACGATTTCCATGATCCCCCACAGGATGTAGAAGACCGTCGGCATCACGACCCCAATGAACAGCAGCAGGAAGGGGTTATCGAGAACCCGCTGCATTACCGGCTTCTTCTCTGGTCGAGCGGTGGGTTGTGCCATAAGCGCTATCTCCTCTCTTAAGGTAAAGATTGACCACAGAAACCTACCGCCCACCCGTGCCTCCAGAGACTCGCGGGACGCCGGCGGGCGCCATCGAAAGGGCCTGACTCCTTCGTTCGCGAACGCTCAAAATCTTATAGTCGTCGACGCACCAAGCGGCCGGGCAGGTCCCCCTCCTGTCAGGCAGGGTGCGTCATATGCCCCAGTTTTCTTTATCCCTGCCCGCTTGAACCTTGATCTGGATCAAGTCTGCAGCGATGTTCCTCGCCGGACAATCCCCGCCATCCGAGGACCGCTTGCCAGACGCGGGCCTTTGCCCGACCATCCTTAAGGGTACCCTGGGGCCCATGCCGGGAAAAGGGATGGCGATCGCAAAAACCCTCCCACGGCCCTAGAGGTACCGACGACCGGGCTGCGACTGCCTTCGGCCGTCTCCATCGAACCTCACACCCTAGAGGACGCTCAAGTGACCCATCCGGCTTCCCAACGCCCGATCGCCATCTGGCTGCTGATCTGCTGCGGCGCCATCTTTGCCATGACGGTGCTCGGCGGCGTCACCCGCCTGACGGGATCGGGGCTCTCCATCGTGCGCTGGGAGCCCATCACCGGAATCCTGCCCCCCCTGAACCAGGCCACCTGGGAACAGGTCTTCCAACTCTACCAGGAGTCCCCCGAGTACCAGAAAAAGAACCTGGGCATGTCCCTGGAGGGCTTCAAGACCATCTTCTGGTTCGAGTACGCCCACCGGCTCCTGGGGCGCATCATTGGCCTCATCTTCGCCCTGCCCTTATTGTATTTCGCCGCGCGACGTCGCATCGCTCACGGCCTGATACCCCGATTGCTATTCGTCTTCATCCTCGGTGGGCTCCAGGGGGCCCTGGGTTGGTACATGGTCAAGAGCGGGCTGGTGAACGACCCCCACGTGAGCCCCTACCGCCTCACCGCCCACCTCGGCCTCGCCGTCCTCATCTACGGCTATCTGTTCTGGCTCGCCCTGGACCTGCTGTTTCCGCGAGGCCTGTCTGGGCAACCGACTCAGCCGGTGCGCCTCCGCGGCCTCGCCCCTTGGCTGACCCTCCTGGTGCTCATCACCGCCCTCTCGGGGGGCTTCGTGGCGGGCACCCGCGCCGGCTTCGCCTATAGCAGCTTCCCCCTGATGGGGGGGCGCTGGATCCCAGAAGGGATCGCCACCCTCGACCCCCTGTGGCGGAACCTGTTCGAGAACGTGACCACGGTGCAGTTCGACCACCGCCTCCTGGCTACCAGCGTCTTGGTGGCGCTGCTGCTCTACGCCTGGGCACTGATCCGCCAGCCCTTGACGGGGCGGCTGCGCCTGGGGGTGATCCTCCTGGTACTGACCCTGGGGCTACAGTACCTCCTCGGGGTCGCCACCCTGCTCATGCGGGTCCCGGTGGCCCTGGGCGCGGCCCACCAGGGCGGGGCGATCCTGCTCCTCACCGCTTGCCTGTTCCTCTGGCACCAGATGCGCCTGGGCACTTCCACCGCCGCCCTGGGCCGCATCTGACCCGACCGACACCCGGCGCCCCCCGGGAACCCCACAGGGGTCACCGGAACACGGCCGAGCTCCGCGACTCGGAGGGGCGCCCCAGTCTCTTGGTTGGGCTGCGCTCCTGACCCTGCGCGACATCAGGCTGCGGGCTCTGGATCGTCTCGAGAGTGACCTGCCGCCCGAAAGACCGCTCTGCTCCCTGCCACCAGTGGGACGATCTCTTCGCTGTGCTGAAGAGCTTTTTCCGGCCGCGCGAGCGGGAAGGGCGCCAGCGCTAACCGCACGGCGAGCGGCCTAGGTGTTGGGTCCCGGATGATTCCGCGGCTTTTTGGTGAACAGATCAGGTCGTTGAGT
>CAZFHV010000035.1:0-21323 GCA_964519095.1 uncultured Chromatiaceae bacterium | reverse complement strand
GCCTGTTCAACGTCAGCCAACCCGATGCCGGAGAAATCACGCAACCGGTCAAGCTGAAGAAGGGCAACAGCATCAAGATCGAGTGCGACGCCCACGACTTCATGCACGCCTGGGCCTTCGCCGCCGAGAACCCCTACGCCGCCGTGACGGGGGCGGACGGCAGCTTCAGCATCGGCGACTTGCCGGCCGGGACCTATGAGGTCAAGGCCTGGCACCCGGTCCTGGGGGAGAAGACCGCCAGTGTGACGGTCGCACCCGGGGCGGCGGCGAGCGCCTCCTTCGACTTCAGCAACTAGGCCGCCGGCCCACCGACGGAGGGGATCGCGATGCAAAGACCCATGCTTCAGAGGCCCTGGCTGGCGGCCATCGGCCTGGCATCCCTGGTGGCCCTGGCGAGCGCCGGGGCCTTCGCCGCCGACCCGAAACCCTCGGAGCCCAAGGCCGCCGAGGCGAAGGCGGCCGACGCAAAGCCGACCAGCGCCGCCCCCGACCTGGCCGCGCTGCCGGAGCCCAAGTTCAATGCTGCCCAGGCGGATCTCGGCCGTTACTTCTTCTTCGACAACCGGCTATCGGGCGACGCGGCCCTGTCTTGCGCCACCTGCCACGACCCGAAGAAGGGCTGGGGGGATGGCCAGGCGCTCGGTCGCGGCTACCCTGCCTCGGAGTATTTCCGCAACACCCCGACCATCCTCAACGCGACGCTGAAGAACCGCTTCATGTGGGACGGCCGCCTCGACGGCGCCGATGCCGGCACCCTGGTGCGCGACATGATCACCGAGGCCCACACCATGAACGCCGACGCTCGCCTGGTGCAGGAGCGCATCAAGCAGGCCCCCGAGTACGTGGAGCTGTGGGGCAAGGCGGTGAAGCCCGGCGACGACCCCAACGGGATGCGGGTCTTCAACGTCGTCGGCGAGTTCATCAAGAGCGTGCGCTCCCGCAACGCCCCCATCGACAAGTACCTCGCCGGCGATAAGACCGCCCTCACGGCGGAGCAGGAGGCGGGCTACGCCCTGTTCAAGGGCAAGGCCGGCTGCGTCGCCTGCCACAACGGGCCCGTGGGCTCCGACGGCAAGCTCCATCGGACCGGGGTGCCGGAGAACCCGGAGGTGATGCAAGAGCCACTGAGGGCCATCACCATGCTGCGTCACTATGCCACCAGTGGCATGCCCAACTACATGAATGCCCGCACCGACCTTGGCGCCTACGCCATCACCAAGGACCCCAAGGATAAGGGCATATTCGCCACGCCCAGTGTCCGCGACCTCAAGTACACCGCCCCTTACATGCACAACGGGACCCTGGCGACCCTGGAGGCGGTGGTGGACTTCTACGACCAGGGCGGAGGCTCGGGCTCGGAGCTCAAGCCCCTCAAGCTCACGGCGTCGGAGAAGCAGGCCTTGGTCGCCTTCCTGGGTGGGGCTCTGTCAGGTGACCCCGTGCTGGTGGAGGCCCCGGCCATGCCGGCCTACCAGGTCCGCGAATTCGGCAAGAACTAGAGGGGAGCGCAGCATGAAGACGAGAATCCTGGTCACGGTAATGGCGGCCCTGCTAGGCACGACCTCGGCTGTTGGGGGGGAGGTCCCGCCGCTTGCCACCCTGCCGCCGCCGCCCATCCCCACCGACAACCCCATGTCCGCGCAGAAGGTGGAGCTGGGGCGCATGCTCTTCTGGGACAGCCGCCTGGGCGGGGATGCCAGCACCCCCTGCGTCGCCTGCCACAGCCCGGAGTTGGGCTGGGGCGACGGCGGTGAGATCTCCCGCGGCTACCCCGGCACTCAGCACTGGCGCAACTCCCAGACGCTGTTGAACTCGGCCTATTACAACAAGCTGTTCTGGGAGGGCAGCGTCACCAGCCTGGAGGGGCAGGCCCCCTCGGCCGCCGAGGGCAACGTCGCTGGCAACGGTGACCCCTCCCTGATGGAGATGCGCCTACGCTTCATCCCGGAGTACGTGGAGCGCTTCAAGCAGGTCTACGGCAGCGAATGGCCGCGTATCTTCAACGCCTACCAGGCCATCGCCGCCTTCGAGCGCACCCTGGTGTCTGACCGCAAGCAGGTCCCCTTCGATCGCTATCTGGCCGGCGACAAGCGGGCCTTGAGCGAGTCCCAGGTCCGCGGCCTCGCGCTGTTCAAGGGTAAGGCCGGCTGCATCCAATGCCACAACGGGGCGCTTGGCTCCGATCAGCGGTTCTATTCCCTGGGGGTGCCGGAGAACGAGCTGTTCAAGACCGATCCCCTCTACCAGATCACCCACCGCTGGGAGCATTACCAGAAGGGGGTCAACGAGAAGGACTACCGGGGGGCGGATAAGGATCTCGGCCTCTACTACATCACCAAGAACCCCAAGGACATCGGCAAGTTCCGCACCCCCTCGGTGCGCGAGCTCAAGTACACCGCCCCCTACATGCACAACGGCGTCTTCTACACCCTGGAGGACGTGGTGGACTTCTACGATGCCGGCGGCGGGGCAGCGGATTGGCCCAACAAGACCGCGCTTCTCAAGCCCCTGGGTCTGTCCGCTCAGGAAAAACAGGACCTGGTCGCCTTCTTGGAGTCCCTCTCTATGGATGAGCCGTTGCTCGTGGAGGCACCCAAACTGCCCCCCTACCAGCCGCTCGCCGCCAAGCCCTAGGAGCCCAACATGAGCATCGAGAACCAAGAGACTGCGCTGCATGACATCTCCGGGGGGCCAGGCGATGATCATCCACGGGCCTGCCTGAGCCGGCGCCGCTTCCTGTTGGCCGGAGCGGTCGTGGTCAGCCTCGCCGCCCTGCCGGGGCTGGCCATCGGCGCGACCGCTAAGGCCCTGGTGGCGAGCTATCCGCGCAAGAAGATCGGCACCCTCTCGGTCCTGAAGACGGGGGTCCCGGTGGAGTTCACCTATCCGTACCCGGATGTCTCCAACCTTCTGGTCAAGCTCGGCGCCCCCGCCGGCGGCGGTGTCGGCAAGGACAAGGACATAGTCGCCTTCAATCAGCAGTGCACGCACATGGGTGGCCCCATGCAGGGGAGCTACAAGGATCGCTATCAGGTCCTCGGTCCTTGCCCGTTCCACCTGACCACCTTTGACCTGACCCGCCACGGCATGGTGGTGTCGGGTCATGCCAGCGAGAGTCTGCCCCAGATCCTCCTGGAGGTGCGGGGTGGCGACATCTATGCCACCGGCGTCATGGGCCTGATCTACGGCTACGCCGACAACACCGGCCGGGCCTGAGGAGAGACGACATGAGCAAGCTCTGGACTTCCACCGCCACCCCCAAGGTCCCCGAGCCGGTGAAGCCCGAGGGACGGGTCCCGCTGCCGCCCAAGGACGCCGAGGTCTTCACCACCGCCTGCGACTACTGCACCATCGCCTGCGGCTACAAGGTCTACCGCTGGCCGGTGGGCAAGGATGGCGGGCCTGCCAAGGGAGACAACGCCTTGGGCGGTGCCTTTCCCACAGCCGCGCCTTTGGCTCCCTGGGCGAGCCCGAATCAGCACACGGTGGTGAGCCACAAGGGCAAGCCCCATCACGTCATCGTGGTGCCGGACCATGCGGCGACTGTGGTCAATGTCGGCGGCAACAACTCGATCCGCGGAGGCACCCTGGCGCAGAAGTGCTTCAACCCCGAGACCCGTACCCGCGAGCGCCTGCAGCACCCCATGATCCGGGTCAAGGGCAAGCTCACCCCGGTTTCCTGGGACCTGCTCCTGGATGCCATGGCCGATATCTCCAAGTACGTGCTGGCCAACTACGGGGAGCATGCCTGGGCGATCAAGATGTACTCCTACCAGTACTTCGAGAACACCTATGCGATCACCCGCCTGGGGATGACCAGTATCGGCACCCCCGCCATAGCACCCCACGACAAGTGCGCTAACACCAATGACGCCACCGGTCTGGACGACGCGGGGCTCGATTCCTTCGCCGCGAGCTACAAGGACTGGGGGGAGTGCGAGGTCGCCTTCATGTCGGGCGTCGACCCCTACGAGACCAAGACCACCCTCTTCACCACCTGGATGATGCCGGGGGACAAGAAGATGATTTTCGTCACCCCCCACAAGACCATGGGGGTGGCCTGGGCGGAGAAGGCCGGGCGTGGGCTCTGGCTGCCCATCATCCCCGGCACCGATTCGGTGCTGCACAATGCCATCGCCCGCATCGTCATCGAGAACAATTGGCAGGATCAGGAGTTCATCGACCGCTGGATCGCCAACAAATGGGACGTGGATTCGGGCTACGGACGGGGCACCCGCAACACCGGGTGGCAGTGGCGCACCACCTGGGGTACCTGGCAGAGCGACTGGGGCGACTACAAGAAGTTCATCCTCGAGTCCGAGGAGGCCAAGCTGGAGAACGCCGCCAAGATCACTGGGCTCGACCCGGCAGATATCCGCAAGGCCGCCGAATGGCTCGCCAAGCCAAAGGCCGATGGCAGCCGGCCCAAGTCCAGCTTCATGCTGGAGAAGGGCAACTACTGGACCAACAACTACATGAACACCACCTCGCTCGCCTCCCTGGGGCTCATCTGCGGGGCGGGCAACCGACCCGGGCGGGTCATCTCCCGCGGCGGCGGCCACCAGCGCGGCATGGTCTCTGCCGGCGGGGGTTCCGGGTGGTTCAACCCCGAGAAATTCCCGGGGCGGCGCAAGAAGGACTTCAACCTCGATCGCTGGGTGATGAACGGCAACGTCAAGCTGGCCTGGGTCTTCGGCACCACCTGGATCGCCGCCATGATGGCTTCCCAGTCCCTCGCCACAAGGATGCTGGAGCTGACCCGCGGCAACCCCCATCAGATCCAGAGCCTGGACCGGGCAGCCATCTTCGAGACCCTGAAGAAGCGGGTCGACTCCGGCGGCATGGTCCTGGCGGACTCCGACATCTACCCGGTGGAGCCCATCAACACGGACATCGCCGACTTCGTCCTCCCCGCCGCCACCTGGGGCGAGGAGGACTTCACCCGCTGCAACTCGGAGCGGCGCCTGCGCCTATACGCCAAATTCTACGACGCCCCGGGCGAGGCCAAGCCCGACTGGTGGGCGGTGGCCCAGTTCGCAAAAAAGATGGGCTTCGAGGGCTACGACTGGAAGGACTCCAACGCCGTCTTCGAGGAGGCGGCCCGCTTCTCCCGCGGCGGAGTGCTCAACTACCACCCGCTGGTGATGGAGGCCACGAGGCAAGGGGTCAAGGCCCAGGAGCTGTTGCGCTCGATGGGGACCACCGGCATCCAGACCCCCATCCGGGTGCGCGACGGCAAGCTGGTGGGGACCGAGCGCCTGCACGACCCCAACAACGACTGGGGCGAGATGGAGCAGGCCGAGGTGCAGAGCCCCTTCATGTATGCATTCAGCACCCAATCGGGCAAGGCGATCCTGCTCAAGAGTCCGTGGAAGTTCCCCGGCTGGATCCAGTTCTACGAGGCGGTCAAGCCACGCCCCGACAAGGGCGAGCTGTGGGTGACCAACGGCCGCGTCAACGAGACCTGGCAGTCGGCCTTCGACGACCTGCGCAAGGCCCACCTCTTCCAGCGCTGGCCCTGGCCGCCAATCTTCATCCATCCGGAGGACGCCAAACCCCGGGGCATCGAGTCGGGGGACCTGGTCAAGGTCCACAACGACACCGTCTACATCCAGACCGGCCAGCCCCAGGGGGTGAAGGATCCCGACCTCTTCTTCGACAACCTGATGAAGGAGGGACACATCGCCACCACCGAGGGTTGGTTCACCTCGGTGGCCATCGTTTCCGAGGAGATGCGCCCGGGGGTGGCCATGGCCAGCTTCAACTTCCCCGGCGCCCCGGCCAACGCCGTGGTCCATGCGGTCCCCGATCCCGTAACCAACAACTACCGCTACAAGCTCGGCCGCGGGACCCTGACCAAGGTAGGCGAGTCGCCCTTCAAGCACAGCTTTACGGCCATGAGCCTGAAGCCGCGGCCAATCGTCTGAGGCCGGGTCCTCCCCCGGCGGCCCGACGGCCGGCGGGGGCGGACCGGGACCGTCATCCAGGCTCAGTCACCCCTTCGGCCAGCCGGTCGACAGCTTGGGCGTCTCGGTGACGGACCGCCGCAGCCTGCGCTGCTACTACTGCTGACCAGGGCTTCAACGGGTTCACCGAGCGCTGCCGGCGGCTCTCGCCCGCCGCCCTCGAACGCAATCGGCGGATCTCCGTCTGTCCAGGAGTGCGCAAGGTGCGCCTCACCGGACGCGAGCCCCTGGCCCGCGCGGACATCCTGGAGACGCCGAGCGCCTGGACGCCATGCCCGGCATCGCCGATCCGGCCCTCTCGACCAACGCCTCGCCCCTGGCCGCCCGGACACTCTATGCCGCGGGGGCTGAACGTCAGCCTGGACGCCTTCGCGCTGGAGGTGGCGTGGCTATTCCTGGTAGAGACTCACTGCAGCCGCACGGGTCGGCTGCGATCAACGTGGACACCCCCGTAAGGCTCGATCCCTCTGACTTCCTGCCGGTCCCGGCCCTGTGGGCGCCACGACGCGCCAGCACACCCCCTCACTTGATCCCATGCAGGCGCCTGACGAGATCCTGCAGCATCGTCATCACCGCCGCGGCGGTCATGCTCAGCATGAGGACACCGGTGACCGCCTCGAGGGGGCCCAGCAGCTTCCAGCGGGCGCTCATGACGATATCGCCGTATCCGAGCGAGGCGAAATTCACCGCGGAATGATAGAAGGCCTCGTAGAACGCCTGGAACTCCCCCAACCAAACAAAGAGGGCGCCCCAGATCAAGAGCTGCAGGAAGATCCCGAGCATCAGGATGATCATCACACTCAGCAGCGGCCCGACTTCCGCGAGCAAGCCCCCGGCCGTCGCCTGCAGCGCCGAGTGCCGCACGTAGTAACGGACGCTCCAGTAGCTGAAGGTCGCTTGCAGGAGCAAGCACAGCAGCAGGATCGGCAACCCGATCGCCAGATTCGCAAGGATCATGCAACGCCTCCGCTTCGATTGCGCTGAAACGCCAATGCCTCCGATCGGGAGGCACGCCAGTATTCGAGAATCCACACCGTCGCCCAGGCGTAGGCGGCCACCCCCAGGTAGAGCAGGGTGCGACTTGCCGCCTCCCCCAGGACTCCTTCGCCGCTGGCGCTGTCCTCGATGGCCGGCCCGAGCAGGATCAGCAGGGTCGTCAGGGCGCTGCTCCAGAACAGGGGCGGAAAGGCCGTGGCCCTGACCCGGTAGATCCTGGCGCCCACCCAGAGGGCGGCCAACATCAGCCAGAGCACCAACATCCAGAGGCTCGGCAACAGGGACAACGCGAACCAGACCAAGGTGGCCAGGGCGGCCGCCATCAGGGTCGACCCCAGCAGCTGCCGACCCGCGGAGCGCGTATCCGCCGAGCAGGCCTGTTGACCCAGGCTCACCGTGTTCATGATCGCGGGCAGGTAGAAGGAAGGGTCGGTGAGGGCCAGGATGAACACCGGCATGACCACCAGCATGCCCCGCAGGGCGATCCAGGCGGCGGTTTCCGGACTGGGGGAGGGCGGCGCTGGCCGCTTGCCCTGAGCCGGTGGATCGGGAAACAGCGCCTGGGATAGGCCGCTGACCAAGGCGCCAACGGCGACGCCCGCTGCCAAGGTCACGGCGATCAGCGTCACCAGCCCCTGCTCCACCACCCCCGCCACCGGGGCCAGGGTGAAGGAGATCACCAGGACCTGAGTCAGGGGGTGGCCGGTGCGCTGCCCGAGGTAGAACAGCGCATAGAGCGCGATCCCGGTCAGCACCACCCCGCTCGCCGGGTAATACTCGAGCAAGGGGACCATCAGCACACCCACTGCAACCAGCCCCGCGACAATCAGGGCCAGAACCAGGCCCTTGACCAGGGAGAGGGCGGGTCCCGGCTTGACGAGCACCAGCACCGCCATGAGACAGACGAGGTAGGGGATGGGTAGCGCCAGACCGTAGGCGATGAGGGTGGCGAGTCCCAACCCCAGCGTCAGTCGCAGGACCGCCTTGTCGGCGGGGTGCAGCATGCTCGGATCAGTAGAGGTAGGAGAGCAGACTCATCAACCGGATGAAGGCCGCCCCCAGCAGGTTCATGAGCGGGTGCTCGCCCGTGTAGACCAGCACCTCGGCCTGGCCGCCGATGCGCACCCCGCGTAACCGGTCCATTCCCCCCTCATCGAGCTGGACCGCCACCGGGAAGCGCTGCGCCTGACGCAGCCAGTCGCGGCTGTTCTGGATCGTCGGCAGGGTTCCCGGTTGCCCCTCCTGGCCCGAGCTCACGCCGCTGCCCACAGTACGCACGCGGCCCTTCCACACCTCGCCCGGCATCAGGTCGAGGACCACGGCCACCTCATCGCCTGGCTCGATGTTCCCGAGATTGTTCTCGGTCATCTCGGCGCTGATCCAGAGGTCGTGAATGGCGATCAGGGTCACCAGGGGCGCCCCAGGTTGGGCGAATTGACCGGCATCGATGCGCAGGTCGGTCACCACACCTCGGGACGGGGCGACCACCTGGGTGCGTGCCAGATCGAGCTCCGCCTTCTCGACCGCCGCACGAGCGCTGAGCAGTTGGGCGTTGTTGTCGCCGCTCTCGCCGGCGGCCTCCTGGGCCCGCCGCAGGTCGGCCTCGGCCGCCTTCTCCCGGCTGCGGGCCTCGACCCGGGTCGCCTGGGCCACCTCGAGGCGGCGCACCGAGATGGCGCCGGGGTCTTCCTTGTAGAGCCGCTCTTGCCGCATCGCATCCTTGTCGGCCTTGATGCGGTTGGCCTCGGCCGCCTGCAACGAGGCCCGGGCAGCCTCCACCGCCGCGGCGGAGGCCGCCACCGAACGGCGCATCGTTTCGTAATCCGCGCGGCTGCGCTCCACGGCGATCCGGTACTGGGCGGGATCGATGTCGAAGAGGGGCTGGTCGCGCTCGACCTTGTCGTCATTCTTGACGTGCACCTTCAGCACCTTGCCCGCGACCTCCGCGGTCACCGGCACCACGAAGGCCTGGACCCTGGCCTGGGAGGTATAGGGGGTGAGGCGATCAGCGGCAAAGTGCCAGAACAGGCTGCCGAGGATCAGCCCCAATAGGACCAGTGCACCCCTGCGAGTCCCCTTGCCCGGGGTGGCAGGGGGCTGCTCCTCCGCTGCGGGTGCCGGGGCCCCCTTCGAGGGTATGGGTTCTTGACTCATGGCGCCCCCGTGCCGGGTTGGTTGAGTGGCGGGTCGGCCCCAGGGGGCGGTAAGGGGACATCGAGCAGTCCCTTCCAGGCGCTGCGCGCCCCCATGGTCTCGCGGGTGGCCGCATCGAGCAGGGGCCGCGTGCGTCCCTGCTCCCAGCCCCCACCCAGCGCCTTGTAGAGGGCGATCAGGCTCTGGGCCACCTCGCCACGGTTGGCCACCCAGCGCTCCTGCTGGCTGAACAGGGCCTGCTGGGAGTCGAGCACGCGCTGAAAGTCCGTCATGCCTTCGCGGTACTGGATGGTGGCGATATCCAGGGAACGCCGCGCCGCCTTCACCGCCTCCGCCAGCAGGGGGACTTGTGCGCGGCTCTTGGCGAATCCCACCGCCGCGTCATCCACCTCGCGCGCCGCCTGCAGGACCACCTCCTGATACTGCTCGTAGAGCTGCTGGAAACGGGCGTCCTGGACCAGCACCTGGTTGGTGAGGCGGCCATAGTCGAAGACGTTCCAGACCAGACCCGATCCGATGCCCCAGTCCAGGGTCTTCGTGGACCAGGCCAAGGAGCTCGCCGACAGGCCCACCGAGCCGAGCAGCGACAGGGAGGGGTAGAGCTCCGCCTCGCTCACCCCGATCAGGGCCGACTGGGCCGCCAACTGCAGCTCGGTGGCCCGGACATCGGGGCGACGGCGCAGCAGATCGGCGGGGATGTCGGCGATGATGCCCAGCTCGGCCTGTGGGATCTGGTTCTTCCCGCCGGCCATTTCCGGCAGGGGTCCCGGTGCTCGCGCCAGCAAGACACTCAGGGCATTCTGGGCCTGCCGCAGGCTGCCCTCGAGCTGGGGGATGGTGGCGAGGGTGCCCAGGTACTGGGACTTGGCCTGCTGTACGTCGAGCTCGGAGTCGTTGCCGCTCTTGAACAGGCGCTCGGTGATCTCCAGGCTGCGCTTCTGGAGGGCGGCATTTTCCTGGGCGATCCGCAGCCGCGCCTCCAGGGTGCGGATGGCGGCGTAGATACTGGCGGTCTGGGCGGCCATCAGCACCTGCATCGCATCGTACTGGGCGATGCTGGCGAAGTACGAGGCATCCGCCGCCTCCACACTGCGCCGAAACTTGCCCCAGAAGTCCAGCTCCCAACCGATGGTGAACCCCGCCTGGTAAAGGGTGAAGGCGGAATTCGGCCTCCCGTCCTTTCGCTGGCCAGCCCTCAGTACCTCGCCGGTAACCTGCTGGAGCTGGGGATAGAGGGTACTCTCCGCGATGCCGAGCTGGGCCAGGGCCTCGAGGATGCGCATCCCGGCGGTGCGCACATTGAGATTCACCCGCAGGGCCTCGGCCACCAGTCGATCGAGCACCGGGTCGTTGAAGCTGCGCCACCAGGTCTCGGTCTGGGCGCGGGGTTTGCCCTGCTGCTCGGCCGCCAACGAGGTCAGAGAGCCGCCCGACCAGTCCGCCAGCCAGGGCACCTGGGGGCGCTGGAAGTCGGGTCCCACCAGGCAGCCGCTGACCAGCGCAGCCCCGCCCAGGGCGGTCAACCAGGCGGCCGGTCGGGACATGCGCCGATGGGGAATCGGCTCAACCGGCCCTTGTGTCCCCATCCAGGGCTGGGATCTCGGGCTTGTCAGGGTTCGCTGCTACCCAACCCATGAAGATCTGGTAGCCCAGGGCGAGCAAGGTGGCGCCCACGAACATGCCGAGGATGCCGGTGGTGGCCATGCCACCCAGGGCACCGAGGAGGATCACGGGCATGGGCGCATCGACTCCCCGACCCAGCATCAGGGGCTTGAGGACGTTGTCGGCAAAGCCGGTGACGACCAGCAGGATGGTGTAGAGGATGGCGGGGACGGTGCCCGTGTCACCGCTGCTCCAGATGTAGCCAATGGCGGGCAGGGTGACCAGCAGGGCGGGGACCTGGACGATGCCAAGCACCAGCACCACCAGCGCCAACAGGCCCGCCCAGGGGATGCCGGCGACGATCAGTGCCAGACCCACCAGCAAGGCCTGGATACAGGCGATGCCGATCACCCCCGAGGCCACGGAGCGGACCGTCGCCGTGGATAGGGCGGTGAATTCAGCCCCCCGGGCCGTGCCGGCGACACGCTCGAAGATGGCCTGGCTGGCCTGGGCCCCCGACTCGCCAAAGGCCATCAGGATTCCGGCGATGATGAAAGAGGCGATGAACAAGAGCAGGCCACCCCCCATCCCGGCAACGATCCCCAGCGTCTGGGTCGCCAGCTCGCCGAGTTTGGGCTGCATGCGCTTGACCAGTGACGGCAGGTCCGCGTGGGCCTGGGCCCAGAGCCCGTGCAGCTTCTTCCCGACCAGGGGCCAGTCGGCCACGCCTTGAGTGGGCGCGGGGATCTCCAGGCTGTTGCTCTGCACCTTGACGACCAGGGTGTGCAAGGAGTCGCCCAGGGAGTTGACCAGCATGACCGTGGGCCAGACGATCAAGACCACGCAAACCAGCACCAGCAGGGTCGCGGCCCGCCCCTGCTTACCGCCCAGCTTGGCGGCCAGCTTCTGATGGAGGGGATACAGGGTTATCGCCAGGATCAGCGCCCAGGCCATGAGGGTCAGGAAGGGGGCGAAGATCTGGTAGCACAAGAGCACCAGGGCCAGCACCACGCCCGCACGGATGAGCACATCGAGCAGTCGGTCGGAGAGGCGCTTTTCTAGCTCGCGATCGGGCTGATAGGACGTCTGCATGGGTCGAAGCCCCCCTGTCGGTGGTTGCAGGGCCTTGCGGTGCGCCCCTGGAGCCTCGCGGCTCCGGCGCCCCCGCCCGGCGGAGTTTCAGTGCGGTGCCCAGGCACGCCAGTCGACCGGTACATCCCTGACCGGTCGCCCCGGGCTGGTTTGAATCCCACCAGGGGGCGTGGCATTCCGGGTGTCTCGAAGGCCCCTCGACAGACGGAATGCCGTCCGTCGTGCCCTCATGCGGGCGGAACCCGGAACCCGGGGACTGCTGGGTCCGGGCTTCCAGGTTCCGCGCCGACTGCAGGTAGCGGGTCCGAGGGCGATGCTCCGGTCGGGATCGCGCCGTCCTCAGTACTTGATGTCGCGGGCCTGGTCCCGACCCGCCTGCTTGGTGTCGCGCTTGTCCTGCCGGCAGTCGGCGTTGGACTTCTGATCGTCGGCGCGGCAATCCTGTTTGGCATCCTGGGCATCCTGCCGCGTGTCCTGGCGCACGTCGCGGGCGTCCTGGCGCTGCTGCGACTGCTCCGTGGCATTGACCGAGCCTGCGCCCAGCAGGGCGGCCGAGAGGGCGAGGGGAATCAGGGCGATCAATCGAACAGGTCGGGTCTTCATCGGGTTTCTCCTTTCCAAGGTGGCGCCTTCATGAGGCGGCATCAGGTTAGCACAGACTTCGGCCCTCTCTGGAACGAAGTCACCGATCGCCCGATGCTGGCCCCACGGATAGGTGATGCCTTGAGTCTTGGGCGTGGCCGACCGATTCATCGCCAGAGCGGTGCACGGGGAGGCCCGGGGGCGCTGCGATCCGGCCTAGAGCTTGACCACCGGTGCGTGGGAGAGGAGCTGTCGGACCAGATCCAGCCCCTGGGCGATGTCGGCCTGGTTGATGAAGGTCGAATAGGTCAGCAGGGCCAAGAGGTAGCGCGGATCGCTGATCCAAGGCGGCAGGAAACGCGGTGCCCGCACCAGCCCCATGGCGTAGAGCTCGCACAGGGCCGGTATGTCGAACGCATCCAGCTTGCCGCAGAAGAACAGGCGCAGCACATCGGAGCGCCCCGCCGCGAAGGCGGCGCGTATGGAGAAGCTGACCTGCAGCAGGCCGAAGAGGTAGACCACGTCCTTGGTAAAGGGGGCGCCACCGGTGATGACCCCGCCCCGGAACACCCGCCGCGCGTTCTCGAAGGCCTGATCGGGGTTGGCCGTCCGCTCCAGGAAGTAGCGGTAGACCTCGAGAAAATCCGCCCCCTCGATGGCCATCTGGATGGCGAACACGCGGTCCGCCAGGCGGAGCATGCGGTTCAGTTCCATGGAGCCGCTGATGATCTCGGCGAACACCGCCAGCCCCTCCTGGGTGCGGGTGGTGCCGGGGTGGCCGGCGGCGAGGATCGGCAGGTCGGTCTGCGCCCGGCCGTTGAGGGAGGTGGCGCAGTGGATGTAGGCCTCATGATGGAGGAGCTGACTGGCGTCGCGGTCGGTGAAGCGGGCATCGCGGCGGATGCGGATCGCCTTGGCGGTGGCCAGGGCGTTTGCCGAGAGCCGATCCACCAGCTCCACCTTGGGGGCATCCTCGCCGAAATGGGCCTGCACCGCCCGCTCGATGTCGCGGGCCACTACGGGTGCCTCGTGGTACTCGGGCGGGGCAATGTCCATCTCGATGCGGCTGAGCTGCTCGATGGTGTCACGCACCCGCTCGGCGAGCTGCAGCGAGGTGAGGGGGAGCACGCGATGAGGCGTGGTGGGCTCCCCGTAGATCTGCCGGGCGAGCTCGAAGAAGGCGTGGGTGCCGACCGCTGCGAGCATGCGGGCGCTGAGCTCGAGGGTATTCGCATGGCGCTCAAGCCACATATCGATGGTGGTGATGGGGATTATGGAGCGGCGCGCCTCACGCACCGCCTCGATGGCCGGTGAGGGGTCGAACGGCCGATAGGTGACGCGAGGAAGCTCACGGGCGTCCTTGGCGAAGAACTCCGCCTTGACCTCCGGGGGCCAGTCGATGGAGCCCAGGATGCGGATCGAGCGGCTGGCCTGGTAGAGCAGGCCGGCGATCCGGCGGATGCGGTCTTTCTCGCGATCTTCGATGAGGGTCATCTCTCATGCTCCGCTTGGGTATGGAATTCGGGTGTGCGGATAAGTGTAGAACGGGGGCGCCCGATCGGCCGGGGCTGGCGTTCTCAACCCCGAGCGGGCGGCGATGGGCTCAAAACGCCGCCATCCCGCGCACGTACAGCGCCCCCAGGGCAAGCTGAACCATCGTGATGGGCACGCCGTAGCGCATGAAGCGCAGGAAGGTCACCCGCTGGCCCTGAGTGGCGCAGATCCCCACGCTCACGATGTTGGCCGAGGCACCGATGAGGGTGGCGTTGCCGCCCAGGGTGGCGCCGAACATCATGGCGATGAACACGGGCAGGGTCGCCGCGGGCCAGTCGGTGAAGTCGGCCGCCATCGCGATCTCTGGTACCACCTCCGCGGCCACCAGGTAGCCCTTGGTCATGATCAGGGAGGCGGCCACGACGGGGATGTTGGCGAGCAGGCTGGAGAGCACGCCGATGCCGGCGAGCAGGAGTAGCGCCACCAGGGTCAGCTCTGCGCCGAACCAGTGATAGAGCTGCAGCGAGAACCCCTGCAGCAGGCCGGTCTTGGTGAACCCCTGTACCAGGACGAAGATGGCGCCGAGGAACAGGAGCGTCTTCCAATCCACATCGCGCAGCACGGCGTCCACGGGCTCTACCCGCGCCCCGTAGATCACCAGCAGGGCCAGTGTGGCGCCGATGATGGCGACCTCTGGCGGAACGATGCGAGTCGGCAGGAGCTCACCGAACAGGAACAGCAGCACCATGATGACCAGCGCCAGGAGGGCAAGGGCGACGAAGGCCTTGTGCCGGAGGGAAGGGGGCCGGTGCGCGGGTGGTAGCGCAACGCGCGCCTTCCAGACCTGGGGCATCAGCCAGGGCAACAGGGGTACCACGGCCAGGACGGCCAGCAAGCCGCCGAGGCTCACTTCCCGTAAGTACTGGCCGAAGGACATCCCCACGGTGCTCCCCACCAGGAAGGTGGCAGGGTCGCCCACCAGCGTGAGCATGCCGGCGGAGTTGCTGACGATGGCGGTGAGGATCATGGGCCCGACGAAATCCACCCCGAGTGCGCGGGCCACGCGGATGATAATCGGCGCCACCAGGATCACGGTGGTGGCGTTGGGCAGGAAGGCGCACACCGGGGCCACCAGCGCGACCAGGAGCAGCAGATAGCGCTTACCGCCGCCATCCGTGGCCCTGAGCATCCGGTCCCCCAGGCGCTCGAAGATTCCGGTCGTGCTCAGCACCCGCGCCACCACCATGCCGCCGAAAAGGAGGGCGAGGGGGCCGCCCGCGGTCTTCGACGCCTCGATCAGGTCATTGGTGTCCAGGAGGCGGAGCGCAAGCAAGATGCACACCCCGAGTAGGGCAGCCACCGCCATGTCGATGAGGTCCAGGGCGATCACCAGGATCACCCCGGCGAAGACGGCCACGGTCAGGAAGATCTCGAGCTCGGTCATGGCAAGGGCACTCCGTCAATCGATTGGGGGGGCGTACATCAACCCTCCCTGGGTCCAGAGACGGTTGAGGCCGCGCTCGATCCTCAAGGGACTGCCAGCCCCCAGGTTGCGCTCGTAGACCTCGCCGTAGTTGCCCACCGCCTTGACGGCGCGCACCGCCCATCCGGGTTTCAGGCCGAGGGCCTGACCGATGCGGCCCTTGAATTCGTGGGTGAGCCAGCCGATCTGACTCGCCCCGCTCCTCGCCTGCTCCTCGACGTTGGCGCCGGTCACCCCATCCTCCTCGGCCAGGATCAGGGTAAAGAGCACCCAGCGCACCACACTGGTCCAGTCCGGATCGCTACTGAGGACCGCCGGCGCCAGGGGCTCCTTGGAGACACGCTCGGGCAGGATCAGGAAGCGGCCTGCGCCGCCGGGGGCGGAGAGACGGGCAGCCACGAGCTGAGAGGCGTCCGAGCTGTAGGCGCTGCAGCGCCCGGCGTAGAAGGCTTCCGCCAACTCGGCGAAGCTATCCAATAGCAGGGGCTTGAGCCGGAGGCCGGTCCGCTCGGCGTAGCGCTCCAGGTTGCGCTGGTGATTGGTCCCTCGCTTGACGCAGACCGTCGCCCCGTCCAGCGCCGCCACCGATTGGACCCCACCCGCCGGGACCATGAGCCCCTGGCCGTCATAATAGATGACCGCCGGAAACTGCATTTTGAGCAACGCCTCGCGGGTCAGGGTCCAGGTGGTGTTGCGTGACAGGAGGTCGATGTGTCGTCCCAGCAGCGCCGGCTGGCGTTCGCTGGCCCGCAGGGGGAGGAACTGCACCCGCTCGCCGTCCCCAACGACCGCGGCCGCCACGGCGCGGCAGAAATCCGCGTCCAGACCCTGCCAGCGGCCCTGGGCATCGCGCTCGGAGAAACCGGGGATGCCCTCGCTCACCCCGCAGCGCAGCAGGCCACGGGACTTCACGCCATTGAGGATCTCCCCCGCGGTCGCTGGCAGGGGGACCACCAGCGCAAAGAAGAGAGCGGCCAGTGCGCTCACTCTCACCCATTGGATCGCGATACCTGACATCGATCCTACCTCCCCGCTAGCATTGCCGAAGCCCTTGACGCGGCGGCCCCCTTGGTCAGGTCGGGTCGCCCCTTGCCCGGTGTCCCCGCCCCTCCGAGGTGGGGGTCGAGGTTAGGCCTTCTGCTCGTTCTCCAGGGCCTTGGTGGTGATCTCGTGATAGAGAGCCACCGCCCGGGAGTAGATCCGCTGCAGGTCGGGGCGGGCGTTCACGTAGCGCTTGATGGTCTCGGTGTCGGACATCACCTCCTCTAGGAAACGGATGTCGTGATCATCGAGACGCTCGCCGCGATCTACCTTGGCCTTGATATCGAGGGCCCGCGGCAGGCGGACCTGTTCGAAGCGCTCCAGCAGGGCAACCGTCACGCCTTCTTCTGTCGAGATCTGGCTCATGCCGTCCTCCGGGATCAAGAAATCGAGGATGGATCCCGGCCCACAGGGGCCAGGATACTCTGACTACCCTAGGGTGTCCCAGGTGCAGGCCTTTGGCAAGGACCAAGAACCGAGGACCAGGGACCGAGTGGCCCAGGCTCGGGGTGGCCGAAGCCCTTGTTGGCGCCCGGATCGCTATGGGACTAGACTTTGACCCTGACGGGCGAGGGCAGGGGGCCAGGCTGAATCTGGGGCGGGGTCCGGAACCTTGGGGGAGGTGCCGCCGGGCTCGAGCCGGGGTCGGCCGCCAGCACCCCAAGAGATCCCCGCCCGGGAGGAGGAGGATGTTCAAACTGTTCCAGTCCATCTTCCGCGGGGGAGAGCAGCCCGGCCGCTATCCGGAATCCCTCGTCGAGATGGCCATCGAGCGTACCCTCGACGGTACCGATCCGCGGTTGCGGCTGCTGCGGGGTTATCAAAAGCGCCTGCGTGGGCCGGTGATCCGGGCCATCGATCACGTGGTGGCCTTGGTGGACGCTATTCCCGACCCGGTCCCGGCCGGGAGTCTGGAGTACGCGCAGGATCCCCGCCTGGCGGCCCTGTTCGTCTCCGCCGAGGAGATGTTGGCCTGCTTCGCTCGGGATCGTGCCCTGGTCGAGCTCCTCGCCAACCCCGAGGCCGACGCGCGGGAAGGGATCACGGCCCTTCTGGCGGCGCAACGGCGGGAGCGCAACATCCTGGGACTGGATCTGATGGGGGATCAGGTGCGGCGTGAAGTGGCCCAGGTGGCGGTCAGTTTCACCGGCCATCGGCTGGTCGATCCTCAGGGCAGCGAGGCCAAGGCGCGTCGACTGCTGAAGCGCCGCGCCTTCGACCACCTGCTCGGCCTCGCCCTCGGACGGATCACGGAGCTTCGGATGGAGCGCGCCGACCTCAGCCGCCAGCGCGACCTGCTCCAGCGCAAGCTCCAGACCCTGGAGGCGGGCGAGTGGGGCTTCGACCGCTCCCCGGGTGGACCGGCGGATCCCCGAAACCTGGCGGTGGAGCTGGAGTCCATCGAGGCCCAGTTGGAGGCAATGGGCGCGGATGACGAGGTCTTGGAGCGCCACCTCGGGATCGTCGCCGAGGTGCTCGGCGAGGCAGAGCGCCAGCTCTGGGCGGAGGAGATCAGCCTTTGCCTCGACGCCATGAACATCGAGCGCAGCCCCGAGGACCCCACGGCGCGCCAGGCCCTGTTCCAGGAGCTGCACAACCCCCGCGGCCAGCGGGCGGTGATCCTGCCGATTTCTTTCCACCCGGGGGCGCTGCCGGCGCGCGAGGATTGGCTCGCGGCGGCGAGCCGTTACGGGTACTGAGCGGAGATCCACCGACCAGCGGTGTCCGGGGAAACCTCCCTCATCGATGCCCGCCTACGGGCGCCGCGGGCCGCTGCCATCGCGGGCATCCTCTTCTCCGTGCTGCTGCTGGTGAGCTTCGTGCTGTTGCGGCGTGCGGTTCCCGCCGATCCCTACGAGGCGGGGGCCTGGCTCAAGACGGGCCGCAACCTCGTGGCGCTGGCGCTCAACCTGGTCCCCTTTGCCGGCATCGCCTTCCTCTGGTTCATCGGCGTGCTGCGCGACCGCCTCGGTGAGCGGGAGGACCGCTTCTTCGCCACCGTGTTCCTGGGCAGCGGGCTGCTGTTCCTCGCCATGCTGTTTCTCTCCGCCGCCGTGGCGGGCGGGCTGATCATCGCGCAGACCGTCGAGCCCGAGCGGTTGCTGGGCTCCGGCGGCTTCGCCCTGGCCAGGGCCATCAGCTACGAGGTCCTCAACGTCTACGCCCTCAAGATGGCGGGGGTGTTCATGATCGCCACCTCCACCCTTGGGCTGCGGACCCGTTTCATCCCCCGCTGGATCGCCTTCGCCGGTTACGCCCTGGCCGGGCTGCTGCTGCTCAACAGCCGCTACCTAGAGGGGGTCCTGGTGGTGCTTCCGCTGTGGGTGCTCCTCAACAGTCTCTACATCTTGATCGACAACCGGCGCGACCTCACCCAGTCCGTCCCAACCCAGGAGAAAGATCCGTGAGCAAGAAGCACAAGGGCAATAAGAGCAATAAGGCGCGGGCGAAAGCGGAAGCGGAAGCGGCCGCCCCCCCGACCGAGAGGCTCAAGACCGAAGTCTACGAGCAGCACCTGGAGAAGCTGCACGTGGAGCTGGTCAAGCTCCAGCAATGGGTGGTGCACGCCGGTCTCAAGGTGTGCGTGGTCTTCGAAGGCCGCGACGGGGCGGGAAAAGGGGGCACCATCAAGGCCATCACCGAGCGGGTCAGCCCGCGGGTGTTCCGGGTGGTGGCCCTGCCGACCCCCACCGAGCGGGAGAAGACCCAGATGTACGCCCAGCGCTACATCCCCCATTTCCCCGCGGCGGGCGAAGTGGTGATCTTCGACCGCAGTTGGTACAACCGCGCCGGCGTGGAGCGGGTGATGGGTTTCTGCACCGAGGAGCAGGCCCAGCGTTTCCTCCAGATGGCTCCGCTGATGGAGAAGGCGATGGTGGACTCGGGGATCATCCTGGTGAAGTACTGGCTGGAGGTCAGCCCCGAGGAGCAGACCCGGCGGCTCCAGGCGCGCATCGACGACGGCCGCAAGGTCTGGAAGCTCTCGCCCATGGACCTCAAGTCCTACAGCCGCTGGTACGACTATTCCCGGGCCCGGGATGAGATGCTCGCCGCCACGGACACGGAGTTCGCGCCCTGGTATGTGGCGCGGTCCGACGACAAGAAGCGGGCGCGCCTCAACATCATCAGCCACCTCCTGGCCCAGGTCCCCTACCAGGAGCTACCCCGTGAGAAGGTGACGCTGCCCAGGCGACAGAAGCCGGGCAGCTATCAGGAGCCCGACTACCCCTACAGGTACGTCGCGGAGCGCTATTGATCCAGCCAGGGGTGCGGGTGGGACCGCGGCCCCTGGCCATCGGAACGAATTGAATCCTGGAGAGCAAATGATGATCGAAATCCCTGTTGAGGCGAGACGCGGGATCGCCTTGGTCGCCGCGGCCATTGCCCTGATCGCGAGCGGTTGCGCGAGCACCGATTCCAATCTCTTGGGCAGCGGCACCGGCGTGACCGCGAGCGATCCCAGCCGCTTCACCCGCAGCGGCTTCCTCTCGGACTACGATCGCCTCAAGCCCACCCCGTGGGGGGAGGGCATCGAGTGCTGGCGCGATCCGGGCCTCGACCTCAAGGGGTACGACAAGGTGCTGATCGCCCGCATGACCCTGAGCCTCAAGCCGGGTCAGCAGCAGGGCATCGACCCCACCGACCTCAAGACCCTCACCGACTACTTCCATGCCTCCCTCACCCAGGCCCTCAGGCCCCAGATGCAGGTGGTGGACCAGGCGGGTCCTGGCGTGCTGGTGATACGCATCGCCCTCACCAACCTGGTACCCACGGGGGTCGCCCAGAGCCTCACGGGTACGCTGGTCCCCTACGCCTTCATCGCGGAGGCGGGCTCGGGCGTGGCCACCGGCCGCCCCGCGGGCTCCACCCCCTACATGGGCGAGACCGGCATGGAGATGCAGGTGCGCGACGGCGCCTCGGGGAAGGTGCTGGGTGAGTGTCGCGACACCGAGATCGGCCGCAAGTACGCGGCGGATCTAGATGCCGGCGCGGCCGGCGCGGCCCAGACTTGGGCCAGCGGCTACGTCAATTCCTTCCAGAGCTGGTCCTACGCCAAGAACGCCTTCGACAAATGGTCCGCCCTCACCGCAAAGCGATTCGCCGAGCTGCGAGGGGTACCGGGGGCGCAGTAGATGGCTCCAGGCTGTACCAGCGGCAAGATAGGCAAGCCCCGGGCTCTGCCGGGGAGACAGAAGCACTGTGACACTCTAGCGAGTCCATCTGGGAGGTTCCCCGCGGCGAGCCGCCGTGCACACCCCTTTGGAGAATCCCGACGGACCAGCCCAGAAGCTCAAGCCACCCCACAGGGAGTGTGAGCACGGCAGGGGGAGTTCATGCCGAAGCGACGCCGCCACGCAAAGGGGTGATAGGGTGATTTCTGCGTGGCCCAAGCAGCGGTGTGCTCGCGCCGGGAAGACCCAAACCACCCCTCGGCGAATCGCCGCCGGCGAGTGGACTCGACCGTGCGGACCGCAGCGGGGTAAGCGGATCTGGACGCTGGGCTGAGCTACGGCGCCGACGCCACCCCGCGGCCAACGAGAGGCCGATGTCACCCGCACCGACAAGCTCCTGCACGGCGGGGAGAGCTACGTGGTGGGCGATAGCGGTTACCGGGGCGCCCACCCGCGCGAGGGGCTGCGGGAGCGGGAACTCACCTGGACCATCGCCGAGCCGCCAAGCCGGGTAGCGGCCATGGAGGAAGGACCCCTCAAGGCGCTCACCCACCAGATCGAGCGTCTCAAGGCCAAGTTGCGGGCTCGCGTTGAGCATCCTTTCGACATCCTCGAGAACCTCTTCGGCTACCGCAAGGTGCGCTACAAGGGCTTGAAGAAGAACTGCGCCCAGATCCGAGTACTCTTTGCCCTCGTCAACAGGGTTGTCGCCAGGAAGGCGCTGTTCGCCTGAGACAGCAG
>CAZFHV010000034.1:0-21535 GCA_964519095.1 uncultured Chromatiaceae bacterium | reverse complement strand
CCGCGGCGGCCCTCCGAGATGCCTGCGGCTTCCATCGGGTGCGCATCGTCCTGCCTCTCAGCAGGCCCGCGCAGGCCTATCTCGGGCTTCCCACCGCCCTCGACGAGCGGCTCCACTGGCACCGGATCCCGGTGGAGGACCTGCCGCCGTTCGGTGCCGACGGGGGCTGAGAACCCTCCCCCAGCCCCTGCGGCGCGGCTACTTCACGGTAATGGTGACGGGGTCAGAGACGATGGGTGGGTTGTGGGGGACGTGGGCGTGGTCGGCCATCAGGAGCTGCAGGGTATGCTCGCCGGGGGGCAGCTCGATCACCACCTCGGTCTGGCCCCCGCCGAAGTGGCGGTGCTTGGCGTCCGAGGGAATGGGCTGATCCAGCGGCGGTATCCCGGTGTCGATGAGCAGGTGATGATGGCCGGTGTTCTCCTTCTGGATGCCGGCGGGAGCAACCCCAATAACGGTGGCGCCGAATACCACCTTGACGGGGCTCTGCACCACCGCACCGGCCTTGGGCTCAACGATGTAGACCTTGGCACCCTCGGGGGCGGGAGTGGGACCTGCCAAGGCCACGCCGATGCCGAGCAGAAACAGGGTCGTTGCGGATAGGATTTTCATTATCAGTCTCCTCGCTGCACGGGGTTGTCGTGGTGGTTGTTGACGGGAAGACGGTGTGGTCAGGCCCGCCATCCGCCTTAGATGGGGATTGAGGATCGGGCTACCACCCCAGAGAACCTGAGTGATTGACAGGTCTCAGCCCGGGATCCCTGACCCCAGGGGCGGGTCCTTCCACACCAGGAAGCCGTGGCGCAGCCACTTGGCGCGCAGATCCAACCGGTAGCCGCGTTCGGCAAGGCGTCGGAGGGTGGCGCCGAACCATTGGCGGGCACCGAAGCTGCGCCAGGGCCTAGTCTCGCGGGCCGCCTGCACCCAGTCTCCGAAGAAGGCATGGATGGGCTCCCCGGGGACCACCCGATGAATGAGGCCCTTCGGCAGCACGGCCTGCAGCAGCTCCGGATGCTCGCAGTGGCCAGGCCGCAGGCTGAAGACCAGGGCCTCCAGCCGCCAGGGCGAGGCGGAGGGCTCCACCGCCAAGCGGCGCAGGACATTCGCGACCCAGAGACGCCCGAAGGGATCGGAGGTGCCCTCGATCAGCAGCCCCCCCGGGGTGACCCCGCGCCCCAGGTGGGCATAGGCCTCCCCGACCGCCGTTTCCTCGTACTGGCGCAGCACATTGAAGGCCCGCACCAGCCGCGCTGACCGGGCCGGCAGACCGGGGTCGGAACCCACCGGCAAGTTGAAGCCTCCGAGACAAAACAGGGTGCGCTCCGCCTCCCAGGGCTTCGCCGCCGCCACCCGCTCGGGGTCGATCTCCACCCCCAACACCCCCAGGGTGGGGTTGAGACGGCGCAGCCGCTCCGCGGATTCGAGGGTGGTGACCGGGTCGGCGCCAAACCCCAGGTCCAGGAACCAGGCGTCAGCGAAGAGGCCATCATTGCGCTCGATCAAACCCGGGTCGTAGGCGATCAGGAACCGATCCACCCGCCGCAGCCGATTGGGCGCGGTCTTGCCGCGGGTGGGTTGACCGGCCGGGGCGACGCGCTTCATGGCCTTCCGGCGGCCCTGGGACGCGGGCCATCAAGCGGGCGACCGCTTGCTGGCACTCAGTCCGCCATTGCCAGAAGCGCATTCCGGGGCGCTCGGGCCTCGGCAAGGATGTGTCCCTGCACCTTGATCTCGGCCGGGTTGCGCGCATCGACCCTGACCAGAGCACTTGGATTGACGACTTCGTAGTCGAGGATGATCTTCCCTGTCCCTGGAGTAGCGAGCCGTCAGGTCAGGATGGAATGGGTAGTCGCCAAAAGGCAACGGGCCCCAGAGGAATTCAGTCACGCGCTCGTGCTCGTCGTTCTTGTGATCGTTGGTCGGGAAGACGTACTTCCACGATAGATCGCAGCGTGTCGCCGCAGCCAGGCGCCTGCCGAATCGCTTTGAGCGGGTCTTGGGTTTCCTTCTTCATCGGGTCCCTCCTCACTGACTGGACGCTTCCTCAAGCGGTCTGATCAAGAGTAAGTCTACCAGCAGGGCTCCCAGAAGACCCTCGTGAGGCGTCTTCCCTCGGGGCCTACGCGTCGCCCGGGCCGGTCGGGTAGCCTCTCCGGCCAGGATGCCGCTGGGAGAAGTGGGGCTCAAAAGCCCTCGAACAGAAAATCCAGCGCCGCAGTGATGCGGATCCGCTCCGCAGCCAGGGATGCGACCGGCGTCTTCAGGGCGCGCTGGGGTATGGCGCCCATCTTCGGTGTCTCCATAAGGTAGTCATTTCCCGCCAGTGAAAAGACCGGAGTGAGCCGTTCCGGCAGCTTGACCTTGGCAAAGTGCTCGAGGCCGCGCAGGGGGATAACCATACGGGTGTCAAGGCCATCAAGGAGATTGCTCTGAACGTCCAAGAGGTAGGGAGTCGTAACTGCGTGGGGACCGGGATTCGGATAGACGTCGAAGCGCCCCATCAGAAGGTTCTCCACGCATCCAGCGGCAACCCTTCGGACTCGAGGGTGGCGTTGTAGGCGGCGAGGAAGTCCGCATGCTCCTCTCGCCAGCGACGCTCTCGCTCGCGGCGCACGACCTCCCGCAGATGGGCGTCGCAAACCTGGGACAGGTTGATCTTCAGCAGCTTGGCAGCCTCCAGCACGTCGACGCTGAGGCTCAGGTTGGTCGCACGCTTGGCAGTGCCCCGCTGCGCCGAGGTATCGGGGGACACATCGGGTGTGGTCGTAGGCATCGTTGTCTCGAAATGCGCATCGGTAGGTGCGCATAGTCTAGCCCATATCCGGGGCACTGCGTCCCTGGTCGCCACCCAGATTGGCGCGTAAGCCCAAGGCGTCGTCCGCGGCGCCGATGGGTGCGCAAGACGCGATAAGGCCGGACCCGGTAACGGATGAGTCAAAGCGTCACCGCGCGGCCCGCTCGCACGCACCCTGTCTCCAGGCGGCGACTTGGTTCAGAATACCCCTTGGTCCCCGCGACCAAAGCGGACGTACTCCGCCGCTACCGGCAACATCCTTGCCTCTGGCCAGAGCCGGTGACCCAGGCCTTACTTGCGAGCATCCTGGGCACGTCAAGGCCCTGCTGCCAGCCCACCTCCGCCGAGATAGAGTGCACCCGACCATGCGTATCCGACCGATGATGACCTTAGGCATCGCCCTCCTGGCCCTGCTCGGGCAGGGCTGCTCCACGCCACCCCGAAAGGATGCGGTGCCCCCGACACTGACCGAGCAGGCACAGATCCCTGGTCTGCCCGGGGTTCGTTACCGCCTCGCCGAGACGGAGCGGATGGCCCGCGATGGTCTCGAATCGGTGGAGCGGGAACGCGCCTATCTTGCCTCCCAGGGCCACAAGGGCCCCTTGCCGCCCGCGGTGTTCCTCGCCATCTCCGGGGGCGGCGACGCTGGGGCCTTCGGCGCCGGGCTGCTCAACGGCTGGACCGCGGCGGGAAATCGCCCCCAGTTCAAGCTGGTCACCGGCATCAGCACGGGGGCACTCATCGCACCCTTCGCCTTCCTGGGCCCCAAGTACGACGATCGCCTCAAGAACTTCTATACCAACACCGGGCCCAGCGACATCGTGGAGCGCCGGTCCCTGTTCGCCGCGATTACCAGCGATGCCCTGGCGGACAACCGGCCCCTGTGGAACCGCGTCTCCAAGGAAGTGGACCGGGCCCTGCTCGACGCGATCGCCGCCGAGTACGAGAAAGGCCGCCTGTTGTTGATCGCCACCACGGACCTCGACGCCCGCCAGGGCGTGATCTGGAACATGACCAAGATCGCCAGCAGCCGGGACCCCCGAGCGCTGGAGCTGTTCCGCGCCGTCATGGTGAGCTCGGCGGCCATCCCCGGCGCCTTCCCCCCCACCCTGTTCGACGTGGAGGTGGACGGCAAGGCCTACCAGGAGATGCACGTGGACGGCGGCGCCTCGGCACAGGTGTTCCTCTACCCCCCCTCGGTCAACATCCGTGCCGGAGCCGCCAAGGCGGGTACCCAGGGCCGGGAGCGCCGGGCCTACATCATCCGCAACGCGCGTATCGATCCCGAATGGTCCCAGGTGGAGCGACAGACCCTGAGCATCAGCGGTCGCGCCGTCACCTCCCTCATCACCATGCAGGGCATCGGTGACCTCTACCGCATCTACGCGACCACCCAGCGCGACGGGGTGGACTTCAATCTTGCCTTCATTCCGAAGAGTTTCGACGCGCCTCACCCCGAGGAATTCGATACCGAATACATGCGTCAGCTCTACGACTTTGCCTATCGCGCGGCCGCGAAGGGTTACCCTTGGCAGAAGGCGCCACCCGGGCTCGCGGTGGGGGATCTTGCCCAGCGGCAGAAGTGAGCCCGGGCAAAGGACCGCTTTTGGAGAGAGCCCATCCAAACGCGTACACTTGAGGTGTTTTCCGGGTCGGGGGCAGGCGCCTCAGGGCCCTGCGGAGCGCCCGCACACAGCAACCAGCAGAGGGGGATATCCGTCATGCGAGAGAGCAGACTTTGGATGTTGACCGGTGTGGCCCTGGCGGTGCTCTCCGCCCAGGGCGCACCCAGCCTGGTATGGGCCGCGGCCGCGGCGGCGCCTGCGGCAGCGACGACGGGCACCAGCGTACCGGAGCAGAAACCCGCCTTCTCCAAGGAACAGATCGAGCAGATGGTCGCCCCCATCGCACTCTACCCGGATGCCCTGCTCGCGCAGATCCTGATGTCCTCCACCTACCCCCTGGAGATCGTCCAGGCCGCCAGGTGGGTGAAGAAGAACCCCAACCTCAAGGGTGAGGCGCTGGATCGCGCCCTGCTCGAGCAGTCCTGGGACCCCAGCGTCAAGACCATGGCGATGTTTCCGACCGTGCTCGAGCGCATGAACCAGAACCTGGACTGGACCCAGGACCTGGGCGATGCCTTCCTGGCCCAGGAGCAGGAGGTCATGGACGCGATACAGCGGTTGCGCAAGGAGGCCCAGAAGACCGGTGCCCTTAAGGACACCAAAGAGCAGAAGGTGGTCGTCCAACAGGAGAAGATCATCGTCGAGCCGGCGGACCCCCAGACGGTGTACGTGCCGAGCTATAACCCCTCCACAGTGTACGGGACCCCGCCTCCAGCAACGACGTATTACCCCACCGTCTACCAACAGCCGGTCTACACCAACTCCTCTTCGGGCGACACCGCACTGGCCTTTGGCGCCGGTGCCCTGGTGGGCGGTCTGCTCACGGCCGCGATCATGTGGGACGACCATGATGACGACTGGCACGGCTATCACGTCTGGCACCACGGCCCCGGATACTGGGACAACGACTGGCCCGGGCCCCGTTACGGCAGCGGGGATTGGAACCGCTGGCGCGGCGACACCAACATCAATGGTGACGTCTGCGTGGGGCGCTGCACCAGCATCGATCGCGACCAGTGGAAGCGCGGTGCCAACAACTTCCAGCACAACGTGGAGCACCGCGGCGGGGTGAAGTACCGCAACGCGGAGCAGGTGGCCGCCCGCCATCCCGAGGTAACCAAGGCCACGGCCACGGGCCGGATCGACCGCGACACGGCACGGGGCAAGGACCTCCAGAGGCCGAGCACCTTGCCGGCAAAGGCGGAGCAGCGCCCCGGTGCCGGGACCCGGCCGACGGAGCGCCCGCAGGCCGGTGCGGGGGATCGGCAGCGCACCGCCGATCGGAGCAAGGCGACCGCCGCCGATCGTCCCGCTACCCGGGAGGCGCGGTCGGAGGCCCGCCCCAAGGCGGCGAGCAGCGCGCGGGAGCGCCCAGCGGGTGGAGGGGCCACCCAGCGAGCGAAGGCGCCGGAGCGCACGGTGAGCCGCGCGCCGGAGGCCCGCCAGCCGAGCGCCTTCCAGGCCGGTGACACGGGCAGCTTCGAGCGGGCCGCCAGCGCCCGCGGTGCCTCTAGTCGCGGTGGGGGCGGCATGATGGGCGGCAGCCCTGCCGCAGGCTCTGGCGGCGGCGCTGCTGGAGGCTTTGGAGGCGGTGGTCGCAGTGGAGGTGGAGGCTTCAGCGGCGGTGGCGGCGGTGGCGGCGGTGGCCGCGGTGGGGGCGGAGGCTTCGGCGGCGGTGGCGGTGGTGGCCGCGGCGGCGGAGGGCGTGGCCGATGAGCAAGGCACCAGGCCATCCTATCAGGACCCACCTCCCGTCGGCCTCAGAGGAGATCACCCCCATGCAGCCATCCCAGCATCGACCTTTCCCGCGCCTCATCGCCCTGCTGGCCTTCTGCGGACTCTGCCTCGGAGGAGGAATCGGCCAGGCCACCGCGGCACAACAACACTTTCAGGGGCCGGGCGCGGCCCTCGATGCCCTGCTCGATGCGGTGAATAGCCGCAACCGAGCCAAGTTCGATGCCGTTCTCGGCCCCAGCGCCAAGGACATCCGCTCCTCGGGCGATCCCATCGCCGACAAAGCGGCCCTGGAGCGGTTCCTCGCGGCGGCCAAGGAGCGGACCGAGCTGCACTTCGTTCAACCGGGCCGGGTGCTCCTGAGCTTTGGGGACGACGACTGGCCCTTCCCGATCCCACTGGTGAAGTCTGGAAAAGGCTGGTACTTCGACACCGCGGCCGGCAAGGATGAAATCCTCAATCGCCGCATCGGTCGCAACGAGCTGCACAGCATCGCGGTGATGCGGGAACTGGTGGTGGCCCAGGAAGACTATCGCGCCGCTAATCCCACGGGGTCCGGGGTTCGCCAGTATGCCCAGCGAATTGCCAGCACCCCAGGGCAGCGCGATGGGCTCTACTGGCCAGCGGAGGCCGGTGCGGGCGAGAGCCCCCTCGGCCCGCTGGTGGCCCGCGCGGTGAAGGAAGGCTATGGCGCAGCGGACAAGAGTAAGCCCATCCCCTATCACGGTTACCTGTTCCGCATCCTCACAGCCCAGGGCAAGCACGCCCCCGGCGGTGCCAAGAGCTATGTGGGCGACGGCAAGATGACGGGCGGTTTCGCCCTGCTGGCCTGGCCAGCGGATTACGGCAACTCCGGGATCAGGAGCTTCGTCGTGAACCAACAGGGCATCCTCTACGAGCGGGACCTCGGCCCCGATACGGAAAAGAAGGCCGCCGCCATCAGCGAGTACGATCCCGACGAGGGCTGGGACCCGGTCTCCCTCACCCACTGATCCCTTGCCCCAACCGCCCCCGCGGGGGCGGTTGCGCCAGGCGGCGCTCGACCCCAGCGGCCGGGGGCGGGCAGCACGCGGACTTGCCGCAGCCCGCCCCGCCCCCATTTGTGGGACCGCCCGGTGCGCCGGGCGATCGTTCCTGTTTCTCAAACCCACCCATCCCAGGAGATCCAACCATGACCCACCGATTCGCCCTCAAGACCCTTGCCGCCACCCTGACTTTGAGCGCCGCGCTGACACTCCCCCTGGCCTCGTTCGCCCAGCCCGCCGGGGACCTGCCCGCCGCCGCCATGGCCGAGTCCATCAAGGGCGTGTCCAGCGTCCAGAAGATCAACGCCAAGACCCGTGAGGTCACCCTCAAGCGCGAGGACGGCTCCCTGGTGACCCTGGTCGCCGGCGAAGAGGTGCGTAATTTCGACCAGATCCGCGTCGGCGACATCGTCGAGGTGGAGGTCACCGAGTCCCTGGCCATCGCGCTCGAACCGGCCTTCACCCAGGTGCGCGAGCGCCGCGATGAGTACAGTGGCTATCGCGCCAAGCTGGGCGAGAAGCCGGCCGCCAGGACCGTTCACACCGTCGATGCGGTCGGCACGGTTGAGGCCATCGATCCCAAGACCCGCGAGATCACCGTCAAGGGTGCCAAGCAGACGGTAGTGCTCAAGGTGGGAGAGAGCGTTGATCTCGCCAACATCAAGAAGGGCGACAACGTGCGTGCCATCTACGAGGAGACCATCTCCATCCAGGTCAAGGCGCCTGGCAAGTAAGCGACCGCCTGTGCGGGCTGGCGTTCCCCGGCAACCCCAGAACCCTGCCCCTGATTCGCCCGGCCTTTTTTCGGGCCGGGTCGATAAGGGCAGCTTTCAGGATCAACTCCGGAAGGTCACTGGCATGGCTCCCAGCGAGCTGAGACTCCCACCCAGGCTACTCGGACTCTTCACCCTTTGGCTGCTTTGGCTCTTTGTCCCCGCGAGCACACTGGCCCAGGAAGCGCGCCTCGAGGTTCGCGCCAGCGAGCCGGCCACACTTACCTTCTGGAATCGCCCAATCGTGACGTTCCACGCCGAGGTGATGGGCATTACGCCGAAGGAGCGCATTCGCCGCTCCGGCAAGAAGATCGAGGAGATGATCGCCGAGGGTCGAGACAAAGTGGTGACCGCTGTGCCCGGCACCCTTGCCAACCTCTCGGGCTACTGGATCCAGATCGATGGGCTGCAGGTGTTTGGACTCCTGCCCCAAGACGCAGACCAGAGCGTCGGTCAAACCCTCGAGGAGCTGGTGCGGCAGACCATCGACAGGCTGCAAGCGGCCCTGGACGCCCGCCGGGAGCATCAGCAGCTTGCCCATCTCCTTCCGGCGGCTGGCCTGTCGCTGGTCGGCACCCTCGCCTACGCGGTCGCCCTCTGGGGTGTGATGCGACTCCACCGGCGTACCCTGGGCCGGGAGCTGCGACTGGCGAAGGTGGATCTGAAGGTGGGTGGCTTCGCCCTCTCGCCCATCCTGCACAGGCTAGAGCGGGGGGTCATCAAGCTCACCACCTTTGGCCTGGTCGTCGTGGCCACCTACCTCTGGCTCACCTTCGTCTTTCATCGGTTCTCCTTTACGCGCCCCTGGGGGGACGGCCTCGCCGAGTATCTGCTCGGCCTGCTCCAGACCCTCGCCGCGGGTGCCCTGGGGGCGATCCCCGGTCTGTTCACCGTGCTGATCATCTTCCTGATCACCCGCTTCCTGGTCCGGGCGGTCGAGGGTTTCTTCCACGCGGTGGAGCAGCGAACGATCGCGGTGCCCTGGCTGGCACCGGACACCGCCAAGGTCACGCGGCGCCTCACCGCGGTGCTGATCTGGGTGTTCGCCGTCACGGTGGCCTATCCCTACATACCGGGCTCGGAATCCGAGGCCTTCAAGGGCATCAGCGTGCTCGTGGGGCTCATGGTCTCCCTGGGCTCGGCGGGACTGATCAACCAGGTGATGAGCGGCCTGGTGGTGGCCTACAGCCGAGCGCTGCACGCGGGGGAGTACGTGAAGGTCGGCGACACCGAGGGCACCGTCAGCGAGGTGGGCATCCTCTCCACCAAGGTGATCACCCCCAAGAGGGAGGCCATCACCGTGCCCAATGCGGTGCTGGTCGGCTCGGCCATCACCAACTACTCGCGCCTGGCCGAGGAGGCCGGCGCCACCGTCGGCACCACCGTGACCATCGGCTACGACACCCCCTGGCGCCAGGTGCACGCCATGCTGGAGCTCGCCGCCACGCGTACCCCCGGGGTACGCAAGGAGCCCAGGCCCTTCGTTCTCCAGCGATCCCTCTCGGACTTCTACCCAGAGTACCAGTTGGTGGTGCACATCGATCGGGCCGAGCAGCGCATCCGGATCCTTTCCGACCTCCACGCCAGTATCCAGGACGTCTTCAACGAATACGGCGTGCAGATCATGTCCCCGAACTTCGAGGCCCAACCGGAGGGGAAGGTCTGGGTGCCCAAGGAGCAATGGTATGCCGCCCCGGCCAAGGCGGACGGCGAGACGCCAACCTATTCACCCCGGCAGCCGGCCAGCGATCACTCAGGCGGGGCGACGTAGATCCAGGGTATAGGGAGACTCCCCGGCGAGCTCCTCGGCAGGAGGGGCCATCGGGCCGAGCCGCGTGGCATCCTCGGCGAAGCGCGCCAGGGCCTGCACCCAGGGCGGTGGCGAGTAGACCCCCGCCGTATGACCCCAGTCCTGGAAGCGGATGTGGCGGCGTGCCTCGGCCTCAAAGGCGTTGACCGGGAAGTGCTCGTAGTTGCGACCGCCTGGATGCATCACCTGGTAGGTGCAGCCGGCTACCGCCCGGTTGTTCCAGGTGTCCACCAGATCAAACACCAAGGGCGAGTGCACACCGATGGTGGGATGCAGGGCCGATGGCGGCTGCCAGGCCCGGTAGCGCACGCCGGCCAGGAATTCTCCTTGCACGGCAGTGGCCCGCAGGGGCACGCGTCGACCGTTGCAGGCCACCAGGTAGCGGCCCTCGGTCATCCCCGTGACCTTCACCTGCAGGCGCTCCACCGAGGAGTCGACGAAGCGCGCCGTCCCCTGACGGGTAGTCTCCTCCCCCAGCACCAGCCAGGGCTCGATGGCGGCCCGCAGATCCAGCTCCAGGTCGCCCAGGCGCAGGCTGCCATAGCGGGGAAAGCGAAACTCCAGGAAGGGTGCGAACCAGTCGGCTTCGAAGGGGTAGCCCGCGTCCTTGAGCTCTCCCAGCACCCCCTTTAGGTCTTCCCAGAGGTGGTGAGGTAACAACCACTTGTCATGAAGCTGGGCCCCCCAGCGCACCAGGGGCTTGCGGTAGGGCTGGACCCAGAAGCGCGCCACCAGTGCGCGCAGCAAGAGCATCTGCGCCAGACTCATCCGGGCGTGGGGCGGCATCTCGAAGGCGCGAAACTCCAATAGACCCTGACGGCCGGAGGCGGAATCCGGTGAATAGAGCTTGTCGATGCAGAACTCGGCCCGATGGGTATTGCCCGTGAGGTCCGTGAGCAGGTTGCGGAACAGCCGGTCGACGATCCAGGGTTGGTCGCTGCCCCCAGCGGGCACCTGGCTGAAGGCGATCTCCAGCTCGTAGAGGGCCTCGGGGCGAGCCTCATCCACCCGCGGCGCCTGGCTGGTGGGGCCCACAAACAGGCCCGAGAACAGATACGACAGGCTGGGGTGATGCTGCCAGTAGGTGATCAGGCTCTGGAGGAGATCGGGGCGACGCAGGAAGGGGCTGTCGGCGGGCGTGGGGCCACCCAGGGTGACGTGGTTGCCCCCGCCGGTTCCCGTGTGGCGGCCGTCTAGCATGAACTTCTCGGTCCCCAGCCGGGCGAGACGTGCCTCTTCGTAGAGGGCCAGGGTAGAGGCCTCCAGCTCATCCCAGGTGCGAGCGGGATGGATGTTCACCTCGATGACGCCGGGGTCCGGGGTGACCAGCAGCCGTTCCAGGCGGCCATCGGCGGGGGGCGGGTAGCCTTCCACCGCCACCGGGATGTCCAGGGCAGCCGCCGTTTGCTCCACCGCGGCCAGCAGCTCCAAGGCATGCTCGAGCCGGTGCAGGGGCGGCAGGAAGACGTGCAGGCAACCCCCGCGAGCTTCCACGCACAGCGCCGTGTGCGGTACTTCAGAGTTAGCCTTCCGGTGCCCGCGCAGAGCCGACCCTTGGGTCTGGTCGGCGTAGGGCTGGGGATGGACCTCGGGATGGCCGTTCGGTTGGGCCTCGATGCGGCTGTAACGGCTCGCCACCTCACCTTGGTAATCCGGCAGGGGCGGCTGGGTCTCGAAGGGGTCGATCTCACCGACCTGCTCGACCTCGTCCTCGCCGACCCAGGGCAGAGACTGGAGCGGCAGGCGCAGGCCCATGGGGGAATCGCCGGGACTGAGGTAAAGGCGCTCCCGCCGCAGCTCCCAGGGGGAGGAGTACCAACGGTCGGCCTCCCAGTCCCAGCCCAGGGGCAGCACGTAGCCCACCGGCGTATCCAAGCCGCGGGAGAGGGTATTAGCGAGGCGGCGGCGCCCCAGAGGATTCCCCAGCGCAGCCCGGGACGGTTCCAGGTTGATCGGTACCTCGGCCTCTTGGAGCAGGTAGTACAGGGCATCTTCAAAGGCGGGCAACAGATAGCGGGTGGCCAAACCCAGATGCCCCGCCAGGGTCTCGGCGAAACGTCGCGCCTCCTCCACACCCTGGCCGTAGTCGCGCTGGGCCTCGGCCAGGAGGCGATCCTCACGCCACACCGGCACCCCGTCCTTGCGCCAGAACAGACCCAGGGCCCAGCGCGGCAGAGGCTCACCCGGATACCACTTGCCCTGGGCGGTATGCAGGAGGGCGCCGGGGGCGAGACGAGACCTGAGCCGTCGCACCAGCACCTCCGCGCGCTCCCGTTTGTGCTCGCCCAGGGCCAGGGTGTTCCATTCTGGTGCATTCATGTCGTCGATCGACACGAAGGTGGGCTCACCGCCCTGGGTCAGACGGACGTCACTCGCCTCCAATCGGGCATCGACCAGACGACCCAAGGCCCGCATCCGCTCCCACTGGGTCTCGCTGTAGGGCTTGGTGACCCGGGGATCCTCCTTGAAGCGACTCACCTCGTTGCGGTAGCTGAAGTCCACCTCGCAGGGGTCCGTAAGGCCTTCGATGGGCGCGGCGCTGCTCGGCTGGGGTGTGCAGGCGAGCGGAATGTGGCCCTCGCCGGCGAACAGCCCCGAGGTGGGGTCCAGCCCGATCCAACCGGCACCGGGGATGTATACCTCGGCCCAGGCATGGAGATCGGTAAAGTCGTGGTCGGTGCCAGAGGGGCCATCCAGGGACTTCTCGTCGGGGGTGAGCTGCACCAGGTAACCGGACACGAAGCGGGCCGCCAGGCCGAGGTGGCGCAGGATCTGGACCAAGAGCCAGCCGGTGTCCCGGCAGGAGCCCAGGGCCCGGTCCAGGGTCTCCTCGCAGGTCTGCACCCCGGGGTCCAAGCGGATGCTGTAACCGACGGCGCGCTGCAGATCCCGGTTGAGGGCCACGAGGAATTCCACCGTGTGACGCCGGCCGCGATCCACGCCCGCGAGGTAGGCTTCCAGCCTGGGACCCCGTTCGCTCACCTCCAGGTAGGAGGCCAGCTCCTTGCGCAGCGCCTCCGGGTAGGCGAAGGGCCAGTGCTCGGCGGAATCCTCGATGAAGAAGTCGAAGGGGTTGATCACCGTCAGGTCGGCGATGAGCTCCACGTCCACCCGCAGCTCCCGGGTCAGCTCCGGAAAGACCAGTCGGGCGAGGTAGTTGCCGAAGGGGTCCTGCTGCCAGTTGATGAAGTGCCGCTCCGGAGAGACCTTCAGGCCGTAGGCCAGGATGGGCGTGCGGCAGTGGGCGGCAGGACGCAGCCGGATCAGATGGGGGCTGAGGGTGACCGGTCGGTCGAAGCGGTAGTGGGTGAGGTGCCGGATAGCAACCTGGATGGACATCGAGCCTCCCGAGGGGTGGTGGAGAACGGCTCGGGAACCCTAGCAATGGTCGTGCCGAGGGGATCACGGGCTCTGCGGCGAAGGGGCTCTCCCCTCTCGAACCTGGGGGGCGCGCTATCGGGCACCTGTGCCGGCCGGACCCCCGCGAGGGGCATCGGCCCACCCGGCGGGGCCTGACTCGGGGAGATGGGTCGCGGCCCTCGCGACTCTGGATGCGGCCCTCGGCGTCGAACGGGAACAGGTCGCTCGCTCGCCGCCGGGCAACCCCTCAGCGGTGGCTGCTCCCGGGCCCCGCCGCTGGCTGGGCAACCCCCTGCCCCATCGGAGGACGGTTCAGGTCCCCGGGAACGAATACACCTTGGTGTCGCCGCCTTCCTTTGCCGCCGCATCGCCCGCGTCCCTTTCCCACGAGAAGCGGGGCAGAATGTCGAGAGCCATCAGCAACCCCCGATTCCAGCTCTCGGAAAGCTCCCGGGCGTAGGGATCCTCTTCCGTGTAGTAGAGACGGCGACCGGTGGTGAGGCTGTCGCGCTCGTAGAGGAGCAGCTCGACGGGCGGACCGACGGTGACGTTACTGCGCATGGTGGAGTTCATGGAGACCAGGGCACAGCGGGCGGCCCGCTCAAGGCTGACGTCACGCTTGATCACTCGGTCCAGGATGGGCTTGCCGTACTTGATCTCCCCGATCTGCAGAAAGGGGTGCTCGCTCGACTCGTGGATGTAGTTGCCCTGGGGGTAGATCAGGAACATCTCCGGGGGCTCACCTGCGATCTGGCCGCCGAAGATGAAGCTCGCCTCGAAGTTGGTGTTGGCCGTGTCGCGCACGCTCTGCTGCTTCTGCACCCAGGTACTGACGACGCCCACGTAGTCAGCGGCCTCCTCCAGGGTCCCCACCGACAGCAGGTTGGGTACCAGCCCCTTGGGCACGTCACCCCTGAGCTTCTTGACCACCGTCTGGGTGGTGGCCAGGTTGCCCGCCGACATCAGGCAGAAGAAGCGCTCCCCCGGCCAGTGGAAGCTGTGCATCTTGGAGTAGGTGCCCACGTTGTCCGTACCCGCATTGGTGCGGGAGTCCGAACAGAACACCAGTCCTTGGTTCACGCTGATGGCTACGCAGTAGGTCATGGCGGCGAGGAGGTCCTGGGGGGCATTGATTCAAGCACAGATTCCCGCCAGGGGCTACTTCGGCCTTCCAAGCAAGGGTTTCCCATCGCCGGGCCCCCTGACCACAGACTGGCCCGTTCCTTGCTATGGCTAAGTGCATCAGCAAGCCTGGCCGCCGGAATCCCATGCAGATCGAGCTGCGCCACTACACTGAGAACGCCGCTTTCGATGAGCTGCTCGATAGCCACGGCCAGCCGCGGCCCGCGGCCCAGGTGCTGTTCCGGCACCTCAACGAGTTGGACCCGAACGAGTTGGAAACCCGGCGCCAGGCCGTCGAAGCGGCCATCATGACCATGGGCATCACCTTCACGGTCTACAGCGACGCGGGCAACATCGACCGCGCCTGGCCCTTCGACATCATTCCCCGCACCATCGCGCGCCACGAATGGGTCTCGGTCGAGGAGGGGCTCAAACAGCGCCTCATCGCCTTGAACCTGTTCATCAACGACCTCTACAACGAGCAGCGGATCGTCAAGGATGGGGTGTTCCCCCTCGAGGTCCTGGCCGGATCGCGCAACTTTCGCCCGCAGTGCCGCGGTTTCACGCCCCGTTTTGGCGTCTGGGCCCATGTGTGTGGCACCGATTTGGTGCGTGGCCGCGACGGCACCCTCTATGTCCTGGAGGACAACCTGCGGGTGCCCTCCGGGGTGTCCTACATGCTGGAGAACCGCCAGCTCATGAAGCGGCTGTTCCCCGAGATCTTTCGCGCCATCAGCATCCTACCGGTGGACGATTACCCCACCCAGCTCTACGACACCCTCGCCGCTCTCTCACCACGCCAGCAGGTGCAGCCCGACGGTCGACCCGTGGTGGCCGTGCTGACACCGGGCATCTACAACTCCGCCTATTTCGAGCACAGCTATCTGGCCCAGAAGATGGGTGCCTTCCTGGTCGAGGGCTCTGACCTGGTGGTCATGGATGAGCAGGTGTTCATGAAGACCATCGCGGGTCTGCGAAGGGTGGACGTAATCTACCGCCGCATCGACGACGACTTCCTGGACCCGGAGGTCTTCCGTCGCGATTCCGCCCTTGGGGTGCCCGGCCTGATGCGCGCTTGGCGGGCGGGCAACGTGGGCATCGCCAATGCCCCGGGCTCCGGAGTCGCAGACGACAAGGTCGTCTACGCCTTCGTTCCCCAGATCATCAAGTACTACCTGGACCAAGACCCGCTCCTCCCCAACGTCCCCAGCTACCTCTGCATGTACGACGATCAGCGGGAGCTCGTGCTGGCCCACCTGGAGGAGCTGGTGGTGAAACCGGCGAACGAGTCCGGCGGCTACGGCATGCTCATCGGCCCCCGGGCCACGGCGGCCGAGCGAGCGCGGTTCGCGGGGCTGATTCGCGCCAACCCGCGTAACTACATGGCCCAGCCCACCCTATCGATCTCCACCGCGCCCACCCTGGTGGATCACCACCTGGAGCCCCGCCACCTGGACCTGCGCCCCTTCGTGCTGCAATCCGATCAGCTCTTCGTGACCACGGGCGGCCTCACGCGGGTGGCGATGAAGCGGGGCTCCCTCGTGGTGAACTCCTCCCAGGGGGGAGGCAGTAAGGACACCTGGATCGTGGACACCCCCTCGGGCTGAGCGCACGGCCTGATCCTTAATAGCCCACCACGAGGGTGAGGATGAACAGAGACACCGGGGCCTCAGGCCGACGCCAGGGGTCATACCTCGGGCGCCCCTACCGAGCCGACCGCGGCTGCCTTAGCGCGTCCCCGGTCGAGTCCCGAGCAGTATCGATGAGTCGCCCCTGAGCAGCCCGGACAGGTAGCCCCCATGCTTTCCCGAGTCGCCGAGAACCTCTATTGGATGGCACGCTATCTGGAACGGGCCGAGAACACGGCCCGCCTGATCAACGCCACCACCCAGGTGCTGCTCGATCTCCCGAGGGGCGCTTTCTTCGGTTGGGACGTCCTGATTCGTGTGGCTGGCCTCGATTCAGTCTTTAGGGCTCGCCATCCCCACGCGGACGAGGAGAGCGTGGTTCGTTTTCTGATCCTGGACCCGCACAACCCAAGCTCGGTACTGTCCTGCATCCACCAGGCACGGGAAAACACCCGCACCTTCCGCGAAGTGCTGCCCATGGAGATCTGGGAGCGCATCAACGCCCTGCACCTCTACATCCGCGAGCACGCGGCGCGCGCCACCAAGGGCCGAGGGCAGCGTTACCAGGTGCTCAATGGGGTGATCGAGCGGCGCCAATCCATCATCGGCCTGTTGGCGGGCTCCATGAGTCACGATATCGCCTACCAGTTCCTCCAGCTCGGCCGCAACCTGGAGCGAGCCGACATGACCACCCGCATCCTGGACGTCAACTCCGCGGTACGTCTACCCGCCGACCCGGCCCTCGCGGTCCCAGCCCTCGATCGCCTCTGGATGACCACCCTCAACGCCTTGTCGGCCTACCAGATGTACCGCTGCCACGTTGGGGTGCATGTGCGCGCATCAGAGGTGGTGAGCTTCCTGCTCAAAGACCCCCACTTTCCGCGCACGGTGCACTATTGCCTGAACGAGATCGAAAGCAGCCTCGGTCAACTGCCTCGCCACCAAGAGGCGATGCAAGCCGCCCGCCGCACCTGGAAGCGGCTCGTCAGCGTCCCCCTCGACGACCAGGAGCCGGGGGAGCTGCACGATCACCTGGACCAGATCCAGGCCGATCTCAACGCCGTTCATGCCGCGGTGGCCCGGCAGTATTTCGAGCTCCACCAGGAGAACACGGTGGAGGCTGGAGAAGACCAGTGACCCGAATCGGGGTCCTCTCGATGTCGGCAGCGGCCTGCATTCGGTGAGGCGACTGTTCCGCCGCCGACCTGCAAGCGCTGGCCGGAATTCTTATGACACTTTCGACCAGGTTCTCTCAGGTGTGCTCGCGGGGAGCCTTCCGCCCCAAGGCGCGATCCAGCCCGACCCCCGGGATTCGACGGTCACCAGGCGTGGCTCGGATCCCGGTCCTGCCCGACCTGCACGCCAATATCCAGGATGCTTTCGAGGAGTAGGCCGCGCCGGCTATCCGGGGCGGGTAGCGTCCGGTTGCTCTCGCCCCGGGGACTCGATGGACACCCGCAAGGGTTTCCCGGTGTCCAGATGCAGATCCCGCTGGGGGAACGGCATGACGATGCCCGCTTCCTCGAACTTGCGGTTGATGGCCTTGTGCAGTGCCGTGAGGGTTGCCGTGCGATGGTCGAGATCGTCGATATAGGCTCGAAGACTCAGCAGGAGGGCGTTGTCGCCGAAGCCATCGAAAGTCAGCACCGGTTTGGGATCCTCGAGCACGTGCTCCTGCAGCTCCGCCGCCTCCCGCATCAGGGCGTGGGCTCGATCGACGTCGGTCCCGAAGGCCACCCCAACCGTGACCATGATCCGGGTGACCTTGTCGGAAAGGGACCAGTTGAGCAACCGGCCGGTGATGAACTCCTTGTTTGGAACCAGCAGCTCCTTGCGCTCGGGGTTGCGGATGGTGGTGGCGCGGATGCGGATCTTGGTCACCACCCCGTCGGTGCCCCCGACGCTGACGGTATCGCCGACGCGGATCGGTCGCTCGAAGAGGATGATCAGGCCGCTGATGAAGTTGGCCACGATCTCCTGCAGACCGAAGCCGATGCCCACGCTCAGGGCCGCCACCAACCACTGAACCTGGGACCACTGGGCGCCGACCTGGTTGAGGGCCAGCAGGGTGCCGATGGCGATGATGGCGTAGCTCGTGAGCGTGGTGAGGGTGTAGCGGGTACCGGCGGAGATGTTGGAGTGTCCCGTCAGGATCATATCCAGCAGGGCGGGTAGTCTCTTGACGAGCACCCCCGTGACGACGAGGTAGATGAAGGCGAGACCAACATCCGCGAGGGTGACCGGCAGGCTGCGCTCGTCGCCGTCCAGGGTGGTGGTGTAGTGCCAGAGGGTGAACTCGTCGAGGATGCCCAGGGCCGGAAAGACCGCGGACCAGATCAGGTACAGGCCGAGAGCCCCGGAGAAGGCCACTACGGCGCGGAGGAGCTCCAGGCTCTCTTCGCTGGCCGCGACGAGGTCGAAGTCGGCGTAGTCGGAGGGTCCACCGCCCTCCCCCTCTGTCGCGTCCCAGGCCCCGGCGTCAGGGGCGACCGCGGCGCTCTGCTGGCGTTCCCGTGCCATCTGCAGGGCCAGACGACGGCGAGCCAGGGTCAACCAACGCTCTGCCAGGGCATAGAGCACCAACAGACCGACGATCAGCCCGAGGGTGAGGACGAAGGCATCTGCCAGGATGAGCGCCGTGTAGGTGTAACCGGTCCAGGCCAGCCCGACGAGTACCAGGACAGAAATAGCCGCCAGTGGCAGCCAGAGGCGGTGGGGACCGAATCCACCGACACCCTGATCTTGTGGGGCCACCAGGCCGTGCCTGTGGTGCAGAACGCGATAGAAAAACCCGCCGAGGGCTACCGTCGCCACCAGCAGTGCCACGCGAGCGACTGGACCACCGACGGTCGAGGGGTTGACAGCCATGGCGATCCGCATCATCAACAGAGCCGGCACCGTCACCCAGACCAGCCAGCGCAGCTCCGCCCCAAGGCGCCGCACACGGGACTCACTCCAATGGAAATGCGGCACCGCGAGACCGTTGGGGAGGCACGCCGCACGCAACGCCAGGAGCATATAGAGGATGAGGGCGATGCGCACGAGGTCGGCACCCAGGGTCAGAGAGAGCTCCGTTCCATGGGCTGCGGCCAGCAGCCGCCACCCAGTCACCCCCAGCACCAAGGGCAGAGGCAGCGCCAGTGCCAGCGTCAGCAGCAGGGCGCGAACCGTGTGGAAAAAGTGGTCGCTGCTCGGATCGGCCACGGAAGCGGCCGCACGCTCGATGGCCGAGATCAGCGCACGACGCTTCCACCACAAGACCACCGCGAGGAGTAGCGCCGACCAGAAGATCCCCGATTGGGCAACCTGGTCAAGGAAAGCGCGGCTCAGCTCAGAGCGGTGCGCTGGCGACAACAACTGCCTGACCTCCTCGGGCAGCGCCGCCAAGTCCGCCAAATGGGTTTCGGGTCCGGTACGGAGCCAGAAAAGGTGCTCCGCCAAGAAGGCATCGTAGGCGCGAGCTACTTCCAGCATCTGGGCCTCGGTGGTCTGGAGCTTGCGCAGCCGCTCCAGATGCTGCCCCTCAGCCTCCAATTGCTGGCGCAGGAGATCCTGGCGCTGGGCCACCAGCTCTCCTAGCAGGCCGCGTCCAGCCAGGCTATCGGGGAGCGGGTAACCACCAAGCAGCCGGGCGGTGGCCTGCTCCGCATCGGCAAGGACCTCCACCTCCTCCAGATGGCGCAATTGGTCGAGGGTGATCGCCGCGATCTCCCGCTCCCGGGCGCTCGCGCGTCGGCTGTACACCCCAAGATCCGGCAGAGCATCGCGATGCTCGAGCAGGAGCTGACCCACGCCCTCGGTCAAGCCACTGGCGACCCTCGTCCTTTGTAGACGATCGAAGTTGGCCTTGATACGTGCGGTCAGCCGCTCCGTCTCCCGCTGCTCCCCCTCCAGCTGGTCGCTCGCCGCAACCCTGGTGGCGAGGGCCTCGGTAAGGCTGGCGTTATCCGCCGCCAGGCGGACCAGTGCAGGAGCCAGCTCACGGGTCGCCTGCAGGTTCCGCTCGGCGGCAACCTGCGCCTGGTCCATTTCGCCCGTCCTCTGGGCCTTGAGCTGCGCGATCAACCGTTCCAGTTGCCTGCCGATGCGTTGGGCATTGGCCGTCTCCTCGTCGCGCTTGGCTTTGAGCAGGTCCACACGCATCGGCAGGCTGAGGAGCTCCTGCTCCAGCGCTTTGATCTCGGCGCTCAGGGCGATGTAGCGGGTCTCCCGGCCCCAACGTCGGGCTTCCAACAGGGACAGCCCCTCCCCTGCCGGAGGCGCGGCTTGGAGGGCGGCAGCGATGGCCACCTGCTGATCCTGGGCCGCGGCGAGCCGTTGGGTGATGGTGGCCGGCCGCTGCTCCTGATAGGCCATCTGGCGATCGAGATCCGCACGCCGGGCTTCGATGGCGGCAATATCCGCCTTGGCCGTCTTGAGGCGGAACGCCAGTTGGTCGCGGGGCACCTCGATGGCGATGGCCAGGTCCCCTCCCGGCTCTCCCTCGCGGACGGCGGCAATCCGCTTGCGGAGCCGCTCGGTCTGATCGGGTGCCGCGCGTAAGGTCTCCTCCAGCGCCGCGGCCCGGGCGCTGTTGGCATCCGCCTCCTTGAGGTTGGCGAGGGCCTCGCGGTAGAGAGCCACCAGCTTGGTCCTGGTGTCGCCGTGGAGGTCGGGATCCGCCTCGGCCTCGCTGGTCCTGGCCTGCAGGATCTCCGCCGTGACCAGGGTGGGGGATGAGGCGTTGAGGCGGTTGTCCTCCGTAGGGGCTCCAGCGTTGGAGACCGACGCACCGCAGAGCGAAAAGCTGATCAATAAGAGATAGCGGTTGAGGTTCATGGTCGCGGGAAACCTCCTAGACCCGTCACGCGCCTGGGGGCGCCCCTCTGCCAGTCCTCCCGCGCTCGATGGGCGTCGTTCCTCATGCGACCCCGGAGCCTACACACCGCTAAGGCGCGGGCGTGCCGCTGAGCTCGTGCACCACCGCCTGGTAGGCCGGCGACCGGCGCAGGATCTGGCCCGCGGCCTCGCGGAGCCGGTCCACATCCTGGGGCGGCAGCACGAAACTGGTAGGCAAATTCATGAGGTAGGCGCGGTCCTTGGGGTCTGGGATGGCATCGAAGCTGACATCCAGCACCTCGAGGGTGACCTTGGGTGCCAGGGCCTCCGCCTGCGCCTTGGTCTTACCCGCCAGGCGGGCCTCGGCCACCACAAGCTCCCGCCGCCAACTCCAGATCTGGGCCATGTCCTTCATGGTCTCGACGGTCTCGAAGGAATAGCGATCGATAGGCACGCCGGTGGACTGCAGGAGCTGCACCACGAACCCGGGCGGCTCCTCCGAGCGGTCCCATGCGGTGCTGGGGGCCGAGTGGGCGTTGACCACCATGAGGACGATCCGCCGGATGACCCCGAATCCCACCTGCCCCCGGAATGCTGCGCTGGCCTCCAGCTCCTCAATACCCTCGAGAACAGGGCGCACCCCGATGTTGTCGGAGACCCCGCCGTCCACCAGATGGATGAAGGGCCGCTCGGTGCTGTTCTGGAAGTCCCGCATCTCTTGGTAGCGCTGGAATGCACGGCCGGAGGGGCGAGCACGGGTCTTGGGGTTAGCAACGTCGCGCACCCAGGCCGGATACTGGTAGCCACAGGTGCCGCCATAGTTGTTGAGGGTCACCGGTGAGAGCA
>CAZFHV010000033.1:0-21592 GCA_964519095.1 uncultured Chromatiaceae bacterium | reverse complement strand
TGCAGCCCCTCGGGCCGCAGGGCATGGGCGAGACGCAGTACATCGATCAGGTCCCAGCGGGAACGGCTCGAGCCGCGCTCCCGGGCGTAGGGATCGAGGAAGTTCCGGTAGAAGCAGTGGCGGCTGATCTCGTCGTCGAAGCGGATGCTGTTGTAGCCCACCCCGCAGGTGCCGGGCCAGGTCAGCTCGGCGTGGATGCGGGCGCTGAAGTCCGCCTCGGGGATCCCCTCCCGCCAGGCGCGCTGGGGGCTGAGGCCCGTAACCAGGCAGGCATCGGGACTCGGGAGGAGATCGTCAGCCGGACGGCAATAGAGGACCAGGGGCTCGCCGAGGACCTCCAGCTCCGCATCGGTGCGGATCCCGGCGAACTGGGCCGGGCGGTCCCGGCGGGGGTCGCTGCCCCAGGTCTCGTAGTCGTGCCAGTAGAAGCTGGGGCCGCTCACCTCGAGGGGCCCCGAAGAGCGAAAAGCATCCGGCGGCGGGCAAAACCAGGGGGACGGATCAAGCCGTCCCCGCTCGCGATCAGATCTTTTCCCGGATGCGGGCGGCCTTGCCGGTGCGCCCCCGCAGGTAGTAGAGCTTGGCGCGGCGCACGTCGCCGCGGCGCTTCACCTGGATCTCCGCCACCAGGGGGCTGTAGGTCTGGAACACCCGCTCCACCCCCTCGCCGTGGGAGATCTTGCGCACGGTGAAGGCCGAGTTGAGGCCGCGGTTGCGCTTGGCGATCACCACGCCCTCGAAGGCCTGCAGGCGCTCACGGTTACCTTCCTTCACCTTGACCTGTACCACGACGGTGTCGCCGGGTGCGAAATCGGGCACCGCCCGGGTCATCTGCTCGGCTTCGAGCTCTTGGATGATGTTGCTCATGGTCTTCGTTGCTCCTAATGCTCACCCGGCCTGTTCATGTGCCCGGACAAATTCGTCGAGTAACCCCTGCTCCTCTTCCGAGAGGCCCCGTTGCCCCAGCAGCTCCGGCCGCCGCTGCCAGGTCCGGCCCAGGGACTGCTGCAGGCGCCAGCGGCGGATGGCCGCATGGTTTCCGCCCAGCAGCACCGGCGGCACCCGCATGCCCTCGATCTCCTCAGGCCGCGTATAGTGCGGGCAGTCCAGCAGGCCGTCCACGTGGGAGTCCTGCTGAGCGGAGTCCGCATCCCCCAGCACACCGGGGAGGAGCCGGATCACCGCGTCCATCAGCACCATCGCCGCCAGCTCGCCGCCGCTCAGGACATAGTCCCCGATGGACCACTCCTCGTCCACGTAGCGCCCGATCAGCCGCTCGTCGATCCCCTCGTAGCGGCCGGCGATCAGGATCAGCCCCGGCGCCCTCGCCATCGCCGCCACCGCCCCCTGGTCGAGCAGGCGTCCCTGGGGGCTCAGGTACACCACCGGGCTGCCCGGCGCCGCCACCTTGGCCTCCGCCACCGCAGCGGCCAGGGGCTCGTAGCGCATGAGCATGCCCGGCCCACCGCCGTAGGGGCGGTCGTCGACGGTGCGGTGCAGATCGCGGGTGTAATCCCGCGGGTTCCACAACCTCAGCTCCGCCTGCCCGGCCTCCAGGGCCCGGCCCGTCACCCCCAGGCCCCGCAGGATCTCGAACAGGGCGGGGAACAGGGTGACGACGTCGAAACGCATGCCTCAGAAGTCCGCGTCCCAGTCCACGCGCATCTCGCGGCTGTCGAACGCCACCTCGCGGATCACCTCGTCCCAGACGAAGGGGATGAGCCGTTCCCGCTCCCCTTGCACCACCAGGACGTCGTTGGCACCGGTGGAGAAGAGGTGATCCACCACGCCCAGGTCGATCCCCTCGAGGTTCAGGACCCGCAGCCCCTCGAGGTCCGTCCAATAAAACTCGTCCTCTGCCGGGGGCGGCAACTGGGCGCGGTCCACCGCGATCTGCCGTCCCACCAGCGCCGCCGCCCCGTCGCGGTCGCCGCAGCCCTCTAGCTGGGCCACGATGCCCTTGGCGTGACGACGACCCTCCACCACCCGGAAGGCTGTCCAGTCCCCGCCCCTGCCCAGATACCAGGGAGAGAGGCGCAGGATGTTGCCTCTGGGGTCGGTATGGGAGTAGACGCGGACCCAGCCCCGCACCCCGAACACACCCGAGACCTCACCGACCACCACCCGCCGCGGCGCCTCCTCGGGACCCGCCGGGCGGTCCGCGCCGGACACCGCCCTCAACCGCCCCGGCTCAAGCGGCCGGCTGCTGCTCCTTGATGAGCTTGGCCACCCGCTCGGTGGGCTGGGCGCCCTGGCCCACCCAGTGGGCGATGCGGGCCCCATCCAGGCGCACCCGCTCCTCGCCGCCCGCCGCGATGGGGTTGAAGAAGCCCACCCGCTCGATGAAGCGGCCGTCGCGGGGGCTGCGACCGTCCGTCACCACGATGTGGTAGAAGGGGCGCTTCTTGGCGCCGGCACGCGCTAACCGAATCTTTACCATGTGCTGTCCAACCGATGGGAACGGAACGGGAATCGCACCCGCCTTGGGAAAACTCGAAATTTTACGCGAATGCGGGGAAAAGTGAAGGGGATTCCGGTCCCGTGGGCTAGTCGCCGCCCCCGCGAAGCCAGCGCTCCCGGCGGTGGAGCTTTCGGCCCTGGGCGGCGCTGAGGATCCCGCGCAGGATGTTGAGCTCGGTCCAGTCCGGACGGGCGCGATGGAACAGGCGCCGCAGTCGTCTCAGGAGCTTCTTGGACTGGTCGGGATCGGCGAAGCCGAGCTCCACCAGGGTCTCTGCCAGGTGGCCGAAGAAACCCTCCATGGCCTCGGCGCTGGCCAGGTCCCGCTTCGCTTCATCGGGCTCCGGGCCCCGCCCGGCCAGGTGGGCCTGGTAGATCTCGTAGGCGAACACCTGCACCGCCGCCGCCAGGTTCAGGGATCCGAAAGCCGGGTTGGTGGGGATGTGGGCGAGGTAGTGGCAGCGCTCCAGCTCGGCATTGCTGAGTCCGGTGCGCTCGCGGCCGAACACCAGGGCCACCGGCCCCTGGGCCGCCTCCGCCACCAGCCGCTCGGCGCAGGCGCGCGGAACGAGCTGGGGCCAGGACACGCTGCGCAGGCGGGCGCTGGAGCCCACCACCAGCCGGCAGCCCTCCAGGGCCTCGAGGAGGTCGGCGTGTAGCCGCGCCCGCTCCAGGACGTCTTCGGCCCCGGAGGCCCGTGCCGTGGCCTCGGCGGCCGGGAAACCCTTGGGCTGGACCAGATCCAGCCGACTGAGCCCCATAGTCTTCAAGGCCCGCGCTGCGGCGCCGATGTTGCCGGGGTGGGAGGTCTCCACCAGCACGAAGCGGATGTTGCTCAGCACGGCAGGAAAAACCCAGGCGGTTGCGAGGTGGGTTGTGGCATCATGGTGGGTCGGTAGTCCATCTCAGGCTCTTTCCCAACTATGCTCCATCCCGTGGTCAACATCGCCGTGCGCGCGGCCCGCAGCGCCGGTCGCATCCTCGTGCGCAACTTCGAGCGGGTGGACGCGATCAGCGTCACCAGCAAGGGCAACAACGACTTCGTCTCCGAGGTTGACCGCAACGCCGAGCAGGCCATCATCCGGGAGCTGCGCAGTAAGTACCCCGATCACGCCATCCTCGCCGAGGAGAGCGGCGCCCAGGGCACGAGCAACTACCGCTGGGTCATCGACCCCCTGGACGGCACCACCAATTACCTCCACGGCTTTCCCCACTTCTCGGTGTCCATCGCCCTGATGGTCCGCGACCGCATCGAGCACGCGGTGGTTTACGATCCCCTGCGGGAGGAGCTGTTCACCGCCACCAGCGGTGAGGGTACCCAGCTCAACGACCGCAGGCTCCGCGTCAGCCCCCGGCCCTCCCTGGAAGGGGCCCTGTTGAGCACCGGCATCCCCTTCCGCGAGCACAGCCACCTCGATGCCTATCTCGGCATCTTCAAGGCCCTGATCAGCGAGACCGCCGGGATTCGCCGCCCGGGCTCCGCCGCCCTGGACTTCGCCTATCTCGCGGCGGGCCGGGTCGATGGCTTCTGGGAGCTGGGCCTCTCCCCCTGGGACATGGCCGCAGGGGCCCTGCTGGTGCAGGAGGCGGGGGGGGTCGTGAGCGACCTGGCCGGCGGCGAGCGCTACCTGGACACCGGAAACGTGGTCAGCGGCGCCCCGCGGGTCCACCAGGCCATGCTGAAACGGATCCGCCCCTTCCTCAACGATCGGCTCAAGGCCTGACGAGCGACGCCCCTTCCTCAGCGGCTAGGGCAGGCTGTCCGCCTCCGCACCCTCCTTCTTCACCGGCATCAGGTCCGCCCGGCTGATACCTAGTAGCACCGCCGCGCTGCTCGCGATATAGATCGAGGAGTAGGTGCCCGTGACGATGCCCACGATGAGCGCAAGGGCAAAGCCGTGCACCACCTCGCCGCCGAACAGATAGAGGGCCACCACCGTGATCATGGTGGTGCCAGAGGTCATGACGGTGCGTGAGAGAGTTTCGTTGACCGAGAGATTCACCACGTCGATCACCGTTCCCTTGCGCACCTTGCGGAAGTTCTCCCGGATGCGGTCGAAGATCACCACGGTATCGTTCAACGAATAGCCGATCACCGCCAGCACCGCCGCCAGCACTGTCAGGTCGAAGTCGATCTGGAAGACCGAGAACACCGCCACCGTCACCACGATGTCGTGGACGGTCGCCACGATGGCGCCCAGGGAGAGGCGCCACTCGAAGCGAAACCAGACATAGATGAGGATGCCGATCAGGGAGTAGAGCACTGCTAGGCCGCCATTCTCTGCCAGCTCGGCTCCCACCTGGGGTCCCACGTATTCCACCCGGCGCAGCTCCACCTGCCCTGCGGCGGCCTTACTCAGGGCGTCAAAGGCCTGGTTGCTGAGGGTGGAGGTGCTGCCCTCGGCCTGGGGCGGGAGGCGGATTAGCACGTCGCGCGCGGTGCCGAAGTGCTGGACAGTGGCGCCGCCGAACCCACCTCCTTCTAGCGCCCCGCGAACCGCCGAGAGCTCAGCGGGCGACTTGTAGCTGACCTCTAGCAGGGTGCCACCGGTGAAATCCAGTCCGAAGTTCAGACCCTGGACGAAAAAGGAGACCACGGCCAGCATGTTGACCAGCGTGGAAAGGACAACGGCCGGCCAGCGGTAGCGCAGGAAATCGATGTGGGTGACCTTGAAGAATTCCATGGAAAGGCCCCGATCAGATGGGAAGGCTCTGCAACCGCCGACCGCCGAACAGCAGGTTGATGATGGCGCGGCTGCCCAAGATGGCGGTAAAGAGCGAGGTGAAGATGCCGATGGTGAGGGTCACCGCGAAGCCCTTGACCGGGCCGGTGCCGAAGCTGAACAGGACCACCGAGGCGATGAGTGTGGTGATGTTGGCATCCAGGATGGTGGAGAGGGCCTTGTCGAAGCCGGCCTGAATACTGGCCTGGGGGGAGTTGCCGTTGCGCAGCTCCTCGCGGATACGCTCGAAGATCAGCACGTTGGCATCCACGGCCATGCCGACGGTGAGCAGGATGCCCGCGATACCGGGCAAGGTGAGGGTGGCCTGGAGCATGGCGAGGATGGCAAGGAGCATCACCACGTTCATGAACAGGACCAGGTCCGCCACCAGCCCGAACACCCGGTAGTAGAAGGCCATGAAGACCACCACCGCTAGGTAACCGATCACCACCGAGCGCACCCCCTGCTCGATGTTGTCCTGACCCAGGCTCGGGCCGATGGTGCGCTCCTCGACGATCTCGATGGGAGCGGCCAGGGCACCGGCGCGCAGCAGCAACGCCAGGGTGCGGGCCTCCTCGGAGCTGTCGAGTCCTGTGGTCTGGAAGCGCCGCCCGAAGGGCTCGAGGATGTTGGCGATACTGATAACCTCCTCGGAGTGGACCTTACGCTTGACCGGCTGGCCATCCACCATGCGGGTCTCCACCCGATTCTCGATGAATACCACGGCCATGGGCTTCCCCACATTCTCGGTGGTGATATTGCGCATGCGCCGCCCGCCCTGCTCATCGAGGTTGATGAACACCGCGGGCTGGCCGCTCCGCTGGTCGAAGCCGGCGGAGGCGTTGGTGATCTGATCACCCGTCACGATCACCCGATTGCGCAGCAGGGCCGGGCGACCCTTGCGATCCCGGTAGAGCTTGCTGCCCGCCGGCACCCGACCCTCCACGGCGTCCTGCACCGAGTGCTCGGTGTCCACCAGGCGGTACTCCAGGGTGGCGGTGGCCCCTAGGATCTCCTTGAGGCGGGTAGGGTCCTGGGCGCCGGGAAGCTGGACCACGATGCGTCGCTCCCCTTGCTGCTGGATGATGGGCTCGGCCACGCCGAGGGCATTCACCCGGTTACGCAGGGTGGTGATGTTCTGCTCGAGCGCGAACTTCTTCACCGAGATCTCGTCGGCGGGAGTGAGCCGGGCGTAGATGAAAAGGGCGTCCCCCTCCGCGCCGGTCTCGATGACCAGCCCGCGCAGCTCCCGCCGCAGCAGGGTCTCCGCCTGGGCGCGGCTCGCCTCGTCGTTGAACTTCACGGCCACGCGGCGGGCATCGTGACTCACGGTGACGTAGCGCACCTTCTCGTCGCGCAGCAGGGTGCGGATGTCGTTGGTGTAGCGCTCCATGGAATTGCCCACCGCCGCGTCCATGTCCACGTCGATGGTCACGTGGATGCCGCCGCGCAGATCGAGCCCGAGGAACATGGGCTCGGCCCCGATGGCGCGCAGCCAGCGGGGCACATCCGGCGCGAGGGTCAGGGCACTGTGGTAGCGGTCGGCCAGGGAGGTCTCGACCAGGTCGCGGCCCTTGAGCTGATCACTGGAGGTCGGAAACCGCAGCAGCAGCTTGCCACCCTCGGTCTCCACGCCCTTGAGGGGGACCCCCGCGTTCTTCAATAGCGCCTCCACCTCCGCCCCCGCATTCGGAGAGAGGGTCCCGCCGTGGACGACCGTCATCTGAATGGCGGGGTCTTGAGCGAAGAAGCTGGGCAGCGAATAGAGCAACCCCAACAGGGTCGCCACCAGGACGAGGAGGTTCTTCCAGAGGGGATAACGATTCATGTTGGTCTCGCGGGACTGAAGCAGCCGAATCCATGGATCCTGCTCGGCCTGGGGGCCGAGTCCGGTCTCAGAGGTCCTTGAGGGAACCCTTGGGCAGGACCGACTCGACCGATTGGCGACGGATCTTGATCTCCACGCCCTCTGCGATCTCCAACTTGGCGAAGTTGTCGCCCAGGTCAGTCACCCGCCCCAGCAGCCCGCCCGCAGTGGCTATCTCGTCGCCCTTGGCGAGGCCCTCCACCAGCTTCTTGTGCTCCTTTTGCCGCTTGACCTGGGGCCGGATCATGAAGAAGTAGAGGATGACCACCAGGCCCAGGGGAAAGAGCAGGCTCATGAGGGGGTCGGCTTGGGGCGCCGCGGCCGGGGCCTCGGCGAGCACGTCGGAGATGAAGAAACCCATGGCAGCCACCTGAAGAATTCCATAGAAACAAGCGGGGAAACCGGCCCCCACCAACCAAGCGGCGCATTATGACATAGGCGGCGGCGAGTTACAGACTGCCGCCGCAGGCCTGCCCGCTATAGAAGTCCTCGGCGAAGGCCTCTAGGCGTCCCCCCTCGATGGCCTCCCGCAGGGAGCGCATCAGGGTCTGGTAGTAATAAAGATTATGGAGGGTATTGAGGCGGGCCCCGAGGATCTCGTGGCAGCGGTCCAGGTGGCGGAGGTAGGCGCGGCTGTAGTTGCGGCAGGTGTAGCAGTCACAGTGGGGATCGAGTGGCCCCTCGTCGAGCTGATAGCGGGCGTTGCGGATGCGGATCACCCCGCCACGGACGAACAGGTGGCCATTGCGGGCGTTGCGGGTGGGCAGCACACAGTCGAAGAGGTCGATGCCCCGCCGCACCGCCTCGAGGATGTCCGTCGGGGTCCCCACCCCCATGAGATAGCGCGGCCGCTCCGCGGGCAGCCGTTCGGCGAGGAAGTCCAGGATCCGCCAGCGGTCCTCCGGCGGCTCTCCCACCGAGAGCCCGCCCACCGCGTAGCCGTCGAAGCCGATCCCCATCAGCCCATCAAGGGACTCCCCCCGCAGCCCCTCGTACATCCCGCCCTGGACGATGCCGAACAGGGCTGCGGGGTTGTCCCCATGGGCCAGCCTGCTCCGTGCGGCCCAGCGCAACGACAACGCCATCGAGGCGCGCGCCTGGGCCTCGCTTGCCGGGTAGGGGGTGCACTCGTCGAAGATCATCACCACGTCCGAGCCCAAGGCCCGCTGCACCCCCATGGACTCCTCGGGCCCCAGGAAAACCCGCCGCCCGTCCACCGGGGAGCGGAACTCCACCCCCCGCTCGCTGATCTTGCGCAAGGGCCCCAGGCTGAAGACCTGGAAACCGCCCGAGTCCGTGAGGATGGGCCGCTGCCAGTGGCAGAAGCCGTGCAGGTCGCCGTGGCGGCGAATGACCTCGGTGCCCGGCCGCAGCATCAGGTGGAAGGTGTTGCCGAGGATCATCTGGGCCCCCAGGCCCTCCAGCTCCTCGGGGGACATGGCCTTCACCGTACCGTAGGTCCCCACCGGCATGAAGGCCGGGGTGTCCACCGCCCCCCGGTGGAAGACCAGTCGACCGCGCCGGGCCCGGCCATCCCGGGCGAGGAGCTCGAACCTCATGGACTCGGGCACCCCAGCCAGGCGCGCAACTCCCCGAGATCCCGCACCTCCAGCGCCGGGGGCGGAAGCTCTGAAGGCCAGGTCCGCCCCTCGCGATTGACCCAGGCCGTGGCCACCCCCAGCCCACGGGCCACCTCCACGTCCAGATGGGGATCGTCCCCCACATGCAACGCGGCCGCGGGCTCGGTACCGGTCTGCTCCAGGGCGACACGCAGCAGTCGCGGATCGGGCCGGGCGGCCCCGACAGCGGCGGCGGTGAGGGAGAGGTGAAAGATCCCCTGCAAGGGCGTCTCGGCCACCTCGGCATTGCCGTTGGTGATCGAGACCAGCCAATGGCGCTCCCTCAGCGCCGTGAGATTGGGAAGCACGTCCTCGTAGGGGGCCACCCGATTGCGGTGCTTGAGAAAGAGGGCGACCCCCTCCTCGGCGAGGGCGGGGTCGTAGTCGAAGTCCGCCAAGAGCCGACCCAGGGAGCGCCGCCGCACCTCGGTGAGGTCGTGGGCGATCTCCGGGCAGGCGCGCATCAGGGCCCGGCGATGGGCGCGCAGGCTCTCGGGATCATGGCTGGCGACGACCCGCCCGGCCACCGCCTCCAGCCAGGCGTAAAGGGCCGCCTCGGCCGCACCGATGGCCGGGGCACAGGGCCAGAGGGTGTCATCCAGGTCGAGGGTGATGAGGGAGATCGCTGCCACGGGGGCCTGAGCGGCGGGATTTCCCCACATTCTGCCCACTGGAACCGCAAAAGAGAACCGCGGCAGACTGGGCGGAATCAGGCTTGACGGAGGATCGTGACATGCTGTGGTGGCACAAGAGACTCGAGCTGCCGACCCCCACGGAGGCCGTCCCCGGCCGCCCCACGCCCCTGGCGGTGACCGACCGCCACTTCGTCAACGGCCGCCCCATCCTGCCGCCCTTTCCCGAGCATCTGGAGTTGGCCCTGTTCGGCCTGGGCTGCTTCTGGGGGGCCGAACGCAGCTTCTGGCAGTTGCCGGGTGTCTATGTGACCGCGGTGGGCTATGCGGGGGGCCTCACGCCGAATCCGACCTACGAGGAGGTCTGCAGTGGCCTCACCGGCCACAACGAGGTGGTCCGGGTGGTCTTCGACCCCACCGCCGTCGGCTACGAGACCCTGCTGGGGCACTTCTGGGAAGCCCACGACCCCACCCAGGGGATGCGTCAGGGAAACGACCTGGGCACCCAGTACCGCTCCGGCATCTACTGCTACGGCGCAGCGCAGCAGCAGCTGGCGGAGCTGAGTCGCGAGCGTTATCAGGACGCCCTAGGGCGCGTGGGTCGTGGCCCCATCACCACCGAGATCCGCCCTGCGCCGGAGTTCTTCTACGCCGAGGACTACCACCAGCAGTACCTGGCCAAAAACCCCCATGGCTACTGCGGACACGGGGGCTGCGGGGTGCCCTACCCCACCTGACGGCCTGCCGTCGTAACCCGATCATGGCATTGCGAAGACGTCCTAATGGCACCTCAGCGGTTTTCTTGACCCCGAAAGAAACGCCACACGACGAGTGCGCAAGAAATTGTTGACACGCTGGCGACAATATAAGAAACTAATCATGTACTGAATCACTGCTCAGTGGTGAGGTACATTCCTCCATCCTCCTTTGGTGGTAATCTTCGCGCGGCGCCCCTCGCCGCGCTTTTTTTGCGGGCTCCAGAATCCGCAGCGCCGGTAGGCCAGGCGCCGACCCTTCTCCCTGGAGGCCCGGGCTTGCCCCCTAGCCACTCACCCCTTGCGGGTCAGAAACATGGCATCCCCATAGCTGAAGAAGCGATAGCCCTGCACCACAGCGTGCCGGTACGCCGCCAGGGTCTCCCGGTAGCCGGCAAAGGCCGCCACCAGCATGATCAGGGTGGACTCCGGCAGGTGGAAGTTGGTGATCAGGGCATCCACCACCCGGAAGCGGTAACCGGGACGGATGAAGAGCCGGGTTTCGCCTTCGAAAGGTCGAAGCGACCCGTCCACGGCGGCGCTCTCCAGGGAACGCACGCTGGTGGTTCCCACCGCCACTACCCGCCCGCCGCGGGTGCGCGCCGCCTCCACCTGGGCGCACACTTCCAGCCCCACCCGGAAACGCTCCTCGTGCATCCGATGCTCGGCCAGGTTTTCCGATCGCACCGGCTGGAACGTCCCCGCGCCGACGTGCAGGGTCACCTGCGCGATCGCGATCCCCTTCTCCGCCAAGCGCTCTAGGATCTCCCGGTCGAAATGGAGCCCCGCCGTGGGAGCAGCCACCGCCCCCTGCTCCCGGGCATATACCGTTTGATAGCGCGACTCATCGAGCACCCCGTCCGCCCGCTCGATGTAGGGCGGTAGGGGCACGTGCCCCACCCGCTCCATCAGCTCCGGGAAGGAGACGTCCGGACTCTCGAGGAGGAAGAGGTCGTCCTCGCGACCCTGGACCCGCAGCCGCAGCCCCTCGGTTAGGAGGATGTCCACCCCCCTCTTGGGGGACTTGCTCGCCCTCACCTGGGCCAGCGCCTCACTGGGCCCCAACAGGCGCTCGATGAGGATCTCGACGCGCCCCCCGGAGGCCTTGTGCCCCTGGAGCCGAGCCTTCACCACCCGGGTGTCATTGACCACCAGAAGGTCATTGGGCGCCAGCAGGTCCGGCAGATCCCGGAACTGGCGGTCCCGCAGCGCCCCGCCGGGCCCTTCCAGGCACAGCAGTCGGCTGGCGCTGCGCTCGGGCAGGGGGAATTGGGCGATCAGCTCCGGGGGTAGCTCGAAGTGGAAGTCGCTGCGGCGCACTGGGGCATCGCTATTGTCGAGCTACACCCGACTTTGTACTCCTACTTCCATGTGCTCGATTACAAGACGAGATATCGGACTCTAGGAGACGAAGTGACAAAATCACCTCCGCTACAGTACGCTGCAATGCGTAGTACAGTCCCTCTTTTCCGTCCAGAATTCCACGCTTCACTAACAAACAGTAGAACGGCATCAACAAAGGCACCACCACATAGAGACACCGGAGTCGATCCGCCTTGCCCAGATCACCCCAGCGTCTAGCGCGAAGGTACGCGCTTTCCAACGCCATGTAACGGTCTTGCGCTGCCAGCCAGGCGGAAAGTGTCTTACGGTCATCGTGGAAAATTCTCTCCCGCAAGTCGCAAATACCGCCCTTGACCTGTATGCGCTGCGTGTGTCCGTCTTGAAAATAGTTCGCGCGATCACGGCGAAATAGCACTGTGACAGGGGGATATACCGATCCTCGCAAAGGCTTTCCGAAAACGCAGTAGGAAAAAGCAGCCCGGTAACCCGCAAGATTCGGACCTGGATTCAGCGACTTCAGTTCGCCCATAAACCTGCCGCTTACGACGTAGTCTGCATCAAGCGCTAATACCCATTCGGTGGTGATTCCGGTTTCATGCAAACCGAAATTCCACTGCTCGGCATGCGAATCAAAGGCTCGGTGAAAAATGCGCACGTTTCGAAATGTCTCGGCGATAGCAAGCGTTTCATCGTCGCTTAGGCTATCAAGAACCACCACATCAGAGGCCCAACGCACGCCTTCCAGTGTGCGACCGATGTTCGGGGCCTCATTCCGCGTCAGAATAAGGGGGGTTATATCATCCAGTAACACGATTGCACTCTGAAGAATATGCCGCGCTGCGCAGGTGTGCCGCGCAACTGAACACGCAAGTAATCTGACTCACTTGCCAGGCTGATTTGTCGCGTGATTCCAGTCGCTCTTCCGGATACAGTAAGTTGCGATGATTCGAGTGACAGCACTCTGTTGCAAACGGTACTCAACCCGCAGGGACTGACGTCCTATCTCCGCAGGTAATGCGAATTGGCCATCCTGAACATAGAGAATGTCGACGAAGACCTCCTGGCCGGCCGGCGGGTCCGTGCCGCGCGACACGGCGTCTCGACGGAGGAGGAAGCCCGTCAGATCTTGCGCCGGGCCATCGCCGCCGGCTCTTGACCGAGCAGTTCCTCGCCCAAGCCTTTGCCCACCGCATCTTGAGCTTCGATGAGGCGGCGGCACGCATCTACGGCAGACTGATGCGGAGCGCAAGGCCATGGGACAACCCCTGAGCGTGACCGATGGCCAGATCGCCGCCATCGCCGCAAGCCAGGGCTTCGCAGTGGCCACACGCAATGTCAAGGACTTCGCAGAGCTCCCGGTACCCCTTATCGACCCCTTTCAATCCCTGAGCTGAGCACCCCGTCCCTTCCCGACCCGAGCGCGACCGCGCACCGCTCACAACCGTTGCGGATAGACCGCCTCCATCCGCATCGCCACCCGCTCCCAGGTGAAGTGGGCCGCTACCTGCTCCTGCCCCCGCCGCCCCATCTCCTGGCGGTCTGGGCTCTCCAGCAAGGCCTGGATCCCCGCTGCCAGGGCTGCCGGGTCGCCGTCCACCACCATCCCCGCGCCTGCGGCCCGCACCACCTCCGCCGCCCCCACCTCCGGGGTGACAACGGCGGGACAGCCCCGCGCCAGGGCCTCGAGGACCACGTTGCCGAAGTTCTCCGAATAGGAGGGCAGCAAGAGTAGCTCGGCCCGGCTCAGCAGGGCCTCCTTGTCCGTCCCCGCCACGGCGCCCAGGAAGTGTACCCGCTCCGCCACCCCGAGCTCCCCCGCCAGTGCCCGGAGCTTGGGGGTATAGCCCTCGTCGTCATTGCCAGCCAGCACCAAGGGCACCCCCGGCACCCGGGCAAGGGCGGCCAGCGCCCGGTCGATCCCCTTCTTCCAGGAGATACGTCCCAGCATCAGCACAAAAGGCGGCCCCGCCAGCACCTCGGCCACCGCGGGCGACACCTGCTCGAGCGACCAGGGCCCGGGCGCATCGACCCCGTTAGGCACCTCCCTCACGGTCCGCAGCCGAAAGCGGAAGTGGCCGAGCTCGGTGGCCTCCTCCGCCGAGGTCAGGTGCACCGCCGCCGCACCTTCGAGGTTGCGCCGCTCGATGAGTGCGATCCAGGCGGTCTTCAACCAGCGGCTCTTGCGCCGGATCAGCTCCCCCACCAGCATCCCCCGCGGGGAAAGCACATAGGGAATGCCCCCGGCGCGCGCCGCCCGAGCTGCCGCCCAGGTGGGCCAGAGAAACACCGAATGCAGATGGAGGCAGTCGAAACGCCCCACCTGCGCCGCCAGCATCCGGGCCATGGGAGGCGACCAGTACAGCCGCCGCAGGTGCCTGCTGGGGAAATACCAAACCTTGACCCCGTCGAGGTCCACCGGTCGACCCAGGGGCACGTCGCTATCACCCGGCCCGTCCACGTTGGTGGTGAGCACCTCCACCCCGTGGCCCCGCGCAGCGAGCGCCTTGCACAGCCCGTGCACCGAGTAGATGGGCCCGCCATAGCGGGTAGCGGGCAGGTAGGTGGGAACGACGTGGAGGAGGTTCAAAGCCCTTGCCCCGAGTAGGATTGCCACCTATCGGTTCCATCAACCCCGTCGTTCCGGCATGGATTGCCGGAACCCAGTCGCCATGGATGGCTGTTTCGGCGTACATCCCTGTGGTCTGGATACCGGCAATCCCTGCCGGTATCACGGATTGCTGGTTCCCCGCGGCAACTGATTGGTTGGTGGTAAGCCCGCATAGGTAATCCCCATTGCGTTCCTGCACACCTGGAGGATCACACCGCCGCGCGGCCCGCCCACGGATGCTGCTGCCACCCGTGTACGCCCGGCTTCGGCGTTTCGGCATGAACAATCTGCCCCTAGCGCGGCCAAACCCGCGCACCTCAGGTCGGCGAAGCGACCTCACGCCCCTGTGCCGCGGGTGGTATCGGTACCGCCGGGGTCCTTTCTTGGGCACGCAGGTTCAGGCCCACGTACAGGGTGGAGAACAGGAGCCCCGCGACCAGGCCCAGGATCACCAGCACGAAGGGGTCTCCATAGAGCTGGGTCGCCACGCTGAAGGTGGCGAGGTTCGCCGCCAGCAGGGCGGTGAAGGAAACCCCATAGATGAGCAGGTGTTGGTCATAGCGGGCTAGTACCTTGAGGAGATGCCAGGCGCGACGCGCGAGCAAGGACAACAGGGCAACAACCAGCGCCAGCCCCGGCAGACCCAGTTCCAGGATGATCTTGCCCACCCCCGCCTCGCCGGCGCCGCCCGCCTCCTCAACCACGGTTCCCGCATGCTGGGCACCCTGGGCAGCCACTCCCACCCCCAGCCCAATACCGTCTGACCAGTAGATGGCCGACCAGAACAGACCCAATGCCATCTCCCCGCGCTCAGCAGCACTGCTAAACACCGAGGTACCCCGCTCCAGGTATAGGGACGATTCCGATTTCGGGTCCAGTAGCGTGAGCCCACAGGCACCGACCAGCCCCAGCACCATGAGCACCCCCACGGCCCGGGTGAAACCCCGTCGCAGGATCGCCAGCAGCCCCACTTGCAGAACCGCAAACACCGTGAGCGTCAGCAGCATCTTGCGCCGCCCCGTCAGCACGATAGCGCCCACCAGCGCCACCACCAGCACGCCGACCAGCAGACGACGGGCCAGGGACGGCTTCTCTGCGGCCAGGATCAACAAAAAGCTCGCGGCGGTAGCTGCGTGCCATGCGGCGATCTCTCCAACACGGAACAGACCCGAATAGGATTTCAACGCGGTGCCAACGTCGTAGATGACCAGATGGGTCTTGGTGAAGGAGCCGACGTCGCTGAGCACCGCCCACTGATCTGGGTACCAGTAGGAGAGATAGACCGTCAGTGCCACCGGCGCGGCAATGAGGGCATAGCGAGTGACGAAGCGATCCAGTTGTCGAAGCGATTGCACATAGGCCAGACCCACCGACAGCGCCACCACCGGGGCGAAATAAAAGACCAGCCCGAATGCCGGCACCAGTGGGCTTCCCCAACGGACCAGGGCGTGGAGCGTTTGCAGCCCTATCACTGCCAGTAATAGCGCACCGATACTGCGCAACTGCGCATCGCCCAGTGCCAGGTAGCGGCCGCGGACCAGATCTCCCCGCATCCAGGCGGAACCCACCACCACCGCAAACACCGCTGCCGCCCCCAGGGTGTAATAGGCTGGCTGGCCAGGGATCAGCTTGCGGATCGGGTCCTGCACCATGCCCACCAGCAGCACCATGAGGATTCCGGCCCGCCAGTGCGCGAACGCCACCGCCGCGGCAATCGCAAGGATGGCTAAGGCAACCGCTTCAGTCATCGCAACCTCGGGCGTTCATCCACCTTGCCCATACAAAGCCCCTCAGGCGAACCACCAACGACACCTCTCAAAACTTCAGCGCCCCCAACTCAGCGCGTCGGTCAGATTCGCCAGCCCTGGACCTCGATCAGGGGTGCCTGGCTGAGGCGCCCTTCCACCCATGCCCGATCGCGCACGAAGAGCGAGTTGGCGGCCCCTGCGCGTCCCTCGCCACGGGGGAGCAGCCGGCGCTCGAACGGCTGGTACGCGCACTCCTCGAAGCCCAGCGCCTCCAGCCGATGGCGCAGATCCCCATCCGCATAGCCGTAGCGCCGGCCACTGCCGTTGAGCTCCATGAGCAGGGCGCGCAGTCCCGGAGCGGCGAGGGTCTGCACGGCACCCTTCAGCACCTCCGTCTCGAAGCCCTCCACGTCGATCTTGAGCAGTATCGGCACGCGACCGGCCAGCACCCCATCCAGGGTGGTCAGGGGTACCCGATCCGTTGCCCCCTCCTCGGCGGCCGGCTCCATCACCACGTGATTGACCGTGTCGCCGCCCCGACTCAGCTCCACTGTCCCCACCCGAGCCCCGACCGCGCTCGGGTGCAGCTCGACCCGCGCTGAGACACCATTGAGGCGCAGATTCCTTTCCAACCAGCCAAAGGCCGCCGCGCCGGGCTCGAAGGCGACGCATTGGGCCTTGGCCCCGGCTGCGGCAAGTACGGTATAAGACCCGATGTTGGCCCCGACGTCGACAAAGAGATCGCCCTGCCGCAGGAAATGCAGCACGAAGGCCATGTCCTCGAACTCGTGCAGGCCCACGTAGAGGTTGCCGGTCGCACCGGTCATCCCCGGTCGCACCAGCAGACAGGCCCCATTGGCAATCTCGCAGGCCACCGGTCCGGGCACCAGCCGTGCGCCCACCTGCCAGCGCAGGAAACGGCTGAGGGTCTTGAGCCTGCGGCCCTGGCTCAGGGGATGGCTTAGCAGGAAGGATAGGGTGTTGGCGATGCCCATTGGAAAGCCAGGCTCAACGTCGGACTCAAACCCAAGTCCCGGATCGCAAGCGATTCCGAGTTGCGGCGCAAGACATCAGGGCTTCTGGCGCTTCGCCGCCACCGACCCAATGGCCGCCAGAGTGCCTTCCACCGCCCGCTCCACCGAGTAGTCCGCCAGCACCCGCCGCTGAGCCCGCTCCCCCATCGACCGCAAGGCCGCTGGATCCGCGGCGAGCTCCACCAGCCGATCCGCCAGGGCCTGCACATCGCCCATGGGGAAGATGGCGCCGGTCTCACCCTCGAGGATCAGATCCGGCCCACAGCCCACCTGATCGCTGACGATGGCCGGAACCCCACAGGCCATGGCCTCGTTGACCACCAGACCCCAGGTCTCGCCCGAGTCCGATGGCAGCACCAGGCAGTCCGCCGCTACATAGGCGCGCATGACCTGAGTCTGGTTGAGAAAACCGGCAAAGGTCACGGGCAATCCTTCCCGTTCCGCCAGTGCACGGGCCGCCTCCATCAGCTCCCCGCTCCCGGCGATCAGCAGATGCAGCAGCGCCCCGCGCCCTTTGGCCAGCTTGCAGGCCCAAAGGAGATCGAGCGGGTGTTTCTTCGGGATCAGCTTGCCGGCGAACAGGAAGCAGGTGGCATCGGCCGGGATGCCCCAATCCCGGCGCAGGGCAAGGCGCTGCCCCTGAATCTCGGTAGCCGCGACCAGAAAGCGCTGGTTGTCGATGAAGTGGGGCACGGGGAACAGCCGTTCGGGAGGCACACCATTCTCGATGAAGAGCGCGCGATTGGCCTCCCCCACGAACAAGGCACCCTCGTAACGCGAAAAAAGCTGGCGGTGCAGCACACGCTTCCACCAGGGGCGGCGCACCAGATCATTCGAGTCGCCCCGCACCAACTCGGGGATACCCAGTCGCCGACAGGCCCACCAACCCTGGAGCAACATCCGCGAGTGCCAGCCCGTAAGGATCGCCACCTCCGGCCGCCAGCGCTGCAGCACCGCGCGAACCTTTGGGGTATCGCAGCCGCCAAACCGATCCAGCGAGGGTGGCTTGGCAACGTTGCTCAACAGCTCCCAGGGGTAGCCCTCCAAGAGCGGAATATCCCACTGGAAACCCACCCCAAAACCCACGCCCTGCTGAGCCGCATCCGGCAGCAGACCGAAGAACACCTTGATGTCCAGCTCCGGCCGCTGGGCCAGGCGCTGAAACCAGGGGATCTGGTATTGAATGGGATGGGTCGCCAGGATGGCGACGCGGATTGGATGGCTACCTGTCACGGCTCTGCCCGGCGTTGTCGGAACACCGCCCCCGCGCGACCCCCTCGTCGCGCGGGCGCCGCTCCTACGCGGACCGCGCATCCGGCCTCTGTTGGACGTAGCGGGGTCCTCGTAGATACAGACCCAACGCCCAGGCCATGCCCAGCAGGTGGGAGACCAAGGTGCCCGGTATCCACCAGGGCCGGCACAGGTGATGGCGGGTTGCCACCGCCCGCACCGGGAATGACAGAAATGCCTTCAGGCTCCGCCATCCCGACCAGGTGCGCAGGCTGTAGTAGTAGGCACCCACCGTGTGATCTGGCTTGAGGGTCGTCAGATGCTCACCGTAGCTGCGCGTTCCGCCGCTGGTGACCTTGAGGTGGTGGATGGAGGCGGTGGGCTGATAGTAGATGCGATGGCCGGCGCAGCGCAGGCGGTAGGCGAACTCCGCCTCGAACCGGTAGGCCACCCGCACGAAATTCTCGTCGAACCCCCCAAGTTGCAGCGCCAGATCCCGCCGGACCGAGAAGTTGCCACCCATGAACTCCTCGATCCAGGCGGGGCGCAGCGAGGCGAAATGAAAGACGCTGTCCTGCGAGAAATCCACCCCCTCCTGCCAGGGCTGGATCACCCGCCCCGCCACCAGCGCGGCACCCTGGTCCCGATGCGTAGCCAGGTGCGCCCCGATCAACCCCGGATCGGGGCGAATGTCGTCATCCAAGAACAGCACCAGCTCATGGCTTGCCGAAACCAGGCCCCCATTCATCGCCTTCGGGATGGACGGCTCCGGCAGGTGTATCCAGCGGATCTCGCCCGCCGCGTCCCAGTCCTTCAGTGTGGCCGCCACCTCTGGGGCATGGTGCGGCGTCTGATCCAGCACCAGGATCTCCGCCGCCGGCGGGTCCAGCGCGAGAAGCCCGCGCAGGGTATCGATCAGGACCTCATCCCGCCCGTAGGTGGGAATGGCCACCGAGATCGCCAACCGGGGCTCGGATGCCGGGGAAATGGCGTTCGTCAGGTTCGGCACCGCCCTAGCTTCGCACCGCGGTTCGAGCACCGCGCGGCGCAATTCGGGGCCACCCAAACCCTAGGTTGGGCACCGCCCAACAAAATCCCCCGCATCGAATACCCGCTGTACGTTGGGCATTGCCCAACCTACCGGGGGGATCGAAGGGCAAGGCGCGCCAGCTTCACCCAAGCCTTGAGATGCCAGGGCCAGGCCGCCACCGCTTGGCGCAGGTAGCGGCGAGCGGCAGCCGGATCGCGCGTGGCCAGCAAGCTCCCCAAGAAGTAATCGAAACGGGCCTTGCTGAGTCCGCGCGGGGTTCGGCCGCCACTCGGTTGCGCGAACTCCCGCCCCAGGCGCTCCAGCACCGGCTGCTCGCTCTCGCCGCGGCGGCGCCGCTCGCGGCACTCGAAAACCGCCTTGGTGGCTACTTCCTGATGCCGACGCCGTAGATGACTGATGGAATCCAATGCCCACACCGCTTGATACAGGACCTCCCGAGTAGCAACACAACGACCCTGCTCCGCCAACCGTGTCCACAGATCCAGGTCCTGCGCCACTCGGAATTCGGGCCTATACCCACCCACCGCCTCGTAGAGGGCTCGACGAAACAGGGTACTGCCGTGGTGGGAGGGCCCCCGAAGCCCGGATGGCGTCGTTTGCCCCAGGACCCGCTGCAGCTCTTCGCCCTGCTGTCGGACCTCATAGAGAAGCTCGCCTGCCGGACCCACGAAGCGGGTTCCACAAGAGGTCATCGAAATCGCCGGGTCTTGGTCCAGAATGGCTAGTTGCCGTTTCAGTCGTCCCGGCAGCGAAACGTCACCACCCGCATCCTGCCGGGCGATGTAGCGACCCCGCGCAGTGGCGCAGCCGCGGATCAGCGCCCGGGTCAAGCCCGTGTTCTCCTGGTGTATCACCCGCACCCGCGCGTCCCGCCGTGCGTAATCGTCCAGAATCGAGCCGCTGGCGTCCGTGGATCCATCGTTCACTACGACAAGCTCGAGGGCCACACCCTCTTGGGAGAGGACACTCTCCAGGGTCTCGGCGAGCGTCTCCGCGCCGTTGAAGACACTCATCACCACCGACACGTCGGGATCAGTCACGGCCCTCCCTCACCCCACCTGGGCGAGATACCAGGCAATGGCCTCCCTCAGCCCGTCCGCGAGCCGATAGCGGGGAACATAGCCCAGCCCCTCCGTAGCCTTCTGGATGCTCGCTTGGGAATGCCTGACGTCGCCCGGGCGCGGGGCGCGAAACCGGGGTTCGACTGCCCGCACCGCCGGGTAATGGTCGGCAAGTGCCTCTCGGATGGCATCGAACAGCCCGAGCAGCGTGGTGCGCTCGCCGACGGCGACGTTGTACACCTGGTTGGCGACCTCGCTCCCCGGTTGTAGGGCAGCGAGCAGATTGGCCTGCACGGCGTTGTCCACGTAGCAGAAGTCCCGGCTGGTCTGGCCATCGCCGTTGATGTAGACCGGCTCGCCGCGGATGAGGGCGGCGATCCAGCAGGGTATCACCGCCGCATAGGCACCGTTGGGATCCTGCCGCGGCCCGAAGACGTTGAAATAGCGCAGCCCAACGCTCTCCACCCCATAGCAGCGGCCGAATACCTCCGCGTAGAGCTCGTTCACCAGCTTGGTGACGGCGTACGGGGAAAGCGGCCGGCCGATCTGCGCCTCCACCTTGGGCAGGGCCGGGTGATCCCCGTAGGTGGAGCTGCTAGCCGCATAGACGAAACGCCGCACCTTGGCATCCCGCGCCGCCACCAGCAGGTTGAGGAAGCCATCGATGTTGCTGGCATTGGTGGCCAGGGGGTCCTCAAGGGAGCGCGGCACCGACCCCAAGGCGGCCTGGTGCAGCACGTAATCCACCCCGGTGCTGGAGCGGCGACAGGTGGTCAGATCGCGAATATCGCCCTCGAGGAATTCGAAGCGTCGCCATTGGGCCGAGGACACCGCGTCCCGCACCTGATCGAGGTTCGCGGCGTAGCCGGTAGAGAGGTTATCCAGGCCGACCACCGCTTGATCTAGCTTCAGCAGGACTTCCAGCAGATGACTGCCGATGAACCCGGCCACGCCCGTCACCAGCCAGCAGCGGCCTCGGCCACGGAGCTCAGACAACAAGGTTTCGTAAGGGAGCAACGGCATGTACTTGTTTGCGAACAATTGAGTTGTCCTGAGCCTTAACCCCGCCGACCCACGAACGGGTTCCGAAGAAAAGCGCTAGCGCCACGTCAGCCGCTCAACCCGCTCCGCGAAACGCGTCCACAGCTCTAGGTCCTGCGCCACTTGGAGCTCGGGCCGATATCCGCCCACCGCTTGATAGACACTACGGCGACACATACGCCCGGGTGGGAAGACGGGCCGCTAAGCTTCGTCCGGTCCGACTGCGTCAGGGCCTGCTGCAATTCCCACCACTCCAGACCCCAAAAAGCCCACACCGCATGAAGTCGTCACTCATCACCACGGAGATCCTAGAAACCTCCTTTGAACAACGTGGGCGTTAAGGCCGTATCCTCCAAATTCCAATTTCTAGCAGCCTGTCGGACTTGAGCCTCGCGATGACCTTCTTGGGCCGTCAAGAC
>CAZFHV010000032.1:2765-21671 GCA_964519095.1 uncultured Chromatiaceae bacterium | reverse complement strand
GTGTGGGGCAACCATTCCCCCACCATGTATCCCGACATCCGTTTCGCCACCGTTGCCGGCCGTAACGCCGTGGAGGCGGTGAGCGACGAGGACTGGTACCGCAATACCTACATCCCCAAGGTGGGCAAGCGCGGCGCGGCCATCATCGACGCCCGCGGTGCCTCCTCCGCCGCCAGCGCCGCCAATGCCGCCATCGACCACATGCGTGACTGGGCGCTCGGCAGCAATGGCCAGTGGGTCACCATGGGCATCGCCTCCGACGGCTCCTACGGCATCCCCGAGGGGATCCTCTACGGTGTGCCCTGCATCTGCACCCCGGGCCGCTACGAGCGGGTGACGGGGTTGGCGATCGACGCCTTCTCCCGCGAGCGCATGGACTTCACCCTCAAGGAGCTCCTCGAGGAGCGTGAGGGGGTCAAGGATCTGTTGTCCTGATCCCCCTTTCACCAGGCGCCTTCGGGCGCCTGGGGCATTCGGGACTCTCCTCGCGCGTGGAGCCGAAGACTTACCCGCCCTCGGCGTCAACGCGTTGCGGGCCCGGCGGCTCATGTCGTCAGCCGGCGGGCGCGCCCCTTTGGCCAACCGTTCTCCTGTGGATCGCGGCGGCGGTTGGGCGGTGGGTTGAGCCGCGAGGACCGAGGCAGCGGTCCCACTCGCCGCGGCCGATCCCCCAGAAGGCCTACCTGACCGGGGCCATCAGGTGCTGATAGGGCGTCCCCGCCCACATCACGTAAGGTTGCTTGGTGTCCGGATCGGCGGTCTTGGGGTACTGATCGTAGAAGCTCTGATCGGCGCCCACCACCATCACGTGGGCACCTGTCTTGATCCAGTGATTTCCAGGGGCGGGCTTGGCCGCGTAGGGATCCGTATTGCTGGCGTCGGTGCCTCCCGCGAGCATGTACATGAACCCAACCTTTCCCACCGGTGGTGTCTTGTGCTCCACCCAGGCGGAGGCCCATTCCATGGCGTTCTTGTCCATGCACATGGGGTCAGGGCCCGGTGTGGCCGGGTTGTCCGGCATGCAGGTGAAGCCGTTGGTGCCCTGACGCAGGGTGCGCATCTTCCCATCGGGCTCCATGACCACGATAGTCCCATGCTTGCCCACCGCCGGCGGTGCGGCGGACGTGGCACTGGCGATCAACTTGCGGTCGTTCATCGTCGACTTCTTGTCCGCCGCCTGCGCGTTCGGCAGGGCTGCCGCCAAAAAGGCGGATAACAAAGAGAAGAGAATGGTTTGGTTTCGCATGGTTGCCTCCAGAGTGATCGGATTCATTGCCGCGAGCCCAAGGTCCTGCGCCGGCCGAGGTTTACGACTGAATTGCGCAAGCCGCCGGCCAGCAGCGCAGACAATGTTGAGTGTAGACGTCGGTTATTGACTGTCAAACGAGCCGGCCAACGAAAAACGAGGCCAGATTCGCGGTTTCTAGGGCACCGCGGGGTCACGGACAGCTTATGGGGAACGCCGACTCAGGGGAAAGGAGCCGCGGCAGGAAGGGAAGCACTGGAGGCGGCGCATGCTCCGTCCGGCGTGAGGGTCCGCGGAGACCCCGCCCCGAAACCCATCGCCCCGCAGGCACGACCCCGGATCCAGTCCGGGGCAGGCTCTGGGTCGCGCCAGCCCCTTCCTGATCGCGGGCAAGCCCGCTCCTACAGCCTACGAAAGCGCCAGGGAGCTGGCAACCCCGTAGGTCCGACCTTGGTCGCTAGGGTCCTTGGCTCTGTGCCCTGCGGTCGCTGGCACGCCCCAGGTGCCGCACCGCGGCCCGGAGGGCCGCAAGCCTACTCGGGTCCCGGTGCCGTCCGTAGCGCAGGGGCAGATAGAGCTGGATCACCCGCTCGATCGCGGGCGCCAGCGCCGGTCTAAGCCGGCTCGCGCGGCGCCCATAGTCCAGCGGTCCCTCGCCCGCACCCCGAGGCACCCCTGCCCGCGCCAGGATGTGGCAGTAGCGGGCGAATAGCCGCTGGACCGGATCGGACTCGCGGCGGGACCACCACCGCAGCGAAGCCCCCAGCGCCAGCACCACCAGGGTGCCCGTGATGAGGGTAGCCACCACCCAGCCCAGGTGCTCTCTGAGGCCCTGCCCCAGCCCGCGGAGCAGGGTCACTCGGCGCTCGCTGGTGTAGCCCAGCACCCAGGCGTGCCAGGCGACGTTGACCGAGTCGACGAGCTGGCCGAGGCCCCGCAGCAGCCCCTCCCCGGCGCTGGCAGCGCCCAGCCGGAAGCGCAAGGGCGCCTCGCGGGTCAACCAGGCGAGGGTCGGACTGGGCTCGATGCGCTCCGGGGGGATGACGGCGGTGGGATCCACGCGGGTCCAGCCCCGGGGGTCCAGCCAGACCTCCGCCCAGGCGTGGGCGTCGGCTTGGCGCACCCGGAGATGCCCGCCCAAGGGATTGAGCTCCCCGCCGAGATAGCCCAGCACGACGCGGGCGGGCACCCCGGCGAGGCGCATAAGCAGGGCGAAGCTGCTGGCGAAGTGCTCGCAGTAGCCGCGGCGGGTCTCGAACAGGAAGGCGTCCAGGGGATCGCCACCGAGGGGCGGTGGGGCCAGGGAGTAGTAGAAGGGCTGATCGCGGAACAGCCCCAGCGCCCGCTGCACCCGGGTGGCCGGGCCCGCGCCCCCCTCGGCGAAGGAGGCGGCCAGTTGGCGCAGGCGCGGACTCAGGGCGGAAGGGGTCTCGAGTGCCGCCCGCCGGTCCGCCGCCGGCAAGTCGACCGTGGCATAGCGGGTCGCCGAGGCGAGGCGATAAGGGCGTCGCTCGTTGAGGGGGCGAGGGGCCAGCACCTGGTGGTCGGGGGTGAGCAGGGTGTCCGCCGGGACCTCCAGGGGTAGGTCCAGGGCGAACAGCCAGCGCTGCTCGCTGGGCTCGGGGGTGATCTCGTAGCGCACCACCCCCTCGGCTTCCCGCAGCAGGGGCGTCCCCTCCTTCTCCTCTCGCGGCTCCCAGCGGCGTCCATCGGTCCACCAGAGCACCGGGCCCCGCCAGTAAAGCTCCTTGGCGGGGGGGGCCGGTCCCTCGAACCGGACCCGGAAGGCGACCTCTTGGGAAGGGATCAGGCGTGACACCGACCCAAGCTCCAGCCAATCGGACATCCCGGTGGTGGCGACCCCTGGGCCGATGGGCAGGCGCCACAGGGGGGCATCGAGACGCGGGGCCAGCAGGAAGAGGAGCCCTGCGAGGGGCAGGGCCTGGGCGAGCAGCACCAGGGCCAGCCCCAGTGAGCGCCGCCAGGCGCCGCCGCTGCCGCGCCTCACCTCGATGAGCAAGGCCAGGGCGCCGACGAGCAGGGCGCCCAGGGCGATGGCGGTGGGGAGGGTCGGGTCCACCACCAGCACCGCGGCGCCGAGGAGCACCACCACCAGAAACCCCGCCCGCAGGTCCCGGTCCCTTCGGACCTCCAGGGGCTTGAGGGCCGCCATGGTCACCAGCAGGGCAAGGGACCCCAGCCCGAGCAGGCCGAGGCGGCCGAGCAGCACGTTGGCGATGCCACCCAGGGTGAGAGCCCCCACCAGCAGCAGCGGCGGCGGGGCGAGCACCCGCCAGAAGAGGCCGGCCACCCCGAGGCCGAGGGCGCCGAGGGCGAAGGCCCCTATCCGGATCTCCAGCTCCGGCAGCAACGGCAGTACTCCCAGGGCCACCAGGACGATGAGGGCGGCGCGGCGCCCCCGGGATGGTAGGGATGATCCTGTCTCAGCCGGAGGCATCGGTGGGGAAGCGAGCCAGGTCGCCGAGGCAGAGGCGTCGGTGGGCGGCGCCACTGCCGGGTTGCAGGGTCCGGGTGGGGAGCCGCAGGCCATAGGGGACGCCACGGGCATCCGCCTCGATGACCTGGCGGCAGAGGAGGCTCAGACGCAGCTCGGGCTCCGCTGGAGCCAGGGCCTCCCAGGCAAGCCACAGCGTCTCGCCCTGCTCACCGGCGAAGTCCTTGACCAGCGGGGCTTGGGTGCGCGCCAGGGCCTTCCAATGGAGCCGGGTCAGGGGGTCGCCAGGCTGGTATGGGCGCAGGCCCAGGAAATCCTCGACCCCGCTGCCGCTGGCTCCCTTGCCGGCCTGTCCGCGATCGCTCGCCTCGCCGACCCCCTCCGGGGCCGTCGCCGCGGGCCTGGGGTAGACCAGGACCCCTGCCGCACAGTCCAGGTAGCACCAGGCGCAGAACAGGGCCAGGGGATAGCGGGTCTCCAGGCGCGCCTGGCCGAGCCGGTGCGGGCCCCGCTGGCGGGTGGAGACCACCAGCTCGGCCCTCGCCGGCTCCCCGCTCCCCAGGGCGAGGGGGAGGGGGTCTGGGTCCGCTACCAGGACCAGGGCCGGGCGCTCGCGCCCACGCGGGTCGCGGATCTGCACCGGAAAACGGGCGGGATGGCCGGCAAACACGGGCTGCGCCTCGCCGATCCGCACCCTGAGGCCCAGGAGGTTCCGCCAGGTGTGCACCATGCCCACCAGCCCCAGGGCGGCGAGCAAGAGGGTGAGCAGGAGTGCCGGGTTGTTCTGAGCGCTCAGGGCGCCGAAGAAGAGCAGCAGGAGCGTGACACCGAAGAGGGTGCCGAACGCCGTGGGCAGGATGTAGATGTGACGGCGGTCCAGGACCGCCTCACCCGAGGCGTCCGAGCGCACCCGGCGCGCGAAGCGGCTCAGGCGGGCCGGGGTCGCGAGGTCGGGGGGCACGCTCGGCGCGGGGTCAGCGCGGGGTCGGGACCGCCCCCAGCAGGAAGGCCGCCAGCCCCTCCCTGCCACCGGCGAAGCCCTCGGCGGTCAGGCTCAGGCGGTGGGGCAGGCAGGCCGGTACCACCGCCTGGACGTCTTCGGGGATGACGAAGTCCCGACCAGAGAGCAGCGCCCAGGCGCGGGCGCTGCGCAACAGGGCGATGCCTGCTCGCGGGGACAGACCGTGGGAGAAACGCGGGGACTCGCGGCTGAAGGTGAGGATCTCGTGGCAGTGGTCCACCAAGGGTCCGGCCAGGTGCACCCCCTCCACCTCGTCCTGCAGGCGTACCAGATCCCCGGGGCCCAGGATCGGCTCGAGGTCCCGCATCAGAAGGCGGCGGTCGCCACCCGCCAGCAGGGCCTTCTCGTGGGCCGGAGCGGGGTACCCCAGGCGTATGCACATGAGGAAGCGGTCGAGCTGGGACTCGGGAAGGGGGTAGGTGCCCGCATGGTGGAAGGGGTTTTGGGTCGCGACGACGAAGAAGGGGGCGGGGAGGGGGTAGGTGCTACCCTCGATGGTGACCTGGTATTCCTCCATGGCCTCCAGCAGGGCACTCTGGGTCTTGGGGGTGGCGCGATTGATCTCGTCGGCGAGGATGAGCTGGGCGAAGATCGGCCCCCCATGGAACCGGAAGCCCCCCTGATCGCGGTCGTAGACATTGGCGCCCAGGATGTCTGCGGGCAACAGATCGCTGGTGAACTGGATGCGGTTGAACTGGAGCCCCAACAGCCGTGCGAGGAGCTGGGCGAGGGTGGTCTTGCCCATGCCGGGCAGGTCTTCGATCAAGAGGTGGCCCCGCGCCAGCAGGCAGGCGAGCGCCAGGCGCAGCGCGTGCCCCTTGCCCAATATGATGCCCTCGGCCGTCTGCACCAGGGGCTCGAGCTCGGGGTGGAGGGACTCTTGGAGGGGCGATCTGCGCTGGAAGGGTGCCATCGTCCGGATCCGCGGTTGAGGCTCGGGGCGACGGCCAGACGAGCGGTGGGGGGTTCGGCTTCACGAGCCCGTGAGTTTCTACTCTATCATTCAAGACTTGGTCGGTGAGGTGCCCGCTGAATCTCCATGTTGGCTGAAGACCGCTATGAGGTGATCGTGATCGGTGGCGGTCATGCCGGCACCGAGGCGGCCCTGGCGGCCGCCCGCAGCGGGGCCAGGACGCTCTTGCTCACCCACAACATCGAGACCATCGGCCAGATGAGCTGCAACCCGGCCATCGGCGGCATCGGCAAGGGGCACCTGGTCAAGGAGATCGACGCACTGGGGGGGCTGATGGGCCGGGCCGCGGATCGGGCCGGCATCCAGTTCCGCGTTCTCAACGCCCGCAAGGGGCCGGCGGTGCGGGCCACCCGGGCCCAGGCGGATCGCCTGCGCTACAAGGCGGCGGTGCGCGCAGCGGTGGAGCGCCAGCCCAATCTCGATTGGTTCCAGCAGCCGGTCGACGACCTGATCCTCGAGGGGGATCGGGTGGCCGGGGCGCGGACTCAGATGGGGCTCGGCTTTCGCGCGGGGGCGGTGGTGCTGACCGCGGGCACCTTCCTCGCGGGGCGCATCCACGTGGGGCTCTCCCACTACAGCGGCGGGCGGGCCGGGGACCCCCCGGCGGTCAATCTGGCGGCGCGTCTGCGGGAGCTGCCCCTGCGGGCGGAGCGGCTCAAGACCGGCACCCCGCCGCGCATCGATGGGCGCAGCATCGACTATGGGGTGCTCGAGGAGCAGCCCGGCGATGTTCCGGTGCCGGTCTTCTCTTACCTGGGCCGGGCGGAGGAGCACCCCCCCCAGGTGAGCTGCCACATCACCCACACCAACGAGCGCACCCACGAGATCATCCGCGGCGGATTGTCGCGCTCGCCCCTCTACACCGGGGTAATCGAGGGAATCGGCCCCCGCTATTGCCCCTCCATCGAGGACAAGGTGGTGCGCTTCGCCGACAAGGCCTCCCACCAGATCTTCATCGAGCCCGAAGGCCTGGACACCCACGAGGTCTACCCCAACGGCATCTCCACCAGCCTGCCCTTCGACGTCCAGTGGGCCCTGGTGCGCTCCATGCGCGGTTTCGAGCAGGCCCGCATCACTCGCCCCGGCTATGCCATCGAGTACGATTTCTTCGACCCCCGCGACCTCAAGCCCACCCTGGAGACCAGGGCCATCCGGGGGCTCTTCTTCGCCGGGCAGATCAACGGCACCACGGGCTATGAGGAGGCGGCCGCCCAGGGCCTGCTGGCGGGGCTCAACGCCGCCCGCCTGAGCCGCGGCGAGGAGGGCTGGTGGCCCCGGCGTGACGAGGCCTACCTCGGGGTGCTGGTGGACGACCTCATCAGCCGCGGCACCACCGAGCCCTACCGAATGTTCACCAGCCGGGCGGAGTACCGGCTGCTGTTGCGGGAGGACAACGCGGATCTCAGGCTCACCGAGACCGGGCGCCGCCTGGGCCTGGTGGACGAGGCGCGCTGGCGGCACTTCGAGACCAAGCGGGAGTCCCTCGAGCGGGAGCGGCAGCGGTTGCGCGATACCTGGGTGCGCCCCGGCACCCTCGACCCCGAGGCGGGGGCCGAGGTCCTCGGCACCCCGCTGAGCCGCGAGGCGCGGGCGCTCGATCTCCTGGGCCGGCCCGGCGTGAGCTATGGGGGGCTCATGCGCCTCTCCGGCCTGGGCCCCGGGGTGAGCGATGGGGCGGTGGCGGAGCAGTTGGAGATCCAGTGCAAGTACGCGGGCTATATCGACCGCCAGCAGGACGAGATCGAGCGGCAACGGGCCAACGAGGCCCTGCGCTTCCCGGCCGACTTCGACTTCGGGGGGGTGCGGGGCCTCTCCACCGAGGTCCGGGAGAAGCTGCTGCGCCAGCGGCCTACCACCGTGGGTCAGGCCGGCCGTGTCCCCGGGGTGACGCCGGCGGCCGTCTCGCTGCTCCTCATCCACCTCAAGCGGAAGGGCGCTTGAGCGACCCCCTGCCGGAGCGCTGGGATGCCCGGCTGGAGGCCGTAGCCGCCGGCTTCGGGGTCCCCCTCCACCCGGCGCAGCGCCAACGCCTGTTCGCCTTCCTGGACCTGCTCGGGCAGTGGAACCGCACCTTCAACCTCTCGGCGGTGCGCGACCCCGAGCAGATGGTCCCCCGCCATCTGCTCGACAGCCTGGCGGTGGCGCCCTGGCTCGGCGGTTCACCGGTACTGGACGTGGGGACCGGGGCGGGGCTGCCGGGGATCCCCCTGGCGATCGCCTGCCCCGAGCGGCGCTTCGTGCTGCTGGATAGCGGCGCCAAGAAGCTCCGCTTCGTCACCCAGGCCCTGCTCGACCTGGGGCTGGGAAACGTCCAGGTGGTCCAGGCCCGCATCGAGGCTTATCGACCCCAGGGGAAATTCGCTACCATTGTGACGCGGGCGGTCGCCTCGGCCAGCGAGATCCAGGCCGGGGTGGCACCCCTGCTCGCCGAGGGGGGCCGCATCCTGCTGATGAAGGGACGCCATCCCGCCGAAGACCTGCGGGCCCTGGCCCAGGCCGGTATCCCCCATCGGCTCCATCGTCTCGCCGTTCCCTTTCTCGATGGCGAGCGCCACCTCCTCGAGATCGGGCCCCTGGCCCCTTGACCACCATGGTAAGAGTCATCGCCATTGCCAATCAGAAGGGCGGGGTGGGCAAGACCACCACGGCGGTCAACCTGGCAGCCTCCCTTGCTTCGCTGGGGCGGCGGGTGCTCCTGCTCGACCTCGACCCCCAGGGCAATGCCACCATGGGCTGCGGGGTCGAGAAGAACGCCCTGGAGCGTTCCGCCTGCGACCTGATGCTCGGGGAGGAGCCCGTGTCGGCCTGCCTGCGGCGGGTGGAGCAACCGGCGCCCGGCTTCGATCTGCTGCCCTCTAACAGCGATCTGACCGCCGCGGAGGTGGGCCTGATGCTGGGCTCGGCCAAGGAGCGCCACCTGGCGGAGGCCCTGGAGCCGGTGCGCGGCGGCTACGACTTCGTCATCGTCGACTGCCCGCCCTCCTTGAACATGCTCACCCTCAATGCCCTGGTGGCGGCCGACGGGGTGCTGATCCCCATCCAGTGCGAGTACTACGCCCTGGAGGGGCTCTCCGCCCTGCTCGACACCGTGGGCCAGATCCAGGCGAGCCGTAACCCGGCCCTGCAGATTGAGGGGATCCTGCGCACCATGCACGACCCGCGCAACAACCTCGCCAACGAGGTCTCCACCCAGCTCATCATTCACTTCAACGACCAGGTCTATCGCACCATCATCCCCCGCAACGTGCGTCTCGCCGAGGCCCCCAGCCATGGCCTGCCGGCCCTGCTCTATGACAAGGCCTCCAGCGGGGCCATCGCCTATCTCGCCCTCGCGAGCGAGGTGCTGCGCCGCCAGGCGAAGCGCCACGCCGCCTGAGCCCTGCACGAGGGAGCTCGCCCATGGTGACCAAGAAACGCGGCCTCGGCCGCGGCCTCGATGCCCTCCTGGGGGGCCTGCGGGATGACGACACCGAGCCGGAGGGCCTCGCGGCCGACGAGGGGCCTCGGGGCAGCCTCACCAGCCTGCCCCTGGACCTGATCCGCCGGGGGCGCTACCAGCCGCGGCGGGACTTCGACGCCGAGCGGCTGCGGGAGCTGGCGGATTCCATCGCCGCCCAGGGGGTCATCCAGCCGATCGTGGTGCGGGCCGTGGGTGAGGGGCACTACGAGATCATCGCCGGCGAGCGGCGGTGGCGCGCCGCCCAGCTCGCGGGGCTCCTGGAGATCCCGGTAGTGATCAAGGAGGCCAGCGAGCAGGACGCCATGGCCATCGGCCTGATCGAGAATATCCAGCGCGACGATCTCAACCCCCTGGAGGAGGCGGGGGCCCTGCACCGCCTGCTCGGGGAGTTCGGCCTCACCCACCAGCAGGTGGCCCAGGCAGTGGGTAAGTCGCGGGTGACCATCACCAATCTGCTCCGGCTGCTGGAGCTTACCCCGGAGGTCAAGGGTCTGGTGGAGGCAGGGACCCTGGAGATGGGGCACGCCCGCGCACTGCTCGGACTCAAGGGGATCGACCAGGTGGAGGCCGCCCAGCAGGTGGTGAGCCGGGGGCTTTCGGTGCGGGAGACCGAACGGTTGGTGCGCCGGTTCCAGCAGCAAGAGGAGAAGGGCGCCGCACGGCCCGCCACCCGCCGCTCGGACCCGGACGTGCGTCGCCTCCAGGACGACCTCTCGGAGCGGCTCGGGGCCCGGGTGGAGATCCTCCCCTCCGCCAAGGGCGGTGGTAAGCTATTGATTTCTTATGGCAGTCTCGACGAGCTCGATGGTATCCTCGCCCATATCAAATAACTGTCGCATCCGGCGCTCGATTGGGTTATTCTTTTTGTGCGCTGCACAAGCCACCTAGCCACCAAGCTCTTAGAAAGACCTCAGAATCGTGCTGACACTAGGCCCCCGGCATGGGACGGACGTCCCCCTAAGTGCCCCGAGCGCGGAGTCGCTCGAGGAGAATCGCGCCGCGGGGCTCCTCGTCTGGCAAGTCGTCGTGACCCTGGGGATCGCCGCGCTCGGGCTGGCGTTCGGTGCCGCCGTCGCCCTTTCGGCCCTGCTCGGCGGGGGAATCAGCGCCCTTACGAGCGCCGCCTTTGCCTACTGGGTGTTCCGGGACTATCGGGCCCAGGCGCCGGCCGTGATGGTGGTGCGGATCTACGGGGCGGAGGGCATCAAGGTCGCCTTGAGCCTCCTGCTCTTCGTGCTGGTGTTCTTGTACGTGGCATCCCTGAGCCTACCGGCGCTCTTCGGTGCCTATCTGGTGGTGCAGGTGCTACCCACGCTACTGGCCCCGGCCACGGGTGCCATTCGCTGAGCTGAGAGACGACCGATGGCCGCATCCGGAACCCCGACCGCTGCAGAGTACATCCAGCACCATCTGACCAACCTGACCTTCGGTCGGCATGCCGACGGCACCTGGGGGCTCGCCCACAGCGCTCAGGAGGCGGCCCAGATGGGGTTCTGGGCGATCCATCTCGACACCATGTTCTTCTCGCTCCTCCTTGGGGGGCTGTTCCTCTACCTGTTCCACAAGGTGGCCAAGACCGCCACCACCGAGGTGCCCGGCCCCCTGCAGACCGTGGTGGAGGCGATCGTCGGCTTCGTGCAGGACAACATCCGGGGCTCCAACTGCGAGGCCAATCCCCTGGTGGCGCCCCTGGCGCTGACGATATTCATCTGGGTCTTCCTGATGAACCTGATGGACCTGATCCCCGTGGACCTGCTGCCCTGGCTGGCGGGCTTTTTGGGGATACACTTTCTCAAGGTGGTGCCATCGACGGACCCCAACACCACCTTTGGCCTGTCCATCAGCGTGTTTTTCCTGGTCATCTACTACAGTTTCAAGGTCAAGGGTGTGGGCGGATTCCTCGGCGAGCTGACCCTGCAGCCATTCGGTAAGTTCGCCATGCCGGCCAACCTGGTGCTCGAAGGCGTCACCCTCATCTCCAAGCCCCTGTCGCTGTCGCTGCGCCTTTTCGGTAACCTCTACGCTGGGGAGATGATCTTCATCCTGATCGCCCTGATGTACAGCGGGGGGGTCATCCTCGGCGTCTCGGCCGGCGCCGTGCAGTTCATCTGGGCGGTGTTCCACATCCTCGTCATCACGCTGCAGGCCTTCATCTTCATGGTGCTGACCATCGTCTACCTGGACATGGCGCACCAAGAGCACCACTGACCGTCACTCTCGTCCACTCACCGCAACAAGGGAGATCCAATGGAAACAGCACTCATCTATGTCGCAGCGGGTCTGATGTTGAGCTTCGGCGCCCTCGGCGCCGCCATCGGCATCGGCATCTTGGGCGGGCACTTCCTCGATGGTGCCGCCCGTCAGCCTGAGCTGGTCCCCATGCTGCGCACCAATTTCTTCATCGTCATCGGTCTGACGGACGCCCTGCCGGTCATCTCGATCGCCATGGGCCTGTTCCTGATGTTTGCGAAAGCGCACTAGGGGCTCGACCTCCACCCTAACCCTCTCCTCGCGCGACAACAGGAATCCGGATGAACATCAATCTGACGTTGTTCGGCCAGATGATCTCCTTCGCGGTGTTCGTTTGGTTCACCATGAAGTTCATCTGGCCCCCGATCGTCAAGGCGGTGCAGGAGCGCAAGGCCAAGATCGCCGAAGGGCTCGCGGCGGCTGAGCGGGGTCACCACGAGCAGGAGCTCGGCCAGAAGCGCGCCAAGGAGATCCTGCGCCAGGCCAAAGCCGAGGCCACCGACGTGGTGGGCCAGGCCCAAAAGCGGGCCGCCGAGATCATCGACGAGGCCCGGGTCGATGCGCGCGCCGAAGGCGAGCGTCTGCTGGTCGCGGCCCGAGCCGAGATCGACCAGGAGCGCAACAAGGTGCGTGAGGAGCTACGCGAGCGCCTCGCCGCCCTGGTGGTGACCGCCGCCGAGAAGATCCTCCAGAAGGAGGTCAAGGCGGAAGACCATCGGGCCCTGCTCGATGGCTTTGCCAAGCAGATCTAAGGAGGCGAGATGGCGGTCGACAGCATCACCCTCGCGCGTCCTTACGCGGATGCGGCGTTTCGACGGGCCCAGGAAACGGGCCAGCTTGAGCGCTGGTCGGCGATGCTCGCCCTGCTGGCTGGGATCGCCGCGGAGGGATCGGTTCAGGCCTTACTGGCAAACCCCAAGGTCTCGGACGCCCTGCTGGTCGGGCTCTTCTACGAGGTCGCCGGCGATCGGCTCACCCAAGAGGGCAAGAACCTCCTAGGTGTCCTGGTCGAGAACAAGCGCCTCGGGCTGTTGCCCCAGATCAGCCAGTTATTCGAGGAGCAGAAGAAAGAGTCGGAAGGGCGCCTCCAGGTCAGCGTGCGGACGGCTTTCCCACTCTCGGCGAGCGAGGAGGCCCAGCTCATCGAGGCCCTGGGAGCACGGCTCGGCAAGCAGGTTGAGCTGACCGTGGTGGAGGATCCGGCGCTCATCGGCGGGGTTGAGGTCCGAGCCGGGGATCTGGTGATCGATGGCTCCGTGCGCGGCAGGCTCAACCGATTGACCAGCGTATTGCAATTCTGAACGGGAATCCAACATGCAACTCAATCCCTCAGAAATCAGTGATCTGATCAAGCAGAAGATCGAGAAGTTCGAGCTGAAGACGGAGGCCCGCACCGAGGGCGTCATCGTCAGCTTGACGGACGGCATCGTGCGTATCCACGGCCTGGGGGATGCGATGTCGTACGAGATGCTGGAGTTTCCCGGCAACACCTTCGGCTTGGCTCTGAACCTGGAGCGGGACTCCGTCGGCGCGGTGGTGCTCGGCGACTACAAGCACCTGAGCGAAGGCGACTGGGTGCGCTGCACCGGACGGGTGCTGCAGGTGCCCGTGGGGCCTGCCCTCCTGGGTCGGGTGGTGAATTCCCTGGGCGAGCCCATGGACGGTAAGGGCCCCATCGACGCCGCCGAGAGCTCCCCCATCGAGAAGGTGGCCCCCGGCGTCATCACGCGCCAGTCCGTCTCCCAGCCGGTGCAGACCGGGCTCAAGGCCATCGACGCCATGGTGCCCATCGGCCGTGGCCAGCGCGAGCTCATCATCGGTGACCGCCAGACCGGCAAGACCGCGGTGGCCATCGACACGATCATCAACCAGAAGGGCACCGGGATTAAGTGCATCTACGTGGCGGTGGGGCAGAAGAACTCCTCCATCGCCGGGGTGGTGCGCAAGCTCGAAGAGCACGGCGCCATGGACCACACCATCGTGGTGGCCGCGCCGGCCGCCTACTCCGCCGCCATGCAGTTCATCGCGCCCTACTCCGGGTGCTCGATGGGCGAGTACTTCCGCGACCGCGGCGAGGACGCCCTGATCATCTACGACGACCTGACCAAGCAGGCCTGGGCCTACCGGCAGGTTTCGCTGCTGCTGCGCCGTCCCCCGGGCCGGGAGGCCTACCCGGGCGACGTCTTCTATCTGCATTCGCGCCTGCTGGAGCGTGCGGCGCGCGTCAATGCCGCCTACGTGGAGGAGGCCACCAAGGGCGCGGTGAAGGGCAAGACCGGGTCCTTGACGGCCCTGCCCATCATCGAGACCCAGGCGGGCGACGTCTCGGCCTTCGTGCCCACCAACGTGATCTCCATCACCGACGGGCAGATCTTCCTGGAGACCGACCTCTTCAACGCCGGCATTCGCCCGGCCATCAACGCGGGCCTCTCGGTGTCGCGCGTGGGTGGCGCGGCCCAGACCAAGGTCATCAAGAAGCTCGGCGGTGGCGTGCGTCTCGCCCTGGCCCAGTTCCGGGAGCTGGCGGCCTTCTCCCAGTTCGCCTCCGACCTCGATGAGGCCACCCGCAAGCAGCTCGAGCGCGGCCAGCGGGTCACGGAGCTGATGAAGCAGCCCCAGTACAGCCCCATGAGTGTGGGGCAGATGGCGGTGTCGCTGTTCGCCGCCAACCAGGGCTATCTGGACGACGTGGATGTCAAGAAGGTGGTGGACTTCGAGAGCGCCCTGCAGACCTTCATGAAGAGCGACTTCGGGGACCTGCTCGCGAAGATCGACGAGACCGCGGACTACAACGAGGCCATCGAGCAGGCCCTGCACGAGGCCATCAAGAAGTTCAAGGCGTCCCACGCCTGGTGACGGCGGCTGACTGAGGCGAGGCAACCAAGATGCCCGGCGCGAAAGAGATCCGCACCAAGATCGCGAGCATCAAGAGCACGCAGAAGATCACGCGTGCCATGCAGATGGTGGCCGCGTCCAAGATGCGCAAGGCCCAGGACCGCATGCGTGCCTCCCGGCCCTATGCGGCGAAGATGCTGAGCGTCATCTCCCATCTCTACCACTCCAACACGGAGTATCGCCACAGCTTCATGGCCACCGATCGGCCGCGCAAGCGCATCGGCTACATCGTGGTCTCCTCCGACCGCGGCCTCTGTGGTGGCCTCAACAGCAACCTGTTTCGCGCCTTGCTGCGTGAGGTCAAGTCCAACCGCCAGGGGGGTGCCGAGTCGGAGTTCTGCACCATAGGGGCCAAGGCGCTGGGCTTCTTCCGTCGCTTTGGCGGCAGGGTCCTGGCGCAGGCGACCCATCTCGGGGATGCGGTGCACATCGAAGACCTGATCGGCACGGTCAAGGTCATGCTCGATGCCTATGAGGCGGGCGAGGTCGATGTCATCTACGTCGCCTACAACGAGTTCGTCAACACCATGTCCCAGCGGCCGATGATCCGCCAGCTGGTGCCCATCGTCTCCGAGCAGTTGGACGAGAAGCTGACCCGCTACAGCTGGGACTACATCTACGAGCCCGAGGCCCGGGTGGTCCTGGATGCGCTCTTGAGCCGCTACATCGAGTCGCTCGTCTACCAAGCGGTGGTCGAGAACGGCGCCTGCGAGCAGTCGGCGCGCATGGTGGCCATGAAGGCCGCCACGGACAACGCCGGCAACCTCATCGACGAGCTGCAGCTGATCTACAACAAGGCCCGGCAGGCCGCCATCACCCAGGAGATCGCCGAGATCGTCGGCGGCGCGGCGGCGGTTTGATGAACAGAACTGACGATTGAAGAGGATCCGCACATGAGTTCCGGTAAAGTCGTGGAGATCATCGGCGCAGTGGTCGACGTGCAGTTCCCCCACGGGGAGATGCCGAAGGTCTACGAGGCCCTGAAGATCGGGGCGGCAGACATCACCCTCGAGGTCCAGCAGCAGCTCGGCGATGGCGTGGTGCGGACCATCGCCATGGGCTCCACCGATGGACTGCGGCGCGGGCTCGAGGTCACCTCCACCGGAGCCGCGATCTCGGTCCCCGTGGGGGTACCGACCCTGGGCCGCATCATGGACATCCTGGGCAATCCGGTCGATGGCAAGGGGCCGGTGGAGACCCAGGAGCGCTGGCCGATCCACCGGGCGGCGCCCACCTATGAGGAGCAGGCTGCCTCCACCCAGATCCTGGAGACCGGCATCAAGGTCATCGACCTCATCATGCCCATCGCCAAGGGCGGCAAGATCGGGTTGTTCGGCGGCGCCGGGGTGGGCAAGACGGTTACCCTGATGGAGCTCATCCGCAACATCGCGGTGGAGCACTCGGGCTTCTCCGTGTTCGCCGGGGTGGGCGAGCGTACCCGCGAGGGCAACGACTTCTACCACGAGATGCAGGAAGGCGGCGTGCTCGACAAGGTCGCCCTGGTGTACGGCCAGATGAACGAGCCCCCGGGCAACCGCCTGCGGGTGGGCCTCACCGGGCTGACCATGGCGGAGTACTTCCGCGACGAGGGCCGCGACGTCCTCATGTTCATCGACAACATCTACCGTTACACCCTCGCGGGTACCGAGGTCTCCGCCCTGCTCGGGCGCATGCCCTCCGCGGTGGGCTATCAGCCGACCCTGGCGGAGGAGATGGGTGTGCTCCAGGAGCGCATCACCTCCACCCGCACCGGCTCCATCACCTCCTTCCAGGCGGTGTACGTCCCCGCGGACGACCTCACGGACCCCTCACCGGCCACCACCTTCGCCCACCTGGACGCGACCCTGGTGCTCTCCCGCCAGATCGCCGAGTTGGGCATCTACCCGGCGGTGGACCCGCTCGACTCCACCAGCCGCATCCTCGACCCCAACGTGGTGGGTGTGGAGCATTACACGGTGGCCCGGTCGGTACAGAGCACGCTGCAGCGCTACAAGGAGCTCAAGGACATCATTGCCATCCTGGGTATGGACGAGCTCTCCGAAGAGGACAAGCTCACGGTGGCCCGTGCCCGCAAGATCCAGCGCTTCCTCTCCCAGCCGTTCTTCGTCGCCGAGGTGTTCACGGGCTCCGCTGGGAAGTACGTCCCCCTCAAGGAGACGATCGCCGGCTTCAAGGCCATCGTCAATGGCGAGTACGACCACCTCCCCGAGCAGGCCTTCTACATGGTCGGCCCCATCCAGGAGGTGGTCGAGAAGGCCGAGAAGATGTGATCCGGAGAGGAGCCTAGCTGATGCCCATGTTGATCCAGGTGGACATCGTGAGCGCCGCCGGACAGATCCACTCCGGCCTGGCGCAGATGGTCTTCGCCCCCGCCGAGATGGGGGAGGTGGGCGTGGCCCCGCGCCACGCGCCCCTCATCACCCGCCTCAAGCCGGGGGATGTGCGGGTGCAGACCGAGGCGGGCACGATGGAGCACTTCTTCGTCTCCGGAGGCATCCTTGAGGTACAGCCCCACGTGGTCACCGTGCTGGCCGACACCGCGGTGCGCGCCCGTGACCTCGACGAGGCGGCGGCCATCGAGGCCAAGCGTCGCGCGGAGGACGCCCTCGCGGGCCACGCCGCCGAGCTCGACTACGCCAAGGCCCAAGCCGAGCTGGCCGAGGCCATCGCCCAGCTGCGCACCCTGGAGCGGTTGCGCAAGGTGGCGCATAGTTAGGGTCGCCCGCGCCGGCGGGCCCTGCGCCCGCCGCTGCCGCGACGCCGACAGGGTGGCCCGGGGCCTCGCCCAACATCGCCCGTGCCCTCCACAGGGCCATTCCCCCCAAGGCTAGACCCCGAGGTTCCCATGCCGACGGATAGGGTCGCACCCGGAAAGCTGGTCGCGCTCACCTACAGCATCCGAGACGATGCGGGTCGGATCCTGGAGCAGAGTGACCTCCCGGTCACCTACATCCACGGCGGACAGATGGAGCTGGTGGGTGGGATGGACCGCCAGATCGAGGGTCGGTGCGCCGGCGAGGAGGTGGAGCTGGAGGTACCGTCCGAGGGGGGCTTCGGCCCCCACGACCCCAGCCTCACCTTCACCGACGACCTCGCGAATGTCCCGACGGAATTCCGGTTCGTGGGCGCCGAGGTCCCCATGCAGAGCGACTCGGGCGAGGTGCGGACCTTCATCGTCACCCGCATCGAGGATGGGCGCTTGACCGTCGATGGCAACCACCCCCTCGCCGGGAAGGCCCTGCATGTCCGGGTCAAGATCGTCGAGGTGCGAGAGCCCACGCCGGCCGAGTTGGCGGAGCACGCCCCCGACTCGGCCCTCTCCCTGCGCGCCCATTGACCGATGTCGGTGCTCCCCCCGACCCTCCTCTGCCCTCGGGTCTCCGGCAATCGCGGGACTTGGATTCCCGGCACGCTGAGGTGCGGGCGATGAAGGGGCTCGGTGTGGTGGTGCTCGCGGCCGGGCAGGGAACAAGGATGCGCTCGGACATCCCCAAGGTCCTGCACTGCCTCGCCGGCCGGCCGTTGTTGGCACACGTCCTGGACGCGGTGGCCCGGCTGGGGCCCGAGCGGGTGGTGGTGGTCCAGGGCCACGGGGGCGAGCAGGTGCGCCAGGCCCTAGAGGGCCGGTCCCTGGCCTGGGTCGAGCAGCCCGAGCAGCGGGGGACCGGTCACGCGGTGGCCCTGGCCCTGCCTGCCCTCGCGGGCATGGATCGGGTGCTGGTGCTGTACGGGGACGTACCCCTGATCGAGGTCGATACCCTGCTGGGCCTGATCGCGGAGGCCGAGGACAGCGCCCTCGGCATCCTCACGGCACTGCTCACGGACCCCACGGGCTATGGGCGCATCGTGCGGACGCCCACAGGGCGGGTCTCCCGCATCGCCGAGCATCGGGACGCCAGCGAGGCGGAGCGGGAGATCGACGAGATCAACACCGGCATCCTCATCGCGGAGCGCGCGCGGCTGGAGGGCTGGCTCGCGCGGGTGGAGGATCGCAACAGCCAGGGAGAGCTCTACCTCACGGACGTGGTCGCGCTCGCGGTGGCCGAGGGGGTGGATGTGGCCAGCACCCAGCCTGCCAGCCCCGAGGAGGTGGCTGGGATCAACGATCGGGTCCAGCTCGCGGCCCTGGAGCGCACTTATCAGCGCCGCCAGGCGGAGCGGCTGATGCAGGGCGGGGTTACCCTGGCGGACCCGGCCCGCTTCGATCTGCGGGGCAGCCTGCACGCGGGCCGGGATACCTTCATCGACATCAACGTCCTGATCGAGGGTGAGGTGGTCCTGGGGGACCGGGTGCGCATCGGGCCCCAATGCCTGCTTCGCGACTGCACCATCGGGGCGGACACGGAGGTCTTCGCCCACTCGATCATCGAGGATGCCTCCCTGGGGGCCCATTCCCGCATCGGTCCCTTCGCCCGCATCCGCCCCGAAAGCAGGCTCGCCGAGGGGGTGCACATCGGCAACTTCGTCGAGCTCAAGAAGGCCGAGGTGGGTGTCGGCACCAAGATCAACCACCTGAGCTACATCGGGGATGCACAGATCGGCGCCGGCGTGAACGTGGGCGCCGGCACCATCACCTGCAACTACGATGGCGCCAACAAGCATCGGA
>CAZFHV010000032.1:0-2755 GCA_964519095.1 uncultured Chromatiaceae bacterium | reverse complement strand
ACGGTCATCGGCGACCGGGCCTTCATCGGGTCCGACACCCAGTTGGTGGCACCGGTCGAGGTGGGCGAGGACGCGACCATCGGTGCCGGATCCACCATCACCCGTAACGCCCCGCCCGGCCAGCTCACCGTTTCGCGCTCCCCGCAGCTCACCCTGAAGGGCTGGCGGCGCCCGCGCAAGCAGACCGACTGAGGCCGACCCATGTGCGGGATCGTGGGCGCGGTGGCCGGACGGGACGTGGTCCCCATCCTGATGGAGGGCCTGCGCCGCCTCGAGTACCGGGGCTACGACTCGGCGGGGATCGCCGTGCGCGACGATTCGGCCCATCTACAACGCATCCGCTCCGTTGGCAAGGTGGCGGTGCTGCAAGAGCTCCTGGACGGGGCGGGGCTGCGGGGCGGACTGGGTATCGCCCACACCCGCTGGGCCACCCACGGCATGCCCGCCGAGCGCAATGCCCACCCGCACATGAGCGCCGAGCGGGTGGCCCTGGTGCACAACGGCATCATCGAGAACCACGCCGCCCTGCGCCAGGACCTGGAACGGCGGGGCTATGTGTTCAGCTCCGAGACCGACACCGAGGTGATCGTCCACCTGCTCGCCAGCGTGCTGGACTCCGAGCCCGACCTGCTCACCGCCGTGCGGATCGCCTGCAAGCGCCTGGTCGGTGCCTATGCCCTGGCGGTGGCCAGCCCGGACCATCCCGATCGGCTGGTGGTGGCCCGTTCCGGGAGCCCCGTGGTGATCGGCGTCGGGGTCGGGGAGAGCTTCATCGCCTCGGATATCGCGGCCCTGCTGCCCGTCACCCAGCGCTTCCTCTTCCTCGACGAGGGTGACCTCGCGGAGGTACGGCGCGATGGGGTGCGGGTGGTCGACCAGGAGGGGCGGTCGGTGGAGCGGCCGATTCGTACCTCGGGCCTCAGCGCCACCGCCACCGACAAGGGGCCCTATCCCCATTACATGCTCAAGGAGATCTTCGAGCAGCCCGCCGCCATCGCCGAGACCCTGGAGGGCCGGATCCACCAGGGCCGGCTCCTGGAACAGAGCTTCGGTTACGAGGCCACGCGGCTCCTGGACCGCACCCGCAACGTCCAGATCGTCGCCTGCGGCACCAGCTACCACGCGGGACTGGTGGCACGTTACTGGATCGAAGAGGTCGGTGTCGGGTGCACCGTGGAGGTGGCGAGCGAGTTTCGCTATCGGCGGGTGGTGGTTCCGCCCGACACCCTGCTCCTCACCATCTCCCAGTCGGGGGAGACCGCAGACACCCTGGCGGCGCTGCGGGGCTCCAAGTCCGCCGGCTACCTCGGCAGCCTCTGCATCTGCAATGTGCCCGAGAGCTCCCTGGTGCGGGAGTCCGACGCGGCCCTCATGACCCGCGCCGGCCCCGAGATCGGCGTGGCCTCCACCAAGGCCTTCACCACCCAGCTGGTGGCCCTACGGCTCATCAGCCTTGCACTCGCGCGTCGCCGGGGCCTCTCCAGCGCCCGGGAGCGGGAGCTGGTGGAAGAGCTCAACGCCCTTCCGCGACAGGTGGAGGTGGTGCTCAAGCTCTCCGGTGCCATCCGGGATATCGCCCGCGCCTTCGGAGCCAAGCAGCATGCCCTGTTCCTGGGGCGCGGCACCTTCTACCCCATCGCCCTGGAAGGGGCCCTCAAGCTCAAGGAGATCTCCTACATCCACGCCGAGGCCTATCCCGCCGGTGAGCTCAAGCACGGCCCACTGGCCCTGGTGGACGCCGAGATGCCGGTGATCTGTGCCCTGCCCCAAGACCCCCTGCTCGAGAAGGTCCTCTCCAACCTTCAGGAGGTGCGGGCGCGGGGTGGCGAGTTGTTCCTCTTCAGCGACCGCGCGGTGCACATCGACCTGGATCGCTACCAGAACCTCACCCTCAGCGACATCTGCCCCAGCACCGCCCCCATCGTCTACTCGGTCCCCCTCCAGCTCCTCGCCTACCACGTGGCCGTAAACCGCGGCACCGACGTGGACCAGCCCCGGAACCTCGCCAAGTCGGTGACCGTGGAGTAGCCCCCCTGGGGCTCTGGGCCCCGGGGGTGAGCGGGCGTCTCCATCCGTTCGTTCCCACACACCCCAACCGCCCGGACTGGCTGCGCCAGCCCGAGCCGTTCCCGCACCTGCGCAGGATGAACCCGAAAATTCGCCCTGTTGTTGACTTGGGTCACTACGGCTGCCGGCCGAGTCGACTATATGTTTTTTATATGGTGGGTTGTCGGCTGGAGAGCCCTATCCCACGCGAATAAGTTCCCCCTTGACCACCTGGAGAATCGGAGGCAAAGAGATGAGACGGATGAGCCTTTTTGCGGTAGCGATCGGTTTCTGCTCTGTCAGCGGCCTGAGCCCGGCGGCCAGCCTCTCCCCCCAACAAGAGTTGGGTAAGGCCCTCTTCTTCGACGAGAACCTCTCCCTTAACAAGAACCAGTCGTGCGCTACCTGCCACGGTCCGGCGGCCGGCTGGACGGGCCCGGACCCCCTGATCAATGCCCACGGGGCCGTCTACGAGGGCTCGATTTCCGGGGCCTTCGGCGACCGCAAGCCACCGAGCGCGGCCTACGGGGGCGATAGCCCCATCCTGTATCTGAACGGGGACGGCACCTGGGTGGGCGGCATGTTCTGGGACGGGCGGGCCACCGGCTGGCGCCGCCTGGGCGATCCCTTGGCGGAGCAGGCGCAAGGGCCGTTCCTGGAAGGAGCACAGGAAGCGGAAGCGAGTGCGACGCCCCCCGCGTAGCCGTAG
>CAZFHV010000031.1:0-22473 GCA_964519095.1 uncultured Chromatiaceae bacterium | reverse complement strand
CGTCGAACACCACGGGACACCCGGTCTCCCGCATCAGGGCAAGCGAGCGCATGTCCGCCACCAGGTTGTTGTAGCCGAAGCTGTACCCACGCTCGCAGACCAGGATGTCCTCGTTGCCGCTGGAGCGGGCCTTCTCCACCACCCGGGCCATGTCCCAGGGGGCCAGGAACTGACCCTTCTTGATGTTCACCGGCCGGCCCTGGGCGGCTACGCGGCGGATGAAGTCGGTCTGGCGGCACAGGAAGGCGGGGGTCTGAAGCAGGTCCACCACCGCCGCCACCTCCCCGAGGGGGGTGTCCTCGTGCACATCCGTGAGCACCGGCACCCCGATCTGGCGCTTGACCTCCCCGAGGATCCTCAGGCCCGCCTCCATGCCGATCCCCCGGAAGCCCTTGAGGGAGGAGCGGTTGGCCTTGTCGAAGGAGGCCTTGAAGATGAAGGGCACCCCAAGGGCGCGGCAAAGCTCGTCCAGGGCCCCGGCCGTGTCGAGGACCAGGCCCTCGCTCTCGATGACGCAGGGACCCGCGATCAGGAACAGGGGCTGGTCGAGGCCGACCGAGCACCCCGCGAGCCTCACCGGGGGCCCCCCTCGCGACGCCGCCGGTGGGCCAGGGCCGCCTCGATGAATCCGGCGAACAGGGGATGACCATCCCGGGGGGTGGAGGTGAACTCGGGGTGAAACTGACAGGCCACGAACCAGGGATGCTCGGGGATCTCCAGGATCTCCGCGAGCTTCCCGTCCAGGGACCAACCGGCGATACGCAGCCCCTTCGCCTGGAGGGGCTCCAGATAGCGGTTGTTGAACTCGTAGCGGTGACGGTGGCGCTCGCGGATCACCGCCTTCCCGTAGAGGGCACGGCTGCGCGCCCCCTCCACCAGGCGACACTCCTGGCCACCGAGCCGCATGGTCCCACCCAGCTCGGACTCGGCGCTGCGCCGCTCCATCTGGCCCTCCGCGTTCATCCACTCGGTGATGAGTGCTATGACCGGGTGGGGGGTCCTGGGGTCGAACTCGGTACTGTGGGCCCCACTGAGCCCGGCCACGTGGCGGGCGAACTCGATCACCGCCACCTGCATCCCCAGGCAGATCCCCAGGTAGGGGACCCCGTTCTCCCGGGCGAAGCGGACGGCGCTGATCTTGCCGGCGATGCCCCGGTCCCCAAACCCGCCGGGCACCAGGACGGCATCCGCCCCCTCCAGCAGGGCGCTCCCCTGCTGCTCCACCTGCTCGGAGTCCACGTAGTCGATGATCACCTTGGTGTGGGTCTTCACCCCGGCGTGGATCAGGGCCTCGCTCAGGGACTTGTAGGCGTCGGTGAGGTGCATGTACTTGCCGACCATGGCGATGCGCACCTGATCCCGGGGGTGATCGTAGCTCGCAAGCACCGCCCGCCACTCCGAGATGTCCGCCTTGGGGGCATCGAGCCGGAACTGCTCCACCACCAGATCGTCGAGGCCCTGGTCGTGGAGCAGCAGCGGTATGCGATAGATGTTGTCCGCGTCCACCGCGGAGATCACCGCCTTCTCCGCCACGTTGGTGAAGAGGGCGATCTTGCTCCGCTCGGCCCTCGGCAGGGGCTGCTCGGAGCGGCACAGGAGGATGTCCGGTTGGATGCCGATGGAGCGCAGCTCCTTGACCGAGTGCTGGGTGGGTTTGGTCTTGATCTCCCCGGAGGTGCGGATGTAGGGCACCAGGGTGAGATGCATGAAGAGGGCGTTCTCCCGGCCAAGGGTGATGCCCATCTGGCGGATGGCCTCCAGAAACGGCAGGGACTCGATGTCACCCACCGTGCCGCCGATCTCCACCATGGCGATGTCGGCCCCATCCGCCCCCAGGCCGACGCACTGCTGGATCTCATCGGTGATGTGGGGGATCACCTGCACGGTGCGCCCCAGATAGTCCCCCCGCCGCTCCTTGCGGATCACCCGCTCGTAGATCTGGCCGGTGGTGAAGTTGTTGTCCCGCCCCATGGTGGTGCGGACGAAGCGCTCGTAGTGACCCAGGTCCAGGTCGGTCTCGGCACCGTCGTCGGTGACGAACACCTCACCGTGCTGGAAGGGACTCATGGTCCCCGGATCCACGTTGATGTAGGGATCCAGCTTGATCATGGTCACCTTCAGACCCCGGGCCTCGAGCAGGGCGCCGAGTGAGGCGGAGGCAATACCCTTGCCGAGCGATGAGACCACACCGCCGGTGATGAAGACGTACTTGGTCATCCAGAGAGGCCGCGTCCGTAGCAGGATCCGAGACGGGCGGAAACCTTAACAGATTCACCGGGGCCCCTCAACGAAGGCCCCTACGATGCAGGGAGCAAGTAATCTGTCCGGTTTAAGTGGGCGCCGTGCTGCGGCACGGCTACGCTGCCCTAACAAGCTCCCCCTCTCCCCAGGGGAGCCCAGGGCCGCAGCGGGGATTCGCGCCTGCTCCCCCGTCGTTTCACGGGCCTTCGCCCCGCCGATGTGGTTTATGATCCCCTATTGGCGCGAGCCACTTCGACTGTTTCGGGGCGCTGAGGGGCCTCTGCCCCAGAGTGCCGCCCATCCTCGGCCCCTGGGGCGAGCGCCAACCGAGAGCCTCCCGCCCCTTGCGGATTGCCGACCGCCGACGGTCTTTACCCGATGCCCCCGACACTTCACGAGCACTTTTCCCTGCGAGGGTTGAATAGCTTCGGCGTCGAGGCGCGGGCGCGCTGGTTCTGCCGGGTGCGCAGCGCCGAGGACCTCGGCGCCCTCGGCCTGGACCCACGGCTCGCGGGGTTGCCGCGGCTGGTGCTCGGCGGCGGCAGTAACCTCTTGCTGACCCGCGACTTCGAAGGCCTGGTGATCAAGGTGGAGGTGCCGGGTATGCGCGAGCTCGGCGAATCGGGCGACGCCTGGCATCTGGAGGTGGGTGCCGGCGAGAGCTGGCACGCGACGGTGGAACGACTGCTGGCGAGGGGGCGGCCGGGGCTGGAGAACCTGGCGCTGATTCCGGGAAGCTGCGGTGCCGCGCCCATCCAGAACATCGGCGCCTACGGCCTGGAGGTGGCAAAGCGCATCGACTCGGTTGCTGCCTGGGACTTCGAGTCGCAGCGGGTGGTGCGCATGAGCGCCGCCGAGTGCGCCTTCGGCTACCGCGACAGCGTCTTCAAGCACGCCCTCGCCGGCCGCCGCCTGGTCCTTTCGGTGCGGCTGGCCCTGCCGAAGCAGTGGCAGCCGGTGGCAGGCTACTCGGGGGTGGCCCAGGAGCTGAAGGCTCGAGGTATCTCGCAACCCACTGCCCGCGACCTCTTCGATGCGGTGGTGGCAATCCGCCGCCGCAAGCTCCCGGATCCCGCGATCGTTGGCAACGCCGGCAGCTTCTTCAAGAACCCCATCGTCTCGGGCGAAGCCCACCAGGGACTGATCGCCCATCATCCCTCCCTGGTGGGCTATCCGCTGCCGGACGGCCGGGTCAAGCTGGCGGCCGGCTGGCTGATCGATGCGGCGGGTCTGAAGGGCATCACCCGTGGCCGTGCGGGTGTCTACGAGAAGCAAGCCCTGGTGCTGGTCAATCGCGGTGGCGCCACGGGTGCGGAGATCCTGGCACTGGCGCGGGAGGTACAGGGGCGGGTGGCCGAACGGTTTGGTGTTTGCCTGGAGCCCGAGCCGCTGATTCTCTGAGCCGAGACCCCTGACACCTGGGCATCCCCGCAGCGGCCCCACCAAGGCACTGGACGCGGGGGACCGAGGGCTAATGCAGTGCACCGAGGCGGGACGCACCGCGGCCGTGCTCGCCACCCCGCCGGGAAACCTCATCAGGATCCCCAGATCTCTCTCCCTTCAAGGCATCCATGGACCCTAAATCCTTCATCTACTCTGCCGTGCTGCTGCTGGTGGTGGCTGCCGTTGCGGTGACCCTGTTTCGGTATTTCGGCCTGGGCTCGATCCTCGGGCTCCTGGTCACGGGTATCCTGCTCGGGCCCTATACACCGGGCCCCGTCCTGACCACCAACGTGGAGGATGTACGCCACTTCACGGAGCTCGGCGTGGTGTTCCTCTTGTTCCTCATCGGGCTGGAGATGCATCCCCACCGCCTCTGGGCGATGCGCCGCAACCTGTTCGGACTGGGATCCCTGCAGCTCCTGCTCACGGGGGGGCCACTCGCTCTGTACTTCCGCTGGCTCTTACCCGAGTGGTCGACGGCGCTCCTCCTGGGACTGAGCTTTGCCCTCTCCTCGACGGCCTTCGTCATGCAGATCCTGCGGGAGCAAGGGGAGCTTCCGACCCGCCAGGGCCAGACCGCATTCGCGATCCTGCTGATGCAGGACCTGGCGGTGGTGCCACTGTTGGCGCTGGTTCCGGTGCTGGCCGACGCGGGCCCCCTGCCCAAAGGCCTGCACCTGTGGGAGCAGATGGGTGCCGCGGCCCTCATGGTGGGGCTGGTAATCCTGCTCGGGCGCTATCTGGTGCCCCTGGTACTGGATTACCTCGCCCGCCAGGGAAACCGGGAGGCGTTCCTGCTTACGGTGCTGGCTGCGGTTTTCGTAGCGGCCTGGGCCATGGAGAAGGCAGGGATGTCCATGGCCCTGGGTGCGTTTCTCGTGGGCATGCTGCTGTCGGGGTCGCGCTTCAGTCTCCAGATCGAGGCGAGCGTCGAGCCCCACAAAGGGTTGCTGATGAGCCTGTTCTTCGTCGCGGTGGGGATGTCGGTGGACCTGGGCGCGCTCATGGCACGGCCCTTGGAGTTCGTCCTGACGCTGGCCGCCGTGGTCCTGATCAAGGTGGTGGTGCTCTATCCCCTGTGCCGCGGGTTCGGTACCGGCGCGGCCACGGCCTGGCGGGTGGCCTTCCTGCTCTCCCAGGGTGGGGAGTTCGGCTTCGTCCTGTTCGGCGCGGCCAGAGCCCTGGGGGTGATCGACGATCGGATGTTCGTGCTCGCGGTGGCGGTGGTCTCCGTGACCATGCTGCTCACGCCCTTGCTGGTGCAACTGGGCAATTGGCTCGCACTGCGGGCAGAAAAGGCACCCGATGCCCTCGAGGGCCAGGTGGAGTACCAGGCGGAAGCGGGGGAGCCGCGGCCCCAAGTGCTGATCGCGGGCTACGGCCGGGTCGGCCACACGGTGGGGACCATCCTCGCGAGCCAAGGCATCCGCTACCTGGCCTTCGAGTCGGATGCGGCCCTGGTGGCTCGGTGGCGCACCGAGGGACATCCCGTGTTCTACGGCGACATCAGCGACCCCCATCTGGTAGAGACCGCGCCGGTGCGGGAGGCGGATCTGGTGGTGCTCACCATCGACAACCGGCATGCGGCGGTTCAAGCCGCCACCCTGATTCGCGCGCGGGCCCCCCAAGCGGTCATAGTTGCCCGGGCCCGGGATCTGGTCACCTGTGACGTCCTGCTGCGGGCGGGGGTGAGCCGCGCCTTCCCGGAGGCACTGGAGGCCAGCCTGCGGCTGGCGGCAGAGAGCCTCGAGGTGCTGGGGATCTCCACCGACGAGACCGACGGGCTGCTGCGGGGGCTGCGCCGCTCCGATTACGAACTGGTACGCTCGGGACCCGAGGCCGAGCGTGCCTCCGAGCCTGGACACTTGGGCTGAGCGCGGGGTCGCGGGTGACCCTTGGGGGATTGGCTCCACGTCGGGTGCCCAGCCCCGTCCTGCCGAGAGGGGTCGCCTGGGACTAGCCCGGGCTCGACCAGTTCACCAACCCGGTCCAGGCCGTCACCAGCACCAGGATGCCGAAGGCGATGCGGTACCAGGCGAACGCCGTGAAGTCGTGGCGGCTGATGTAGCGCAACAGGGCCCGCACCGCCAGGAATGCCGAGACGAAGGAGGCGACCCCGCCGACCAGGAACAGGGGGATGTCGTGCAGGTGCAGCAGGTCCCGGTGCTTGTAGATGTCGTAGAAGGTGGCCGCGAACATGGTCGGGATGGCGAGGAAGAAGGAGAACTCCGTGGCCGTGCGCCGGCTCAGGCCGAAGAACAGGCCGCCGATGATGGTGGCCCCGGCCCGCGAGGTACCGGGGATCAGCGCCAGGGCCTGGGCCAGGCCCACCTTGAGCGCGTCCTTCCAGGTCATGTCATCCACTTCGAACACCCGCACCCGGTGCCGGCGCCGCTCCACCCAGAGGATCAGCAGGGCGCCGACGATGAAGGCGGTGGCCACGGTGATGGGGTTGAAGAGATAGGCCTTGATGATCTTCGAGAACATCAGCCCCAGTACCGCGGCCGGGAGAAACGCGACGACCAGGTTGAGGGCAAAGCGCTGGGCCCGGCCGTCCCGCGGCAGCCCCACCAGCACCTGGCCGATCTTGACCCGGTATTCCCACACCACCGCCAGGATCGCCGCCAACTGGATGGCGATCTCGAACACCTTGGCCCGCTCATCGTTGAAGTCCAGCAGGTCTCCGGCAATGATCAGATGACCCGTGCTGGAGATGGGGAGGAACTCGGTCAGCCCCTCGACCACACCGAGGATGAGCGCTTTCAGTAAGAGGAGGTAATCCATCGGCCTCGCGTTGGTCACAGGGCAAAGGGGCTGGATTATAGCCGGGACCCAGCCGAGGTGTGGGACCAATCCCCTTGGGCCAAGGGCTGTGCGGGGAGCACCGCCTCCTCACGAGGGCTCGGGTGTGAAAGCGGGGGGCCTTTGAGGCCCTGCGGTGCACCAGGAGGGGCGAGGCGTCGCAAGAGACAGAGCCTGTGCAGCGGGCGCCCAGGGCGCCCACCGGGACCGGCGGACTGCTCCTCCCTCCTAATCGAGCAAGCTCAAAGGGGCTCCAACCGCCGGGCCGGCTCCTACTCGTCGCGGGCCGGACGCGGGCGTCAAGGAAGTTCCGAGGGCCAGAGCAACTGCGACTGGCGACAAGGATTCCGGGCACAAGGTTCGAGGACTCAGCCCGTCGCGGATACGGGCATCCTCGTCCCGCGGCACCCTTCAGGGACCCAGTTGTCGTTCGAGACGTCGACGAAACACCCCCATCTCCTTGGCGGCCTGGACATCTCCCTGCCGGTCCGCCACCTCGATCCCGCGGGCGAAGGCCTCCAGGGCGTCCCCTAGCCGTCCCGCATCGGCCAGGGCGCGGCCGTAGACCTTCCAGCTGGCGGAGTGGTGGGGATTGCGCTCGATGGCGAGGGCGAGGTGAGCGATGGCCCGCTCCGGCTGACCGGCCTTCCAGTATTCATGGCCGAGACCGTAGCGCAGCAGGGGACTATCCTGGCCCTGGGCCAGCAGGGCCTCCAGGTTGTCGATGACGCCCATGGGAGCGGGTCGGCTAGCGCCGTTCCTTGATCTCGATCCCCAGGGAGCGCAACTTGCGATAGAGGTGGGTGCGTTCCATGCCGGCCTCCTTGGCCATCTTGCTCACATTGCCCCCGTGCTTGTCGAGCTGGTACTCGAGGTAGGCCTTCTCGAACACCTCCCGGGCCTCCCGCAGGGGCTGATCGAAGGAGACCAGTCCCTCGGCGGACTGGGGCTGGGCGGCGATGCCCTTGCCCAGGGCGGCCTCCACCTCCGCCTGCCCCACCTCGTCTCCCGCGCCTAGGATCAGGACCCGCTGCACCAGGTTCCTGAGCTCGCGGATGTTTCCCGGCCAGTGGTAGTTGCGCAGGAAGTTCTGGGCCCCGACGCTGAAGCGGCGGTAGGCGAGCTTCTCGTGGGTGGCGAAGTGGTTGACGTAGTAGCTCAAGAGCTCGGGGATGTCCTCGTTGTGCTCCCGCAGGGGCGGAACATGGAGCGGTACCACGTTGAGGTGATAGAAGAGGTCTTCTCGGAAGTGCCCCGCCTGTACCTCGTCCTCCAGGTCACGCTGGGTGGCAGCGATGATGCGCACGTCGATCTTCACCGGATCGGTGCCGCCCACACGCAGGAAGGCGCCCGTGTCGAGGGCGCCCAGCAGCTGGGCCTGGGCCTCCAGGTCCATGTCTGCCACCTCGTCGAGGAAAAGGGTGCCGCCGCTGGCTTGCTCCAGGCTGCCGTAGTGCAGGTGATCGGGCTGCTCGCTGCCGAACAGCTCCCTGGCGGCGTTGCCCCTGGCGATGGCGGATACGCCGAGATCGACGAAGGGCCGGCTGCGGCGCGGGCTCTGGGCGTGGAGGTAGCGGGCGAAGGTCTCCCGGCCGCTACCCGCCTCGCCGGTGATCAGCACCCAAGTGTCGTGCTGGGCGATGCGCTTGACCTGCTCGCGCAGCCGCTGCATGGCGGGGCTGCGGCCCGCGGGCTCGAGCATGGCGGGGGTGCGCCGCTTGAGTCCCACGTTCTCGCGCACCAGTCGATCGGCCTCCAGGGCACGCTCGACGGTCAGAAGGAGCTTGGCGAGAGAGAGTGGCTTCTCGAGGAAGTCGTAGGCCCCAAGCCGAGTGGCCTCCACCGCCGTCTCCACCGTGCCGTGACCCGACATCATGACCACCGGACAGGGTAGGCCCTCGTCCTCCGCCCACTCCTTGAGCAGGCTGATGCCGTCGAGGTCGGGCATCCAGATGTCGAGCAGGATCAGGTCGGGGCGCCGCTCCCGTAGCGCCAGGCGGGCGGTCTCGCCATTCTCTGCGGTCCCGACCTCGTAGTGCTCGTCCTCGAGGATCTCCCGTACCAGCTCGCGGATATCGGGCTCGTCGTCGACCACCAGAATGTAGGCTGAGCTCATACCCCTCCCTTACGTCATCGGCCCGGCGGGGGCCCCGAAGATGGATGCATGGTCGAAGTGAGCCCCGAACACGGGGAACCGCACCACCACCCGCGCCCCCCGCTCGCCGTTCTCGGCGGAGATCATGCCGCCATGCTCTTCTATTATCTTCTTTACGATGGCCATCCCCAAACCGGTGCCCTTGGCCTTGCTGGTCACATAGGGCTCGAACAGGCGCCCGAGCAGGGCCTCGTCGAACCCGGGACCGTTGTCCTCCACCCGCATCTGCACACAGGCCCCGTCGCTGTCCTCCACCAGGGCGGTGCTGACGCGGATGCACCCCTCCGCCTGACCTTCGAGGGCCTCCTGGGCATTCTTGATCAGGTTGTGCACCACCTGGCGCAGCCGCAGGGGATCGCCCCTCACCAGGGTCCCGGGCGCCCGGAAATCCTCCTGGAGACAGACCTCCGCATTGCGGTAGAGCTCCAGGATCCCCGTGAGGAGCTGATCGAGCTTCAGGGGCTCCACCTCTATCTTGGCCGGACGGGCATAGTCGGAGAAGGCATTGACCATCTCCTTCATGGCCTCCACCTGCTGCACGATGGTCAGGGTGGCACGATCCAGGACCCGGGCATCCGCCTCCGGGAGCTGGGTGAGGTACTTGCGCCTGAGCCGTTCCGCGGAGAGCTGGATGGGGGTGAGGGGATTCTTGATCTCGTGGGCGAGACGCCGCGCCACCTCGCCCCAGGCCGCATCCCGCTGGGCCTTGATCAGCTTGGTGATGTCGTCGAACACCACCACCCAGCCGCGACGGGCCTCCCCGGGGGGATCGAAGGGGGTGCTGTGGCACATCAATACCTGCCGACCCTCGCCACCGAAGAGCGTCACCTCGCCGCGCCAGTCCCCCTCCTCATGGAAGGAGGCCGCCATCGCCACCACCCAGGGCTCCAGGCGGGGATGGGCGGTCAAGAGCTCCGCAAGGGGCTCCCCGACGAAGGCCTCGAGCTCGACCTTCAAGATCTGATGGGCCGCGGGGTTGGCGGTGCGCAGCAGCCCACTGGAGTCGAAGGCCATCACGCCGGTGGAGAGATGCCCGAGCACCGTCTCCAGGTAGCTGCGCTGGGCCTCCACCTCGCGGCTGCTGCGCTCCGCCACGTCCCGGGCCTGGGCGATGCGCCGGGTCATGGCGTTGAAGGAGGCGACCAGGAAGTCGAGCTCATCGTGGCGCCGGGTCAGGGGGAGCTGATGGCTGTAGTCGCCCTCCGCCACCCGCCGGGTGCCGTGGGCGATGTCGGTGATGGGGGCAACCAGACGCCGGGCGGTCTCGAAGGCGGCGACCAGGGCGGTGAGCAGTCCGAACAGCAGGACCAGGGAGAGGGTGACGGAGAAGCTCAGCTTGAGGGGCTGACGGAGGTAGGCCAGCTCCTTGTAGCGGTTGTACGCGAGCTCGAGGCGCTCCGAGAGGGCGGACACCCGCTCGGAGGTGGGAAAGATCGCCTGCAGCAGTACGGGGCTCCCCTTGGGATGGCGCACCAGGGTGCGGATCACCAGCCCCTCAGCGGGGCGGGTGTCGAGTCCCACGTAGTTGTTGCCCTCCCGGACCTGGGCCAGCACCTCGGACTCGGGGAGGACCGGGACGATCTGGGTGGGATCCGCGGAGGAGGAGCCGATCACTCGCCCGTGGGAATTCATCACCGTCAGGCTCAGGGCCCCGGAGCGCCGCCGGGCGGTGTCCAGGGCTAGGGGCATGGTGGCCTCGGTCTCGCCCCCCACCTCTCCCAGGAGCCCCTCGCTGTATTTCAGGAGCACCCGGCGGTTGAGATCGAGGGACGCCTGGCTCAGGGCGAGAGAGTCGGCGATCGCACGGTCGATCTGGATATCGAACCAGCTATCGATCCCCTTGAGTAGGAAAGCCAGCGAGTGGTAGTAGACCACCGCCACGGGCAGGAGCGAGATGGCGGCGAACAGCAGCACCAGCCGGCCGGTGAGCCGTGAGCCGGCTGCCTGACGGCGGTAGAGCCCCACCAGCCGCACCACGTTGACCACCACGATCCCCGTGAGCCCAACCAGGCCCGCCAGGACCAGGGTGAGGAGGGGGACGAAGGCGCGGCTGAGCCGATCCGAGTTCTGGATGGCGTCGCTCATCAGATCGAGCGCCACCAGGAGCACCAGGAGGAAGGCGACGATGGGCCACAGCTTGGGCCGCCGCCAGCGCCTCATGGCTGCAATTTCCATTCGCTCCAGCCGCTGGAGAGCTTCCAGGAGGGCCTGAGGTAGGCCATGGGTCGCAGGGGCAGGGGCAGGGCCTCCAGGTCTAGGGAGGCATTGAGCTGGACCTCGTAGCGCTCGCCAGGCTTGAGCCGGTCTTGTCCGAGAAGCGGGATCCCCTCCAGCTCCCCCAGTGCCACGATGGCCGACTCCCGGGAGACGAAGCTCTTCTTGAATCCCTCGGGGAGCTGGGCCACCAGGTAGCGCTCCGAGAGGGGCTGGTAGCGGATGCTGTAGCGGAGGTGGCGGTCCACCAGGCTGTCCTCCCACAGCCAGGCGGAGCGGCGGCGGACCTGGACGTGCACGTCCACCGTCAGGGGCACGCCGTTGTCCAGGGCCTCCAGGGCCACGGGACTAAAGCGGTAGTCGATGCGGGCATCCGCCACGTAGAGGTTGCCCTCCAGGCGGGTGGTGACCGAGATGACGCTGAAGGCCGCGGCCAGCGCCACTCCGCTCATCAGCACCAGGAGCGCCGCCAGCGCCGCGGCCCAGCGCCGGTTGCGACCCTGGGTGGCGCGGCGGCCGGGGCTCAGGCGAGGCACCGCTCGAGCCGGGCGTAATAGAAGCCGTCCATGCCCAGATCCCCCGGCAAGAGCTGCACGCCCACGGGGCGGGGCCGTCCCCAGTCCCCGGCGATGGGTCGCTCGCGGGCGTCCGGGGTATCGGCGAGAAAGGTCTGGACCTGCCGCTCGTTCTCCTCCGGCAGCAGGGAGCAGGTCACGTACAGGAGCATCCCGCCGGGCTCGAGGAGCGGCCAGAGGGCGCGGAGCATCCGTGCCTGGGTAGCGACCAGCGGCGGGATGTCGGTGGGCCGGCGCAGCCACTTGATATCGGGATGGCGGCGGATCACCCCCGTGGCACTGCAGGGGACATCAAGCAGGATGCGCTGGTAGCGCCGCTCGCTCCACGGCCCCTGGGGGGCGGAGGCGTCACCGAGCATCAGCTCGGCGCCGAGGCCGAGCCGGGCCAGGTTCTCCGCGACCCGCGCGATGCGTCCCTCCTCCCGATCCACCGCGGTGAGGGCGAGGCCCGGGCCGCCGAGCTCCAAGAGATGGCCGGTCTTGCCCCCGGGGGCGGCGCAGGCATCCAGCAGCCTCTGCCCCGTCGCCGCCTTCAAGAGAGGTGCGGCCAGCTGGGCCGCCCCATCCTGCACGGAGAACAGACCCTCCGCGTAGCCGGGTAGCTCCGTGGGCGGCAGGCGGCGGTCCAGCACCAGGCCCTGGGGGGCGTGGGGGATGGGTCGGGCCGTGATCCCCGCCGCCGCCAACCGCTCCGCATAGGCGGCACGGTCGGTGCGCCGGGGATTTACGCGCAGACAAAGGGGCGGTCGCTCATTGCTCGCCCTGAGGATCTCCCGCCACTCCGCCGGCCAGGCGGCCTGGAGCCGGGCGATCAACCAGGGGGGGAAACCCCAGACCAGATCCGGGCGCCGATCCAGGTCCTTGGTGAGGGCGACCCGCTCCCGCTGGAAACGCCGCAGCAGGGCATTGAGCAGGCCACTGGCCCAGGTCTTGGAGAGGAGCCGCGCCGCCTGCACCGTCTCGCCGATGGCCGCGTGATCGGGGACGCGCAGGGCCTCGAGCTGGTAGAGCCCCACCAGGAGCAGGGCCCCCACCAGGGGGTCCTGATCGTCGAGGGGGCGCGGGAGCAGCCCCTCCGCGATGGCCCTGAGCCTGGGCAGGTCCCGCAGCACCCCGTAGGCGATCTCCTGAACCAGGGCCCGGTCCCGGCCATCCAGGTCCGCGGCAAGGCGTCCCTCCAGGGCCTCCGCGAGGCTCCGCCCGGCCCCGAGGACCTCCGCCACCAGGGTCGCGGCGAGGGCACGGCTGTGCGCCCCCCCGTTGGTGGGGCGGAGGGGCCGCGGGACCCGGGCGCTGGCCTCAGCCAAAGCGCGCGCCCTCCAGGGAGTTGGCGTTGAGGAACTCCGCCGCCGGGAGGGGGCGGCGACCCGGGGCCTGGAGCTCGGTGATGCGTAGGATCCCCTCCCCGCACTGGACCTCGATCCCGGCGCGGCTGGTGGCAACCACCTGCCCCGGCGGCGAGGAGCCCCCGCCGGGCAGGGCCTCGGCCATCCACAGCCGCAGGGGCTCCCCGCGCCAGGGGGTCTGGGCCACGGGCCAGGGATTGAAGGCCCGTACCCGCCGGGCCAGCTCCGCGGCGGGCCGGGTCCAGTCGAGGGTTGCCTCTTCCTTGTCGAGCTTGCGGGCATAGGTCGCCTGGGCATCGTCCTGGGGCGCCGGCACCAGGCTCCCATCGGCGATCCCCGGCAGGGCCGCGACCAGGGCCTCCGCCCCCACCGCGGCGAGTCGGTCGTGGAGTGTGCCGGCGGTGTCGGTGGCAGCGATGGGGACGGACCGCTTGAGGTACATGGGGCCCGTATCCAGCCCGATCTCCATGCCCATGAGGGTGACGCCCGTCTCAGCGTCACCCGCCTCGATGGCCCGCTGGATGGGCGCGGCACCTCGCCAGCGGGGCAGGAGCGAGGCGTGCACGTTGAGGCACCCCAGGGGCGGAATCGCCAGAACGGACGCGGGCAGTAGCAGCCCGTAGGCCACCACCACCATCAGGTCGGGGGCCAGGGCGGCGAGGACCTCGGCCTCCGCAGACCCCTTCAGGCTCAGCGGTTGCCTAACCTCTAGCCCCTGGGCCAATGCCAGCGCCTTCACGGGGCTGGGGCTCAGCTTGCGACCGCGCCCGGATGGGCGGTCGGGCTGGGTGTAGACGGCCACCACCCGGTGGGGACCCCCTAGCAGGGCCTCCAGGCTGGGCACGGAAAACTCGGGGGTGCCGGCGAAGAGGATGCTCAGGGGGCGCATGGGATGCTCGGGGAACGCTGCAATCGGTGGCGGGGGCGGCCCGTCCCTGGAGCCAGAGGGTGGGACACGAGGCTTCAGATAGCCCGCTGGCGTGGCTCGGGGTGGGTGGGTCGTTGCTGGCGGGATTCCTTCTCCAGGCGCTTGCGAATCCGCTGCCGCTTGAGGGGGGACAGATAATCCACGAACAGCTTGCCGTCCAGATGGTCCAGCTCGTGCTGGATGCAGACCGCGAGCAGCCCGTCCGCGGTGAAGCTCAGGGGCTCACCCTGGCGATCCAGGGCCTGGACCCGAATCTCGGCGGCACGGGTGACGTTCTCGTAGCAACCGGGCACCGAGAGGCAGCCCTCCTCGCGGGTCTCCTCTCCCCCTCGCTCCAGGATCTCCGGGTTGACCAGGAACAGGGGTTGGTTCTTCTCCTCGGAGATGTCGACGACCAGGATCCTCAGGGGGATCGCCACCTGGGTGGCCGCCAGGCCGATGCCCGGGGCCTGATACATGGTCTCGAGCATGTCGTCGAGGTGGCGGCGGATGCGCTCATCCACCTCGGACACCGGAAGGGCCCGCTGCCGCAGGCGTGGATCAGGAAAATGCAGGATCTCGAGGATGGCCATAAGGGGGTTCCCGCAACTGTGGTATCCCGTCGTGTTGTTGGACTACCATTGCCCTGGCTTCGTATCGTAAGGGCGTTAAGTCCGCGTTTCCAGGACTCATTGCGCCCCAGGACAGGGGAATCAGCATGCCGAGCCGTCTGCGCTCCTTCGCCCTCGTGGTTATCGGGTGTCTGCTATCTGCCACGGTGGCCCGAGCAGCCGTCGAGGAGGGGGCACTTCAGCCCGACCGACCCCAGAGCTATCGGGTTCAGCCGGGCGACACCCTCTGGGGCATCGCCGGCAGATTCCTGCGGGAACCCTGGCGCTGGCCGGAGCTCATGGAGGCCAACCCGGGCATCGGGCGCCCCGAGCGGCTCCAGGCCGGGGACCGCATCCGCCTGGTGTCCGGGGGGGGACGCACCCACGCCAAGGTGGAGCGGCACGGCGGCATTCCCGTCGTCAAGCTGTCACCCCGGGTACGGGAGATCCCCCTCGACGGGGGCATCCCCGCCATTCCCCTCTCCGTGATAGGCCACTTCCTGACCCGTCCCTATGTCGGCGACAGCGGCCTCCAGGAACGGGCCCCCTACGTGGTGCACTTCGTCAGCGAGCACATCACGGGCGGGCTAGGGGATGAGATCTACGCCCGTGGCGACCTGGACCCCAACATCGGCGACTACCAGATCGTTCGCCTCGGCAAGGCCTACGAGGACCCGGACTCCGGGGACATCCTCGGCTACGAGGCAAGCTTCATCGGGGTGGCGCGCGTGGAGCGACCCGGGGAAATCGCCAAACTGCGCATCACCGAGATGGCCCTGGAGACCCTGGTTGGGGATCGCCTGGTGCCCCTGGAGCCCCTGGAGCCCCTGGAGCTCGCGGATTTCTTCCCCCGCCCCGCCCCCCCTGGGACCGGGGGTCGCATCGTCGGTGTGCTGCGGGGGGTCTATGAGATCGGGGTTTACGACCTGGTGGTGATCAGCCGGGGCCGCAGCGACGGGGTACTACCGGGCGCTGTCTACAAGATCTTCCAGGGGGGGAACAAGGTCAGCGATCCCATCGCCCGGGAGCAGTGGTGGCTGGATCAACCCGCCCCCTACCAGGATTGGCCATCGGTGAGCTGGCCCGAGACCCAGATCCGGCTGCCCCTGGAGGAGACCGGGATCCTGATGGTCTTCCGCAGCTTCGAGCGCCTGAGCTTCGCCTTGGTGATGAGCGCCACCGGCCCCATCCACCTCTACGATCGTATCCGGCCACCCCAGAGCTGATCAGTCCCGCCACCGAACCTTGACCCCCGAAGCGGTGCCACGGGACCCTCGCCCCTGGCTGATCCTCGGCCGGGCGCCGGGGATCGGTCCCCTCACCTTCGGCCGGCTCCTCGAGCGCTATGGCTCCCCCGCCGCGGTCCTCGCCGCCCCTGACCGGGAGCTCCGGGAGCTCGGGGTCAAGGCCCCCGGCCTCGCCTACCTCGCCGGGCCGGACCCGAGCGGCATCGAGGGGGATCTGCGCTGGCTGGAGCAGCCGGGCGCCTCCCTCCTCACCCTGGGGGACCCCCGCTATCCGCCCCTGCTCGCGGAGCTGAACGATCCCCCGCCGCTCCTGTTCGTCCTGGGGGATGCGGAGCTCCTCTCCCAGCCCCAGCTCGCCGTCGTGGGGAGCCGCAACCCCACCCCCAGCGGCCTGCAGAACGCCCAGGCCTTTGCGCGGGAACTGGCGGACTGCGGCCTGGTGATCACCAGCGGTCTGGCAATCGGCATCGATGCCGCGGCCCATGAGGGGGCGCTGGCTGCGGGACAGACCCTGGCCGTCTTGGGGACGGGTCCCGATCGGGTCTATCCCGCCAGCCAGCGGGACCTGGCCCACCGCATCGCCAGCGGCGGTGCCCTGGTCAGCGAGTTTCCGCCGGGGGTCGGGGCCCGCGCCGAGCACTTCCCCCGGCGCAACCGCCTCATCAGCGGCCTGAGCCTGGGCACCCTGGTGGTGGAGGCCACCCCCCAGAGCGGGTCCCTGATCACCGCCCGGCTGGCGGCGGAGCAGGGACGGGAGGTGTTCGCCATTCCCGGCTCCATCCACAACCCCCTGGCACGAGGCTGCCATGCCCTGATCCGCCAGGGGGCCAAGCTGGTGGAGAGCGCCCAGGACATCCTGGAGGAGCTGGCACCCCTCATCGGGAACCGGCCGGCGCCGACGCCCACCGACTTGACCCCCTCTGGCCGGGCCAGGTCCGAGGATGAGCCCCTCGACGAGGCCTACCGGCTGCTCCTCGGCCACATCGGCCACGACCCCATGGCCCCGGACGAGCTGATCGCCCGCTCCGGCCTCAGCCCCCAGCAGGTGGCGGCCATGCTCCTTATCCTGGAGCTGCGAGGGCAGATCCTCCCCTGCCCCGGCGGGCGCTACTGCCGCGGCGGCACCTGAGGGGGACCCGCCCACACCCGCCCGCAAGGCCCCTCCTCGCCAACCCGGCCTCGCGCCGGGACTGCCCCGCGCTTTCTACAGCTTTTCTACAACCACCCTTGACAGGGCAGGAGCGGCTTAGCTATTGCTTATAAGCTTTGTGGCCGAAGGAACGCTCCCCCTGATGAATCTCGTCGTCGTCGAATCCCCCGCCAAGGCCAAGACCATCAAGAAGTACCTCGGCGCCAACTTCGAGGTGGTGGCTTCCTATGGCCATGTGCGCGACCTCATCCCCAAGGAGGGCGCGGTCACCCCCGAGGACGGCTTCCGCATGCGCTACGAGGTGATCGACAAGAACGAGCGCCACGTGGACGCCATCGCCAAGAAGCTGGCCCGCGCCCAGGCCCTCTACCTGGCCACGGACCCGGACCGGGAGGGCGAGGCCATCGCCTGGCACCTCTATGAGCTCCTCTCCGCCCACAAGGCGATGAAGCAGCAGGCGGTGCACCGGGTGGTGTTCAACGAGATCACCCAGCGGGCGGTTCAGGAGGCCGTGGCCCACCCCCGGCGGCTGTCCATGGAGCTCGTGAATGCCCAGCAGGCGCGCCGGGCCCTGGACTACCTGGTGGGGTTCAACCTCTCGCCCCTGCTGTGGAAGAAGGTGCGCAGTGGGCTCTCTGCGGGTCGGGTGCAGAGCCCCGCCCTCAGGCTGATCGTGGAGCGGGAGGAGGAGGTCGAGGCCTTCCGCCGCCAGGAGTACTGGACCCTGGAGGCAGACCTGGCCAAGGAGACCCGACCCTTCAGCGCGCGCCTCGTGGAATTGGCGGGCGAGAAGATCGAGCAGTTTTCCCTGGTCGACAAGTCCCAGGCCCGGGAGGCACAGGAGCGGCTCACCCAGGCGGCCCAGGGGCGGCTCCTCGTCAGGCGCATCGAGCGCAAGGAGCGTCGCCGCAACCCCGCCCCACCCTTCACCACCTCCACCCTGCAGCAGGAGGCGGCCCGCAAGCTCGGCTACACCGCCCAGCGCACCATGCGCCTGGCCCAGCAGCTCTACGAGGGGGTGGACATCGGCAGCGAGTCGGTGGGTCTCATCACCTACATGCGCACCGACTCGGTGCACCTGGCCGGGGAGGCCATAGGCGCCATCCGGGACTTCATCCGGGAACGCTACGGGGCGGACCAGCTGCCCTCCTCCCCACGCCAATACAAGACCAAGGCAAAGAATGCCCAGGAGGCCCACGAGGCCATCCGCCCCACCGCCGCCGCGCGCACCCCCGAGTCCCTGCTCGCCCACCTGACCCGCGACCAGCACCGGCTCTACGAGCTGATCTGGAAGCGCGCCATCGCCTGCCAGATGATCCACGCCACCATCAACACCGTCGCGGTGGACCTGGGCTGTGGCGAGGATAACGGCTTCCGCGCGACGGGCTCCACGGTGGCCAGCCCCGGCTTCATGCAGGTCTACCTGGAAGGCCAGGACGACGGCGGTGCCCCCGACAGCGAAGAGACCATCCTGCCCCCCCTGGTGGAAGGGGAGTGGGTGGACCTGCTCGGCATCCGCAGCGAGCAGCACTTCACCGAGCCGCCGCCCCGTTACACCGAGGCGAGTCTGGTGAAGGCCCTGGAGGAGCTGGGCATCGGGCGGCCCTCAACCTACGCGGCCATCATCTCCACCCTGCAGGAGCGGGAATACGCCAAGCTCCTGACCAAGCGCTTCCACCCCACCGACGTGGGTCGGATCGTCAACCGCTTCCTCACCAGCCACTTCTCGGATTACGTGGACTACGACTTCACCGCACGCCTGGAGGACGACCTGGATGCGGTCTCCCGGGGCGAGCGGGACTGGGTCCCCCTGCTGGAGGGTTTCTGGGGGCCGTTCAAGTCACGGATCAGCTATACCGACGAGAACGTCAAGCGCAGCGACGTCACCCAGGAGGCCCTGGACGAGGCCTGCCCCAAGTGTGGCGCGCCACTCGCCATCCGGCTCGGTCGCCGGGGCCGCTTCGTCGGCTGCACGGGCTACCCCAAGTGCGACTTCACCCGCGACCTGGAGCGGCCAGACAAGGCCGAGCCAGCCCCCGAGGTGGTCCCGGACCGCAGTTGTCCCCAGTGCGGCTCGGCCCTGGTGGTGAAACAGGGACGCTACGGCCGCTTCGTGGGTTGCTCCGGCTACCCCAAGTGCACCTACATCGAGCCCCGGCAGAAACCCGAGGACACGGGCATCGAGTGCCCGAGCTGCCAGCAGGGGACACTGCTCAAGCGCAAGTCCCGGCGCAGCACCTTCTTCTATTCCTGCTGCACCTACCCCAAGTGCAACTACGCGGTCTGGAACGAGCCCATCGCGGAACCCTGCCCGGGCTGCGGCTGGCCGATCCTGACCCTAAAGGTCACCAAGCGCAAGGGGGCCGAGCGAGTCTGCCCGCAAAAGGAATGCGGCTTCGCCGAGGCCGCCCCGACTTCCGCCGCGCCCGAGGCCAAACGCGCCTAGGTCGCCGCCGACCAACGCCCTGAAGCCCTGCGCCCCTGATTCCCCTGGAGAGAACCCCCATGCAGCCACCCTTCGTCGCGGTTTTGATGGGGTCGGACTCCGACCTGCCGACCCTGCAGACGACGCTCGATGTCCTCGATCGCCTGGGCATCCCCTGCGAGGTCAAGATCACCTCCGCCCACCGCACCCCTAGCGCCACCCACGCCTACGTGAAGGACGCGGATAACCGCGGCTGTGCGGTGTTCATCGCCGCTGCGGGTCTCGCCGCACACCTCGCCGGCACGGTGGCGGCCCTCACCCTGCGGCCCGTGATCGGCATCCCCTTGGCGGCGGGTCCCCTCAACGGCATGGACTCCCTGCTCTCCACCGTGCAGATGCCCGGCGGCATCCCGGTGGCCAGCGTGGCCATCGGCAAGGCGGGGGCCACCAACGCGGCCTACCTGGCGGCCCAGATCCTCGCCCTCTCCGACCCCGCCCTGCGCGAGCGCCTCGCGGCGGAGCGGGGGGCCAACACCCAGGGGGTCCTGGCCAAGGACGCCGCCCTCCAGGCCCAGCGCCGGGGCTGATCGCCCCCTCCGTGGACGACGCCTCGTTCCACCTGCGCCGTGCGGCCCAGGTGTTGGCAGCGGGGGGACTGATCGCCTATCCCACCGAGGCGGTCTTTGGGCTGGGCTGCGATCCCCGGAACGAGGCCGCGGTGCTGCGGCTGTTGGAGGTCAAGGGGCGGCCCATCCACAAGGGGCTGATCCTGATCGGCGCCGATTTCGCCCAACTGGAGCCCTTCGTCACGGAGGTGGAACCCGAGCCCATGGCAAGGGTCCGCGCCAGTTGGCCAGGGCCCTTCACCTGGCTCCTGCCAGCCCGCCCCGACACCCCTCACTGGCTCCGGGGCGAGCACAGCACCCTCGCGGTCAGGGTGACCGCCCACCCCATCGCAGCGGCCCTCTGCCGCGCCTGGGGCGGGGCCCTGGTCTCCACCAGCGCCAACCGCAGCACCCAGCCGCCGGCCCGCACCGCGATGGAGGTGCGGCTCCGTCTGGGCGGCGAGATCGACTACCTGGTTCCGGGCGCCTGCGGCCGCAGCACTAGCCCGAGCCGCATCCAGGATGCGCGCACCGGGGCCCTGGTGCGGGCCTGAGGCCCGGGGGGTCTACGCGGCGACATGACCGATTCGCCCGATATCGAGGCCGTCAGGGCCTATCTCCTGGACCTCCAGGAGCGGATCACCCAGGCTTTTCAGGGGGAGGAGCCCGGCGCCCGCTTCCGCGAGGATACCTGGGAGCGACCCGAAGGGGGCGGCGGGCGGAGCCGGCTGCTCGAGGGCGGGACGGTGCTGGAGCGGGCCGGGGTCAACTTATCCCAGGTCCGGGGTGAGCGACTGCCGCCCTCGGCGAGTGCCAGCCGCCCCGAGCTGGCCGGTGGAGGCTTCCAGGCCCTGGGGGTGTCTCTGGTCATCCACCCGCGCAACCCCTACGTGCCCACCTCCCACGCCAACCTGCGCTTCTTCCTGGCGGAGCGGGAGGGCGTGGACCCGGTTTGGTGGTTCGGCGGGGGCTTCGACCTGACCCCCTACTACCCCTTCCTGGAGGACGTCCTTCACTGGCACCGGGTGGCCAAGGCGGCCTGCGACCCCTTCGGGCCGGAGGTCTACCCCCGCTACAAGGCCTGGTGCGACCAGTACTTCTTTCTAGGCCACCGCAACGAGCCCCGCGGCGTGGGCGGTCTCTTTTTCGACGACCTCAACGAGGGCTTCGAGCGGGCCTTCGGATTCACCCGCAGCGTGGGGGATCACTACCTGCCCGCCTATCTGCCGATCCTGCGACGGCGCAAGGATCTGGCCTACGGCGAGCGGGAGCGGGGGTTCCAGAAATACCGCCGCGGCCGTTACGTGGAGTTCAACCTGGTCTACGATCGCGGAACCCTGTTCGGCCTCCAGTCGGGGGGGCGCACCGAGTCCATCCTCATGTCCCTGCCCCCGGAGGTGAGCTGGCGCTACGACTGGCGACCTGAGCCCGGTAGCCCGGAGGCCGAGCTCTACGAGCACTACCTTCGGCCCCGGGACTGGCTGGCCGAGCCCTAGCTCCCCTTGGAGGAACGGGCGGCGTTGCCGGCGGAGAGCTCCGCGATCAGCCCATCGAGCCCCTTGGTGCGGATGGTCTGGGTGAAGCTCGACCGATAGTTGCTGATGAGGCTGACCCCGTCTATCTTGACATCGTAGACTTGCCAGCCCTTGGCCTGGAGACTCATGGAGTAGTCCACGGGGAGGGGGGCCCCGTCGGAGCGCAGCACCTGAGTGCGCACCAGGGTCTCCGTCTGGCCCGCGGCCAGCTCCAGGGGCTCGTAACGGATCTCCCAGTCGCTTAGCTCATCGATGGCCGTGGAGTAGGAGCGCACCAGGAGCCGCTTGAACTCGTTCTGGAACGCCTTGCGCTGCTCCGGGGTGGCAACGGGCCAGTGCTTGCCCAGGGCGAGGGCCGCCGCGCGGTCGAAGTCCACGTGGGGCAGGAACTTCTCGTCTACGATCCGGTAGACGTACTGGGGATCCCGCTTGAGGAGCTCCCGATCCGAATGCAGCACCTGCCGCAGGCGATTGGATCCCTCTTCGATCACCTGCTGGGGTGCGAGGAGCTCGCCCGCGTGCGCCACAGCGCCGGCAAACCCCATCAGGAGCATGGACAGGATCCAACCCTTAAGGGGCCGTGGGGAAAGTCTCATGATTGTCTTCATTGCCTCATTGCCTTGCCTGCCGGCGGCCCGCGGCCACCGATCAGGCCCAGTGGTTGTCCAGATGCTGTGCCAGCCAATCCCTCAGCCAAGGGCTGGGGCGCGAGCCGCTGAAGCGGCCTCGCTCCTCCCCACGCTGGAACAGCAGCACAGTGGGGAAGCCCCGTAGCCGGTAGTGGCCGGCGAGCTTCATGTTCTCGCCCTCGTCCACCTCCACCTTCGCCAGCTTGACCGCGCCCCCCAGCTCCTGTACCACCCGCTCCAGATGGGGAGCCATGGCATGGCAGGGGGCGCACCAGTCGGCCCAGAAATCCACCAGCACCGGATGGTGATGGGAGTCTTCGAGCACCCGGGTCGGGAACTGCTCGAGGTGGCAGGCGAAGACGTGGGGCGAGGGGTGAGCGAGGTGCAACATCGAGCCAATAGAATAACCTAATGGTTCAGTGGGATAAAGGGCCCGCTGAGGACCGCTTGGACCAGCCCCTGCTATCCCAGCCCCTGTGGTCCTAACTGGAGTCCGTGCGGGAAGGTTCCAACAAAGTTGGGTAATCCCAAAGGTGATTAGCGTCATTCCTCAGTTGCCTCTCAGCTGCGCCAGGCGCGGCCAGCGCT